>NC_014306.1:3000098-3300108 GCF_000196615.1 Erwinia billingiae Eb661
TGTTAACCAGATCTCATTTCCCCGCTAAGCCTTTTCCGCCTGTTGCCGATGTTCTGTAGACAGACCGAAGCTCCCCGCTTCGCTTACCCCTTACAGAGAGCAAAAGGACATGAAATCATCACACCTCAATGCCGAACAAAACGGGATCAGTTTCTGGCAACATCTGCGACTGGTACCTTTATTTTCCGCGATCCTGGGTGGCATCCTGCTGTTGTTTGCCCTGTGTATTGCGCTGGCAAGCTATTTTCTTATCCAGAGTAATCAGTCACTGAAGGACGTCACGGAAGAAATTCAGGTCCGAATGGCGATTTCGAACAGTTCTAACCATTTACGTACCGCCCGCCTGAATATCATCCATGCCGGTGCCTCCGCCCGAATCGGCGAGATGGATGCCTTTAACGATAATGTTAAGCAAACCGAAAAGCGTATTCAGCAAGCGACGGAAAGCTTTAATGCTTACCTGAATCGTCGGGTGAAAACCCCGGAAGATATGGCGCTGGATGGCGAGCTGAAAACCAAATTCGATGCTTATGTCACTCAGGGCCTGTTGCCGATGGTGAAAAGCGCCAAAGACGGCAGTTTCGAAGGGGTGATTGCGCAGGAAACGGATTACACCCGTAAGTTTGATGATGCGTATAACGCCGTATTATTAAAAGCCATTGCCATTCGTACTCAACGCGCCGACGCCATTAATAAACAGGCCGAAGCACAAACCCGGCTGGGCTTTATTATGATGGCCGCCGCGTTTGCTGCCGCGCTGTTACTCACCCTGGCGACCTTTATCTTCCTGCGTCGTGTGGTGATCACGCCACTGCGTCAGGCGGTTGAGCGAATTGAACATATTTCCCGTGGCGATTTGACCGCGCCGCTGCAAAACTGGGGAAGAAGTGAAATCGGCACGCTGGGCAGCAATCTGCAAAATATGCAGCAGTCGCTGGTGAAAACCGTCGGCACCGTCCGTGAAGGTGCGGTGGCGATTTATCAGGGTTCCAGCGAAATCTCCGCCGGCAACACCGACCTCTCCTCGCGCACCGAACAGCAGGCCGCCGCGCTGGAACAGACCGCAGCCAGTATGGAACAGCTGACCGCCACGGTGAAACAGAATGCCGAGAACGCGCATCATGCCAGCCAGCTGGCCGCCGATGCCTCAGGTAAAGCCAGTCAGGGCGGCGAAATTGTCTCTGGCGTGATCAGCACCATGAACAATATCTCCACCAGCTCGAAGAAAATTGCCGAAATCACCACGGTGATCAACAGCATCGCCTTCCAGACCAATATTCTGGCGCTGAATGCGGCGGTCGAAGCCGCCAGGGCGGGAGAACAGGGTCGCGGTTTTGCCGTGGTCGCCAGCGAAGTGCGTAACCTGGCCCAACGCAGTGCGGGCGCGGCGAAAGAGATTGAAGGATTGATTTCTGAATCGGTGGAGTTGATTGGTAAAGGGTCTTCGCAGGTCAGCCATGCCGGCGACACCATGACCGACATTGTCGGTGCGGTGCGCCGTGTTACCGACATTATGGCCGAGATTGCCGCCGCCTCTGATGAACAGAGTCGCGGTATCCAGCAGGTCAGCCTGGCGGTGACCGAAATGGATAACGTGACGCAGCAGAACGCCTCGCTGGTTGAGGAAGCCTCAGCGGCCGCCTCTTCTCTGGAAGAACAGGCTTCACGCCTGACCCAGGCCGTTGCCGCCTTCCATCTGAGTGACAGCGCGCCACGCCGCGTAGCGCAGCCGGTTCACGCGGTTCAGCCTAAAGCCGCGCTGGCCACCGGCCGCCCTGCGCTGGCGAACAGCGACAACTGGGAAACCTTCTGATCGAAAAGGGGCGAACTTTTCAGTTCGCCCCTTCACTTCAATAACGCGCTGCCGGGTCAGAGGCAGCAGGATCGCAACACCGTTCCAGCCGTCAGGCTTCCGGATGTGGCTCCACAAAGATGCCATCGCTATGCCCAATCTCATTGAAGAACCAAATCCCCAGCGGATAGTCTTCCAGCGCAACCAGAAACATCGTTCCCTCACTGAAATCTTCTACAGCCAGCACTTTGCCCGGTCGGCGTGGGCCTCCGTCGGTTTTGACCGTGACCCGATCGTTCACTTTCATTGCGTTCCTCCCTTGATAGATGCGCTAAGTTTAACCGAAATTAACGCCTCTGGCAGTGGAGTCATTTAACGACGTGCAATTACCCACACCGCGTGGATAATTCCCGGGATATAGCCGCAAAGCGTTAACAGGATATTCAGCCAGAACGCGCCGCCGAAACCGACCTGCATGAACACCCCAACTGGCGGTAAAATAATCGCAATAATGATACGTAAAAGGTCCATGTCGCCTCCATAGCGTGGATTGAAACTTATTATTGTCTAATCGACTGATAAGTATAGCCGTTATGCATAATGCCGCCCGGTGGCAGCGTGTAAAACAACGTAATGTCTGGCGCAACGCCTCTTTTCACTTTCTTAACGTTTCGCGGTGGGACTTCTGACAGGGAGATTGCATACACTCTCCCCACTGCACCATCCCCAAAGGCGCAGTCAACCTAAAAGTAACAAGGATTTTTGCCCGCGCAGCGCGGGCTTTTTTTTGCCTGTTTCCCGCCTCCCCTTTCCTTCCCGCCATCTATACTCAGTTGATACGATCGGCTGAGGAACTCCGTGATGACTATTGCAAAAGAGTACAGCGACAACGTTCAGCGTGAAGTCAATATTGACGTTGAGGCGTTACTGGAAGCGATCCAGGATCGTTCCAGCGGCGAGGTCAAAGAGTTTATGGATAATGACCGCGCGCACAAAATCAGGGTGGATGGTCGGGAGTACCGTTCGTACACCGAACTGGCCGACGCCTTCGAACTCGATATCCGCGATTTTACGGTTTCGGAAGTGAACAGATAAAAAAAATCCCGGCCATCTGGCCGGGAATGAAAAATTCATTTGAAATTCGTTACAGAGGAAATTCTCTGACTGCAGCAGAGTACCTGACTTCTCTACTAAGACAAGTCCCAAGTTTCGCCAAAGTTGTACAGGATTGTGAAAATTGTACATGGCGTAAATCGGTCAACCCAATGCTGCCGCGTGTTGAGACGGCATTCTCATTTTATTTTGCCCTTGTACAACCCCCGCTATTTTTTAGGATAATTCTCATCACTTCTCCGGCCTTAACGGACAGTATTTCTGCGCTTCAGCCTTCGGAGTCTCCAGCCGGAGTTATACTCTCTGATTATCCTGCATTTTTATCGTTGTGAACGAGGAGGATGGCTTATGCCCACGCTGAATGATCCCCTGATGATTGTGACGGATTTAGATGGCTCCCTGCTCGATCATCATACCTACAGTTGGCAGCCTGCTCAGCCCTGGCTGGATCGCCTTAATGAGCAGCAGATCCCGGTGGTCATTTGTTCCAGTAAAACCGCCGCCGAAATCCTGCCGCTTCAGCGCCAGCTGGGTCTGACCGGCGCACCCTATATTGCGGAAAATGGCGCCATTATCCATTGGGAAGGGTTTAAGGACGCCCTGGCTCAACCGACACAAAAGGGTTACACCGAGATTTGCCAGACCCTGCACGCGCTGCGCGACCGCTATCACTTCAAGTTCACCGGTTTTGCCGATGTGACCGAACAGGAAGTGGCTGACTGGACCGGGTTGACGCTGCATAACGCCTCGCTGGCGCGCATGCGTGAAGGATCGGAAAGCCTGATCTGGCGGGACACCGAACAACAGTTCACGGCCTTTAAGCAGGCGCTGGCCGCCGAGCAGCTGGGCCTGTTGCAGGGAGGACGTTTCTGGAGTGTCACCAATCAGGGTGCGGGAAAAGGCGCGGCGCTGGACTTTTTGCTCAGCCACTACCCGAATCCATCCGGCCAACACTGGCTGACGGTGGGCTTAGGCGACGGTCCCAATGATGCGCCGATGCTGGATAAAGTCGATTTTGCCGTCATTATTAAGGGTTACAGTAAAACACCCGTCACGCTGCAGCGTGAAGATAACGAGCACGTTTTCCACAGTGCGTATTTCGGCCCTGAAGGCTGGAGTGAAGGTCTTACGCACTTTTTAAACCAGGGGTGAGGATCGGCCTGCTGCCGATAACCCGCCATTAAGGGGAATGCGATGAGTGATTTTTTCCAGAACGGCGTAATTACCAACTTCCATAACCTCACCGGCCGGCCGGTTGAGGAACTTGAGAAGGATTTGGTGCGTTTCTCCAAAAAGCGCAAAATGGCGTTAATCCTGCCTTCTTTATTCTCTGAACTGGAAGGACCGGCGTTAAGCAACATCGTTGACGAGCTGGCGAAAGTCCCCTATCTCGAAGAGATTGTGATTGGCCTCGACAAGGCTGACCGTGAGCAGTTTCTGTTTGCCCGTGAGTTCTTCTCGCGGTTGCCACAACGGCACCGTATTTTGTGGAACGATGGACCGCGTCTGAAAGCGCTGGATGCGGAACTGGATAAAGAAGGCCTGTCGCCGTCACAGCCGGGTAAAGGACGCAACGTCTGGTTCTGTACCGGCTACACGCTGGCCTCAGACAAGTCCTCCTGCGTTGCGCTGCATGACTGCGACATTGTCACCTACGAGCGCGGCATGCTGGCACGTCTGCTCTATCCGCTGGCCAATCCCTCGTTCCAGTATGAGTTCTGCAAAGGTTTCTATGCCCGCGTGGCGGATAACAAGCTGAATGGCCGCGTGGGCCGCCTGCTGGTTGGCCCGCTGCTGCGCTCACTGCAAAAAGTGTATGGCCATTCTGAGTATCTGGATTACCTCTCCAGCTTCCGTTATCCGCTCTCCGGTGAATTCGCCATGCGCACGCACGTGCTCAACGGCATCAAGATCCCTGGCGACTGGGGACTGGAAATCGGCGTGCTGTCAGAAATTTACCGCAACTACACCACCCGACAGAGTTGTCAGGTCGAGATTGCCGATAATTATGACCACAAGCATCAGCCATTATCGGAAGAGGATGGCACCGGTGGCTTGCGCAGGATGAGCAATGACATTGTGCAGTCGCTGCTGCGTAAGATGGCGACGATGGGCGTGAACATCACCAGCGACTCGTTCCGCGTGCTGAAAGCGACCTATTACCGCAATGCGCTGGATATGATGGAAGTTTATAACCACGAAGCGACGATGAACGGGCTGAAGTTCGATCAGCATGCCGAGGAAGCGGCGGTTGAGATGTTTACCCAGTCGATTCTGGATGCTGGTCAGTCGTTTATTGAACGGCCAAACGAGAAGCCTTTTATCCCGAGCTGGAGTCGGGTTCAGTCAGCGTTCCCGGATATTCTGCATCGGATTTATGACGCGGTAGAAGAGGATAACGCCGGCAACGTGTAATTATCGCGCCTGACGGCAGTGCAATTCAGGAAAGAAAAAGCAGGACGAGAGCGACTTCGTCCTGCTTTTTGGTGCTAGCTGGCAAGTTGGCTCTCGCCAGTGAGCAAAGGTGAGAGTTCTTCCTCCCTGAAGGCTTCGCGACGAACGCTGTGACCGTCATACCAGCGACACTCAACCATGCCACTGGCATAGCCTGTCACCACCATCGCCGGACCACCACTTTTAAGCTGCACTTCCTGACTGACCATGATCATAACTGACCCTCATGTTTGCAGACCTGACACCGGGAACTTCAGGTATAGCAGGCGGGCCAGTATTATTCTGTTAATGGGGAGTAAAACTTATGTTAAATCCCGATAAACCGCTCAATTTAAGGCAAATAAAAAAGGCGAATAAGCTAAGTTATTCGCCTTTTAAGGGAAAGTACTGGCGCTCTGGCGTCAGATTTTACAACCTTCACAATCCGCTTCATCACCTAAGTCGGCAGGCACTTCACTGGCCTTTTTTTCCGCATTGGCTTCGGCTTGTTCCAGCTCGGCATCAATATCAAATTCAAAAATGTCGTCTTTCATCATCACTCCAGAGTTCTTGCTCGCGAATAAGCTGCCTTTATACTGATTTACCCCGCATCCTGGCAACCAAATTCACCACCAACAGCACGATTGACCCCACAATCAGGCCCAGTACCAGGTGCGCCAGATTGCTCATTACCGAGGCAAGTAGCCCGGCAAAATCAGCGGTGTAATGCTCGATAAAGTGATGAATGGCCGGCACGCCATGGGCAATGATGCCACCGCCAACCAGGAACATGGCAATGGTGCCCACCACGGTCAGGATCTTCATCATCCACGGCGCCATCGCCAGCAGTGCACCGCCAATGGCTTTCGCCACCGCCGAGGATTTCTCCTGCAGCCACATGCCCAGATCGTCAATTTTCACGATGCCGGCCACAATCCCGTACACGCCCACCGTCACCAAAATGGCCACGCCCGCCAGTATTAACACCTGGTTCATTAACGGTGCTTCAGAGACGATGCCCAGAGTAATGGCGACAATTTCTGCCGACAGAATGAAGTCGGTCCGAATCGCGCCTTTGACCTTCTTCTTCTCAAACTCTGCCGCATTTTGCTGGGAGAGTTTTTTGATGCGCGCTTCTCTCGCCTCCGGGGTGTTCGCCGACTTGTCCTTGTGCAGACTGTGCAGCACCTTCTCGAAGCCTTCGTAACACAGGTAAGCCCCGCCAACCATCAGCAAAGGGGTGATTGCCCAGGGCGCAAACGCACTGATCACCAACGCCAGCGGCACCAGGATCAGCTTATTGAGGAAAGATCCTTTGGCGACGCCCCAGACCACGGGAAGTTCGCGATTGGCCTTAACGCCGCTAACCTGCTGCGCGTTCAGCGAAAGATCGTCCCCAAGCACGCCAGCGGTCTTCTTTACCGCCACCTTCCCCATTACCGAAATATCATCCAGCAGCGTGGCAATATCGTCCAAAAGTGTCAGTAAGCTCGTTCCTGCCAAAATTACGTTCCTTATTAGTGTTCATCGTGCTGACAACAGGGACAAACCTGTATTTCGGCCACTGCCATATCGGCAATACCGTCGCAATCCCACTCAACGCGGATCGGTTGCCCTTCGGCCTGATGGTGATGTAGGTATTTACTCACCGGGCTTTCGGTCATTCCGCTTATCTCTTCGGTTGCCACCAGGTGTTCACCGACAAATATCCGTGCGGTCGCATGGGTATTCACCATGCGCTCGCCGCTGATTTTATACAGCCGTCTTACCGTGAGTTTGATACTGGCCATGGTTTACCCTGCCGAGAGATGTTAAAGAGTGTGATCTAAACAATTATGAACGAGGGATGCAACTTGTGTGACGCTAATCGTCCTTCTGCCGGAAAAAAAGTGTTTTATCATCTGGTTGAAACGTTTTTTTAGCGTTAAGTTAACCCTCCTTTAACAGGCCGAGAAAAATATCATGTTACGCCGTGCTCCTGCCCTGCTGCCGCTGTTGGCCGCGCTGTTCGCCCTCTACTTTATCTGGGGATCGACCTACTTCGTGATTAAAGTGGGCGTTGCCAGCTGGCCGCCGATGATGCTGGCAGGTCTGCGTTTTCTGCTGGCCGGTGTCGTGTTGCTGGTGTTCCTGCTGCTGCGTGGCGAAAAACTGCCAGGCTGGCGTCCTGCGCTAAACGCCGCCCTGGTCGGCATCATGCTGCTGGCGATTGGTAACGGTGCGGTGACGGTGGCTGAGCACCAGAATGTCCCTTCCGGCATTGCAGCGGTGATGGTGGCGACGGTGCCGCTGTTTGCGATGTGCTTTAGCCGACTGTTCGGCATTCAGACCCGCTGGATTGAGTGGTTGGGGATTGCCGTTGGGCTGGTTGGCATCGTGCTGCTGAATAGCGGCGGCCATCTGGGGGGAAATCCCTGGGGCGCGCTGATGATCCTACTGGGCTCATTAAGCTGGGCGTTTGGATCCGTCTGGGGCTCACGCATCAATCTGCCACACGGCATGATGGCAGGTGCGGTGGAAATGCTGACCGCTGGTATCGTCCTGCTGATCGCCAGCACCGTAAGCGGTGAGCATCTGACCACCCGTCCGGGGATTGAAGGATTGCTGGCACTGGGTTATCTGAGCTTGTTTGGCTCGGTGATCGCCATTAACGCCTATATGTACCTGATCCGCAATGTGCCGCCGGCCATCGCCACCAGCTACGCCTATGTGAATCCGGTGGTGGCCGTGCTGCTGGGGATTGGATTTGGCGGTGAGAGCCTGACGTCAAGAGAGTGGCTGGCATTAGGGATTATTGTGCTGGCGGTCATTCTGGTGACGCTGGGCAAGTATCTGTTCCCGGCCAAGCCCACCGTAAAGCCTTGCGTATTGGGCGAGTAACGCGGCCCTTAAATCTGCCGGATCCCCTGGGAATCGATCTCTCCGTTTCCCTTTCCGGCACAGATCCACTCTTCCAGCCGGCTGGTCATCGCGTCTTCTTCCAGCCGCGTTTTGCCCCGCAACGCGCATTCCCACACCAGCAACACCTTCCAGCCCGCCGCGCTCAATTCGGCAATATAGCGCTTATCTCGCGCGACATTGCTGTCGATTTTCCCCAGCCAAAATGCCGTCCGCGTCGCCGGGACCTTAAACAGATGGCAATGGTGTTTGTGCCAGAAACAGCCGTGGACGAAGATAATGGTGTGATACTCATCCAGCACAAAATCGGGCCGGCCCGGCAGCGCCTTGTCCTGCACCCGATAGTGCAAGCCAAGGCCGGTCAGCAACTCTGCCAGCCGGGTTTCAATCGCCGTATCGCGCGTGCGGATCGCGCGCATGTTTTTGCTGCGGATTTCAGAGGAGTGAACGTCGGCCATTGTTATCATCCTTATGCTTTGGCTAAGTATAGCCCAGCTTAGGATCAGGCCAGTTAACGCTGCTTCACCGCCAACGCTATCCACGGCTGGAGCAGCTTAGCCACCGCCGCAAACGCCGGCACGACCACCGAATTACCGAACTGGCGGTAAGACTGGGTATCTGAAACCGGAATGCGGAAGCGGTAACTGCCCGGCGCTTCGAAGCCCATCAGCCTGGCGCACTCTCTTGGCGTCAGACGGCGCGGACGGCGCAGCTGATTTTCGGGCTGGTCAAAATCGACTTCACCCAGCTGACGATCCCATCCGCGATCGATAAGAATTTCAGAGCCGTCTTTGTAATAGCGCGCGGAGAGCGTACGCACCACGCCGGTTTCCACCTGCGGATCGACCAGGCCATAGCCAAAGCCGTTACCCTTTGCCTGATGCTTTTTGGCGTAGTTATAAAGGTATTTCCATAAGGTCGGCGTCAGAATGTATTTGGAGTCAACCTCGGGCTCCATTAAGGCCCGTAGCGGGATGCGCTGTTTGGGATAAAGCGTGGACAGCGCCTTCAGGGTGAATTCCGGCAGTTTCAGATCGCGACGCATCCCGACCAGCACAATACGTTCGCGATGCTGCGGCAGGAAATGTTTGCCATCAATGATCTTGGGATCCCCGGCGCCGCTGGCGTCGGCATCTGCCACGTCATAGCCCAGCTCATCCAGCGTGTCCATGATGATGCGGAAGGTTTTACCCTTATCGTGGCTCTTCAGATTTTTGACGTTTTCCAGCACGAAGATCGCCGGCTTTTTGGCGGTGATAATCCTCGCCACGTCGAAAAACAGCGTGCCCTGCGCTTCACATTCAAATCCATGGGCGCGGCCCAGCGCATTTTTCTTCGACACGCCGGCCAGTGAAAACGGCTGGCAGGGGAATCCGGCCAGCAGCACATCATGGTCAGGCACCTGCTTATCGATATGTTGATAAGCCTGCTGCTCACTCACCGCCGGATTGCCGCTCAGGGTGACGTCGCGGATATCCTGATTAAAGCGGTGTGCGTCAGGATCGCAATACCAGTTGGCTTTATAGGTTCTGACCGAATATTTGTTCCACTCGCTGGTGAACACGCACTGGCCGCCAATGGCCTCAAAGCCACTGCGAATGCCGCCGATGCCGGCAAACAGATCGATAAAGCGGAAGGCATAATGCGGATGATGAGCGGGAGGTGTCGGCAGCAGCTGGCTTAGCGCCTGATGTTCGGCTTCAGTCAGCGGCGTTGCGGCGCTTTTACCGCTCATCCAGCGACTCAGGCTGTCGCGCGTCCAGCCATGCTGGCTGGCTTGCTGTAATTCCGCCAGGACCCGTTTTTGGTCATAAATCGCCAGCACGCTGTGCAGTAACTCGCAGTCCTGATCAAATTTCTGCTGGCTTGCCTGTTCGGCTAACGGCAGCGCCACGCTGTCAAACTCGCTCATAATCACCCGACATCAATAAGTAAACGCCTGCAGTCTATCACTTCGCTGCGCCCGCGCCAGGCGGAAAAAAGATCGGGCAAGCTGGCGGCGCATTAAATCTGATAAAGGACGTTAAGACCGGGAGGATGGACATCGGCAAAAGGAGGCGTAACGAGTTGATGATGTAGATTGTGGCAGGAAGGAAGCCCCTCGCCAAAGTGAGGGGCACAAACAGGCGACCTACTTCTTCTTTTTAGATTTTTTCAGTAACGCGCGAATTTGTTTAAGCTCGCTGGCATTCAGCTGCTCATCGGTCTCTTCAGCTGTGCCCTGATTATCGACGGCGGTGTGTTCCACGGCGGTCAGGCTGTTTTGCAGACGCTGGCAAACTTCCTGACTCAGGGAGATTTGGTTTTCCAACGCCAGTGATTTAAGGGTTTCTTTTAAAGTGGGGTCAATCTTGATCGTAAGGCTTACGTTATCGGTCATCACTGATTCTCCTGAAAAATGTCCCAGATAACGTAGCCTGTATTGTGCGATTTAACTATACAGTCATAAAAATTTAATATTTCTATGAAACCGGACTAAATTCTCGTAACACGTCTTCATCGAGGGCGCAGAAATCCCCTTTCAATTCCGCACACAGCTTGGCCATGTAGGTCACCAGAAAACGGGCATTGTGTTCAGCCAGACGTTTACCTTCGACGGTTTGCATGGTGTCAGGCAGGCGCAACAATTTCTTCTGGAAATGGTCCAGCGCCCATTCGGTATCATTTAGCTGTCGTTCACGTCCCAGCGGATCGGCACTGTCGAACAGTGAACGCCCCAGCGCGCCAGAAACATAAAACACCCGCGCTAATCCAATCGCGCCTAATGATTCCAGACGGTCGGCATCCTGCACGATCTTTGCTTCCAGCGTTTCAGCGGTTACGCCGGCACTGAAGCTGTGAGCATGAACCGCGTGGGCCACCGCTTCGTATTTGTCTTTGGGGAAATCAGGAAAGACCTCGCGCAATACGCGGCGGGTCTCGACCGCGGCCTGCGCAGACGCCAGATGACGTTCCGGGTGATTTTTCGGCAGGTTCACAATATCGTGGAAATAACAGCCGGTAAGCACAACCAGCTCATCTGCCTCGGTGCCATTCATAATACGCTGTGCTGTCTGCCAGACCCGGCGCAAATGGGCCACGTCGTGGGCTTTATCATCCTGTGGCCAGGTCTCATGGAGCCAGCTTTCAAAACGCAGTTGCCAGTTAATAAGCGACATAGACTTCTCCTTATTGTTTGGACTTGTAGAGATGTCAGTGGGTGAAGGCCAGTCCACTGCTGGAAACCCGCCTGTACCAATTGGTCAAAAACGAGATCCACATCATGTTTATAACGCTAATTTTAACGGAATCACAACATATTTCGTCTTTTCAGCCTTTTGCCATAGGAAAATTTATTGATTAATTTTCAGGCAAATGGTTAAACAGACATAATGAACGCCGTGAAATTAACTGTCGGCTTTTATGCAAAGAGTGAGATAGAATTAACGCTACCCGACAATCTCTTATTTTGGGGCATTTTTACCTCGCGACGGTACGCTGTTTCAGCATCTGCACTGTAAGAGATTGTAAAGACGACATATGTCAAATTTGTTACCCCGCCTTTATTTTAGGGGATCATCTTGGGTAAGACCGGGTAGGACGACCTGATCATTCAGCAGGTGCGATGGCCCTAACCTGGCAGTGAAATCAACAAGCACAGCTAATGTTTACCTAAATTTTTGATTCTGGTATTTTTCTTCAGGCTAATGTTCAGATTATTCTGTCTTGTCTTTTTAGCGTTGCTGTGTTCATCGGTTCAACATGTAAGTAACAGAGGTCAAACCATGAAAGAACGCCCGATTTTGTTTAGCGATCAACGGGTGCGAGCGCTGCTCTCAGGCCAACAGAGCCAAACTCGGCGCATTATGAAGTCACAACTCTTTGGTCCCGGACAGGATAACCATGAGGGGTGCTATGGTATTGATGTGCTGAATAATCACCTGCAAGGCAACCGGGTTATGGGCATGGAAAACTTAAGTTACCACTGCCCTTACGGACAACCCGGCGACAGGCTTTGGGTCCGTGAAACCTGGCGCGGCCCGGTTATCGAGCCTGACGAAATGGCGGAATATCAGCGTTCGCCAGCGGCATTTAAAAGCGCGCGTTATTGCCAGTACCGTGCCGATACCAGCCAGTTCGCAACCGCCGAGCTGGATGAACAAGAGCAGTTTGGCTGGCAGGCCGGCATTCATATGCCCCGCTGGGCAAGCCGTATCGATCTGGTGGTCACCGGCATTCGTGTCGAGAAAATTCAGGATATCAGCGATGACGATGTGATCGCCGAGGGTGTGCAAACCGACTCCCATTTCCTGAATAACTTTTTCACCATGCACAGCGAAGCGGTTTCCAGCAAAGATGCCTATCGTAAACAATGGGCGTTACAGTATGGTGGCACCAGCTGGGAAGTTAACCCCTGGGTCTGGGTGATTGAGTTCGAACGCGTCTGAGGCGAAAGGCCGCTTTTTTGTACTTCATCACAGACACTGCTGGTTTTAAGTGATTGAATATGCGCCTTAAAGCCAGCGCATCCCACATTCAGCTTTCTTTCTTATGCACTGTTGCTGCCACGCAGCAGTTGCGTAAGACGGTGCGCTACGGCATGGTAAAGATCCCTTCAGCGAACCGGGTGCATCATGATCAAATGGCCGTGGAAAACCGACGAAGATGCCAGAAACGCCCTGCCCTGGCAGCAGGCAATGGCGATCCCCTTACTTGGCGCGCTAACCGATGCTGAACAGACATCGCTAATCTCATTAGCGAAACGCTTTCTACAGCAAAAACGCCTGGTCCCGCTGCAAGACTTCCAGCTTGATGAACTGAAAAGCACCCGCCTGGCACTGATCTTCTGCCTGCCCGTGTTGAATCTGGGTTATGACTGGCTGGACGGTTTTCACGAAGTGCTGCTCTACCCTTCCCCTTTTATGGTCGACGATGAATGGCAGGATGAATTTGGTCTGGTTCACCATGAAAAAATGGTGCATTCGGGTCAGAGCTGGCAGCAAGGTCCGGTGGTGCTGAACTGGCTGGATGTGCAGGACTCCTGGGATCTTTCCGGTTATAACCTGATTATTCACGAAGTGGCGCACAAGCTCGACAGCCGCGGTAGCGGTCATGCCAATGGCGTGCCGTCGATTGCGTTGCGTGATGTGGCGGGTTGGGAGCAGGATTTGCAGGCGGCGATGAAGGATATTCAGGATGAGATTGATACCGTCGGTGAGAACGCTGCCAGCATTGATGCCTATGCCGCCAGCGATGCCGCCGAATGCTTCGCCGTATTATCGGAGTACTTCTTCACTGCGCCGGACATTGTGCAGGATCGTTTCCCCAGCCTCTATCAACGCTTTAGCCAGTTTTACCGCCAGGATCCGGCAAAACGCTATTCAGACGCGCAATCCCGTCAAAATGACCGTGGAATTGTTCACTAATACGTCGGGTTGATTTAATCCTAGCCAGTTGAAAGCTAGCGTGTTTTTTGCTGTTGACACACCTGGGCTACCCCGCTAATATGCGCCCCATCGAAACCGATTCCTCTGTAGTTCAGTCGGTAGAACGGCGGACTGTTAATCCGTATGTCACTGGTTCGAGTCCAGTCAGAGGAGCCATATTAGAAAAGCCCGCTTAAGGAAACTTAAGCGGGCTTTTTGTTTTTGCGCGTATCAATCGTGGCGGGATCAGACGTCCTTCATCAAAAGCGATGTGCTTTCGATGCTGCGCTTGGTGGCTTTGAAAAATATAGCGTTTATCGTTATTCAGGGCTTTCAGCCAAGAAGCGATATTGCTATCGTGCTGGACCTCTCCGGTAATATTCAGATCCGCCATCAGGAACGTGCTTCCCAGCCAGGCGATCCACTCCTCAAACGCCCCCCCTCACTGGCGAGCATCCCTTTTATTTCAGTGTTCTGGCGGTTTTTACCGCGCTATCGATAACCCGCTCATGCAGGCTGGTGGCGTAGCGTAGTAGTTGGCGGCATCAGCATAAAATATCGTTGTGGTAACTACTAATTTAGCAATGCACGCTTCTCGCTCTAAGCCAATCACACTAGTGTCAGACAAGGTCCGCTGTCCGTTATGAGCTGTGAGTTCAACCGATGGATGCAACACGCAGATTGAACCGCTCTGCGGGTGATTCATAGTCTAGCGTTTTTCCCGGCCTTTCATTTAGCTGTCTGGCAACACTGTTAAGTCTTTGCTGGCTGTGAACCGATAAGTCAGTTCCTTTTGGAAAATATTGTCTGAGCAGCCTGTTCGTATTTTCATTTGAGCCACGTTGCCAGGGAGATCGAGGATCACAGAAATAAATCTGAATGTCTGTCGCTACAGTAAACCGAGTGAGGCTTGTCATTTCAGCGCCTAGATCCCATGTTAGTGTTTTATAAAGCTCAACAGGTAATTCCCGGGCTTGTTTGATGAGTGCAGATATAACAATTATGGTTTTGTTGTCCCTGATTTTGACCATCATAACAAAGCGGGAATGGCGTTCAACGAGGGTGACGATATAGGAGTTTTTCGAGCCCTGGATCAGGTCACCTTCTCATTGACCTGGTATGGCTCTTTCTGCGGCTTCAGGTGGCCTTTCGCTGATAGGTATCGCATTCGGGATTGGCCCTAATCCTTTCCCTTTAAGTGATGACGTTCTGGATCTACGCACTGCTCTTCCGCTTCTGAAGCATTGCTGCAGTTCTTTTTTTAATGCTCCCCGGGTTTGTATAAAAAGCGTTTTATAAATCGCTTCGTGTGACACATGCATTTCCTAATTATCCGGATAACAGCGTTTCAGACAACCGGCGATTTGTTCCGGCGACCAGTCCTGATGCATCTTCTCTGCAATGATTTTAGACAATGTGGGGCTTTCAATTAGCTTGCAAGGTTTTGGTCTCAGAGCACTTTCCCACGCAGCAGTATCCGCTTTTGCTGCACGGTATTGTTTTGCACCTCCGTGCCTCTTGATCTCGCGGCTAATCGTTGAGGGGGCTCTTGATAATTTGTCTGCGATGTCCCTGATGCTACGTTTTGCTACCAGTCCTCTGGATATATCCTCTCTTTCATCAAGCGAAAGCGCTAACCGGTGCCGCTTACGTACAGGAGGACGATATCCACCAGTCTGGTGGATAGTGGGCATGATAGAAGAATGATATCTGTCGAACATTCTGGCGATATCATGCAGGGAATCACCCTGCTTATACCTGTCCCAGATAATCGCTTTCTGTTCAGGCGTGTAGTTAATTCGCGTTCTTCGTTTCATGGCAACGCCCCCCTTTGATTAAGGATAGCGTTGCATCGACCCGTTGAACTCACAGCGAGGAGCGGACATCTCCCTCGGTTACGGGGTTCGCAGTGTATGAATCAGCGAGGAACAGGTCAGCACGTTTACTGACGCAAGAATAATCCGGACAGCGAAACTATACCCCATGAGGGTGAAAATGGAATCAATGAATCCCTGTGCAGCACGTAATATAAGCCTGAAAATGCATTTAACGGTGAGTAAAGTGGAAATAACGAGGTCAGAGTAACACTGCGGACCAACCGTTAAATATGAGCACCGTTAGCTACTGGGGATAACTAACGATGATGTGGCTTTAGCATTAGGGAATATGTTACAAGAAGTCTAGGGTTCTATTATTTACTTTTCACTTTCAACATTATTTATTTTATCTTTAACAATTTCTTCAATATCTTTAATCAGCCCTTCACATATTCCGAGAATTTCAGTTTGAGTGGCCTTTGATACAAAAACACGAATAAAGAATTTAACATAGTGATATGGTTGAAGCACTTCGTTACAATCACGCAATTCATTTATTTTATACTTTCCATTTATTTCTTTTTTAATTATTTTGGCTTGGCTTTCCTCAATGTCTTTGAAGTTATCTTCAATCTGAAAATCAAGGACCCATTCATTTCCACTTATAGCATTTCCGAGAATGACTTTGATCTTTTCAGATATTTCCTTTTTGCACTCCTTGAATGTATTATTTGAAAGTCTAACATTGGAAAATGTGTGTTTTTTTTCATATATTTTTTTCCACACATTTCTACTAACAATATCATCGATTATTTTTATTGAATCTTCATTTAATTTACTTTTAAGCGTATGCTCTAAAAACTTCTTGTCTGGATTGCTTAGATAAAAATTTTTGATCAAATCAATGATTTTATCTTCAGTCTCTAAAGATATAACACTAACAGCACCTGAGCCAGAACACGCTTTGTTAAGCATGGCAGATAACGCGCGATTGGTTTTATGAAAATAAACTTGACTATAAAGACCGCTTCTTGCATTGGCAAACTCTAGAATTGAATCCATACCACTTTCTTTATATGCCAAGTAAATATTATTTTCAACCTCAACAGGGATAAACGACATTAGCAATCGTCCATAATCATAAATCCCGTACTTAACACCTGAGAAGTAGCTATCTCTCAGTAAGTAGTCCATTCTATCTGCATCTATAGGTGAAGATGATATGATTGAGCCCAACAAAGGATATATATTCTTGCCTTTTATTTCACCTGTAAAGTCATATTTTTTCTCAACGATTTTTATAATACTATCTGCGTTGATTTTCTTTATATTCTATTTATAAACATCGTCACCATCAGATTCACTTTCAGCTTTATTTTTCAATTCATAAATTATTTCCTTGATAAAAATACATGACACTTGTTCGTGACTTAATTTTCCGTCTTCATTATCAGCTAGTGATATAATCTTATCGTATTCCTGAGTGTCTTCAGTCTTGCATTTTTCTTTGAATTTTTTTATATCTATTGCAAAACTATCGAATTGATGGGCTAGAGGACCATGTCCAACATCATGTAACAAAGCTGCAATACGCAGTTCCTGAATAAGACTTACTGGCATTTCTTTAATCTCCAAATAGAGATCAACGTCCTTACTTTTACGATTAAAGATCAATGCATTCAAATCTAAATTTTTCAATATTTCATACGATAAATGCATAACTCCAACTGAGTGTTCAAAACGAGAGTGCATTGCAGAAGGAAACACTTTATATAAAAACGTATTCTGCCTAATATCCCTCAGCCTTTGAAATAAAGGATGGTCAATTATTTTTTTTTCGAGCTTAGTTATTCGAATGACTCCATGTATAGGATCTAGAAATTTCCCCAGAAGCAGGTCTTCAAAGTTATCAGTTTTTTTTTGCGTCATGATGCTTTCCTTTTCATGTAGTTATAACACTTAATTTAAATAATATTAATGCTTATGTTTTCTATTCGTTATTTAATAGTCAACATATTCTCGAAAGAGCATATCAATATGGATTCATATATTAAATTGGCCTGTGCACTTGGGTTATGATCTGGATTGATAGGATAAAGCACCACTGATACACGCCAGGGTTTAAACTGCGGCCACGATCCGTGATGTTAAAACCAGTATGGAATCATGGTTGTGCAATTGTGTTTTCTTGACTTGCTTTACGTAAACTAACATACCATGATACAAGCAACGTCCGCTTCTGGCACAGAACTGCCCTCAATCAGATCGTCCCCTATCCAAAAAAACCAGCTCATATACTAATCAATACAATCTAATAAAGGCCATCAAAGGCTCTGACACCCTAAATGGCCATTTAATTTAGAGTACTAACTCTAGTCTTTGTCTCGCCTGACTGGTTAGTCGTTTAATTCCCAGTGAGCTAGCCATTTCCGAAATCTTATTTGTTCCTTCAAAACTCAGAGCCAATGCTCGCAACTCTTCACTTGGAATAGCATCAACCTGACGAACATCATAGTCCGTTGCAGGCAAACGGAATGAATTCCAATCAGTTTTTTGTGCTTCTGACAGCCAGACAAAATCTTCACCAGAATGATCGGTCGCGACATAATAGTGATCATCTACTATCTCCATAACACGCTCACGAATCAGTCTTCCCGCACGGTTAAAACCATGAGCACGTGATACCCGCTGCACCAGTGTAGTATCCAAGAGAGGTGACTCACCATTAACCACCTCTGCAATAAGAGCTTTTAGCGTCTCATCGTACTCCACGACATAAAACTTCTCTGGGTCAGTTTTGCCCTGCCATGCCTTCAAATCATTCACGACATATTTTCCCGCAGTTGCAGGTTGAGCGGCTTCAGATACCGCTGAGGACGCATACTTCAGTTCCTGCAACAAACCCTCTGACTCATATTCTGCTACTGGTGAGTGAGCAACCGGTTTAATGCTCTCAACAGGCGCTGATATTTCTTCATCATTAGCCACAAGCTTAAAATCTTGTTCTTCGTTTACTTCTTCATTGCTGTTTTCTGCAGTAACTATCTCTACCTCTTCTTGTGTTTGAGCAATGGCGACTTCAACTGCTCTGGATTCTTCCAACAGAGCATTAATCGCTATATCCAACCTTTCTAGTGCGCCTTCCTTATCCACCCACCATTCTGTTGACCACAGGCGGAGAAGTTTCCAGCCCAGCCCCTGCAGAATCGCGCTGCGAACCTTATCACGATCACGTGCAGTGGCTGCGCTGTGATAAGTGGCACCGTCGCATTCCACCCCCACAAGATAGTCGCCGGGTTTGTCTGGATGCACGATCCCTAAATCAATACGGAAACGCGATACTCCGATCTGCGGAATAACTTGCCACCCTCTCCTTCTTAAGCCATTTGCTACGGCCTCTTCGAATGGAGAGTCATAACCGCCTACTGAACCACGAACCGCCTGTGCCAGAGCCATCGGTCCGCGCTGGGCGAACTCGATAAAGTGTTTAAGGTCAGCAACCGCGCGTGCACTTGTGCGATTGAGATCGATTATTGAGGGATCAAAAGAGCTGAATACCATCATTTCCTGCCGCGCGCGGGTGACAGCAACATTGAGACGTCGCCAACCACCTTCACGGTTCAAGGGTCCGAAGTTCATCGACATAGTATTCGCACCAGGCTCTGTCGGACCATACCCAATGCAAAGTATGATCAAATCTCTCTCATCCCCCTGAACAGTTTCCAGATTTTTAACCACAACAGGTTCCTCCAACTCCGACTGGAAGAATGGCTCAATTTCGGGATGTTGTTGCCGGGCACGATCCATCAGGTCATTAATCAGTTTTTGCTGTTCCGTATTCAGCGTAATAATGCCAATGGATTTACCGGACGCTATAAACGTTTTATCCTTCAGGCGTTTTACGGTTTCAGCAACTATTGCTTCGGCTTCTGCCTGATTATGGCGTCCCTTACCTTTTGAATAGATCCCCGCAACCTTGCACCACTTAACAGCACTTTGCTTTGTTTCCGATGCAGGGAAAGTGATCAGATTGCTGTCGTAGTACCGATGATTAGAGAACGTTATCAGGCTTTCATGGCGGCTACGGTAATGCCAGCTAAGACTGTGGTTATACAGGCCGGCAGCCAGGCACTCATCAAGAATGCTTTCCATATCCTCTTCAGTATCATCCGTCTCATTTGCCGCGCGGTTGAAGAAACTGGTGGGCGGCATCTGTCGTGGATCGCCAGCAATAACAACCTGTTTACCGCGCGCCATTACACCAATAGCATCCCAGGGGGATATTTGTGATGCTTCATCGAAAATCACCAGATCAAACAGCGGCTGTTCCGAAGGAAGGAATTGTGCAACTGAAAGTGGGCTCATCAGCATGCATGGCGCAAGCTTAGACATAGCATCACCCATTTCAGCCGCCATCTGGCGGACAGGCTTATGACGCCGGGATTTCTGCAACTCATGTTTGAGCGAGGCAAAACCACCCTGCTTACTGATCTCATTTTTTGCGGGTATCACACCGCACAATCGAGCACGAATATAACGAACCGTAAGTCTGGCGAGACGGTCAGTCTGGGTGCGATAGGCCTCAATATCACTAAAATGTTCAGCTGGTACAAAATTATGTAACAAAGGCTCTGAGTCAATCATCCACGACGCAAACCAGCGGCAATAGGCTGTTTCAAACAACTCAGCTGCGCTGATATCACCTGAATCAAGTTGCACCAGGACGTTGATCAGTGGCAATAAGCCCTGGTCAATGGCTTCTTCACGTACCCGGCGCCAGTCACTCCAGGCTTTTAAAGCCGATTGATGATGCACGATACCCATGGCGCATTCGCGTAAAATGGGTATCGACATGTCGCGTTCTGGAACTTTGATAAGATTGCAGAATCTTGCTTTAGCTTCATTGAAACCCGATACAGAAGCACGCAGGTTGTGGGATAGAGCAGCAATAATACCCTGCGAGCCGAGCAAGTCATTGGCATTAATAACCAATGTTTTAACCGCTGAGCGGATCTCTGCAAGCTGCTGAGGGGATGAGGCAAAACCACCCAACGCACTGCGAAGAGTGTCAGCTAAATCCAGAGTGTTCTGTAAGTCAGAAAGATTGGTGTCAAGGCCATTCCATGCCGGCATCGTCGCCGTGCGTGGAGTTAGCTCAGACAGCTTGTGATGTAATGCCTGAAGCTTATCAATAATGGGAAGATCGACAGTCAGGTCGGGAGTCGCGCTCAGTAAAAATTGTCGAACCACCTCGCCAATGACTTTCTTACGGGCATTTGTTGCGAAGAACCAGAATTTTTTGTCCGCCTCTTCAAGTGAGGTTTTAAACTGCTGAACATTGAGGTTCAGCCAGCTGTTTCCGGGATAAGCAATGGACAGTCGTGCTTTAAATGATTCAATTTCGCTCAGAAGATTGATTGCCGCTTTTGCAGCTTCAATGCGAGCCGCAGCATCCGGGGCAAACATAAAACTCAGATCAATACCGGCCACACTAGACATTAGCTCGCAGAGTGATGTCAGTTGAATCAGCTTATCTGGCTCGGTTGAATTAAGAGTAATTCCCGTCGCTTTAAGCAATTCCCCTGTGGCGTTTTCCAGATGCTGTATTTTTCCCGGAATTGCCTGTGCTTCAGCAACCAGCGACGATTGCCAGCCATTCGTCCATTCAGTCTGGTTAATGATTCCAAAATGAGAGTCGTGTTGTTTAAAAGCATTACGATTAAGTTCAAGACGTTTGGCAACTTCACGGAACGCTGTCATTTGTAGAGAGGAATGGAAAGTGCCAGCTGCCCATGTGAATTCAGGCGTTAAAGAACTGGCATCTCTGATAACGCGGCCCATCGCCTGATGGAGCGTCAGGCCATTTGGCCAGCGCAAATGCAGTAAACGGACAACCTCATTCAACTTGTCACGCAGGCGTTGCACCTTGCCAGCTTCCTCCTCCCACTCACTGGTGGTGAGCATATCGCGAGCATCCCATGCCCGTTCAAGTTGCTTGAGGAAATCCATTTTTGACGTTTTACTGGAATGTAACTCCAGACAAAACTCGCCGAGTCCCTGGGCTTCCAGCCTGCGATAAACCACATCAAGTGCCGCTTTCTTTTCGGCAACAAATAATACACGCCTTCCCAGCGCCAGATTGTGTGCGATCATGTTGGCAATGGTCTGTGATTTACCCGTGCCAGGCGGTCCATCTAGGACAAAATCACGGCCTTTGGCAGAAGCCACTACAGCGGCAATTTGCGAGGAGTCTGCAGGTAATGGCAGGAACAGATCCCGTGTGTCTACAGCATCATCAAGTTTGTCGACCTCAACTATTTCTCCACTTTTCTCGAGAACAGCATTTTCCTGACCACGCTCAATAAGATATTTCACCAGAGGGCTTTGCATCAGTTGTGGTGCTCTGTCGATCAGGTCCTTCCACATCAGATACTTGGCAAATGAGAAGGTGCCTATCACGACATCACGTGTGACCTCAAAACCTGGCATATCGCGCACAGCGCGGCGCACCATATTCCAGATACCATCCACATCAATGCCACTTTCATCTGTGGGCAACTCACCATCAAGACCGTTGATCGTTAATGCGAAGTCATTGTGCAGCAACTCAAGTAAGGTGAGATTGAAACGGGGTTCCTCTTCCAGCAAGCGCATGGTCACGCCAGAAAGTGCACTTTTGCGGTCAAGTTGAATCGGTAGAAGAATAAGAGGAGCGGAATAACTCTTTGGGTCTTCAGCTGATTTTTTCCACTTAAGGAAACCCACTGCAAGAAAGAGGGTGTTGGCACCGCCCTCATCCAGATCGCTTTTTGATTTACGATAAAGATCAATCAACGCTGATTCCAGACGTTCTTTTTCAAGCGGCGAAACAACTTCGCCACGATCCAAAGCCTGTTGGGCATATTCCTCACGGAGATTTTCATTTGTCTGCTGACGATATAATTCAGCATCACGTCCGCCCATCTCAAGGTCAGGTAATGAGACAATGCGAATTCGTTTACCTTCTGCCAGTTTGTCTTCGAGGTAGGCGGGATTAGAACATATCAGCCGGATACCTTTGGCACTCTCTGGCAGATGCAGTAAACGGTTGCGGGTCGTCAAATCAAGCAGTTTACGCTGCCACTGCACCAGACGACCCGTTGCTTCTTTTTCCCCTTCAATCTCGATATCAAGCTCAAATGAAGGGAGTACTGGTGCATCTTCAAAACCATGCCGAACATCCAGTTCTGATTCTGACTGGCTTTCCAGGCGGGTGATTCCAAGCGCCAGGGGGCGAATTTTTTGCATCCGCGCACGGCGAGTATCAATGGCTGCGTGAAACTCGTCTTCCGTAAGGTGCTTTAACGCTTCTTCAAAAGCCTGAGTGAATGAAGGTGGGTGAGCTTTAGTGACCAGTGTCGTTTCAAACACCACCATTTCTTTCAAATCGATGCGCTTACGAACCGAAGATACGTCTTCAGTGACTAATTGCGCAAACTCGTGCGGTTGAAGCCAGAAACCAACAAAGGCATGTCCTTCGCTAAGGAATACCAGAGAGTTGAGTCCAATTTGTTCCAGTGCGGAGGCAAATAATAACGTTGTATCCAGGCAGGTGGCGACTTTGCCTTCCAGAATAACGCCCGGAGTACGAATTTTCTGACCGTTACGTTCAAAGCTGGCGGGAGGTAGTGCATAACTGACACTCAGGTTACAGACTGCAGTCCATAGCGCAGAAACAATCTCCCATACGCGAGTTCTGGACTGGCTTTCATAACCATCCAACGCATGGTTTTTGCCGGCACTGCGCAAAACGTCCGATGTCGCTTTGAGGAGACGGTCTACGGCAGGATCATTCGGCATAATGAAAGAAGGAAGCAATTCTAACATTGCATTGCCCCCCCACTCATTTTTAGCCAACGCTTCGAGGGGATAATTGATAGTGAAAAGTTCTTCATCTCCCTGCCGCAAACTTAGTGTGACTTCACACATCACACTTTCAGTCAGTTCAGCCAGCCATTTGGCATTGAGCTTTATATCACGCTCACGAATATCAAGAGATGTACCTGGAAGCAGGCGATCAATATTCCATTGCTTCGCTTCGAGCACTGCTGGTGCTGTCTGCAAATGTAACGTTAAATCCTGAAAGTTTTGATCTGATTCGTTATGCAAGACAAGTTCACGTAACAGCGGAACTGCATTCTGGTGAGAAGTGAATCCCAGTTTCCGCGCGATACTCACCTGCGCCCTAATGCTCATAAAAATACGTCTCCCAGGAAAAAAATCCCTATATCATTCAGATGGTTTGACAATTTTGAGTTCTAAAGCAGGCACAAGAGACAGTTCGATGAGTTGCGATGACAAAAAAGTCAAAAATTGCAATGCCAAGTTGCACTGTCCAATCAATGGGCATGAGTACAAAAGGCAACAAATGAGAAGCAACAACATGCAAAACCTACCGCTAGTGGGGCATCCTCAGAATAGTCTTAGTTTTTTTATACCTTAAAGGATCAAGCGCAGCTAATCTATAGACGCCATAATTTTTAGGATTAAGAAATAAATCCCACAATTAATAACATTAAATCATTGATTAAATAGGGTTTTATACAAAAGCAAAAGCATTAGAACAGCTTAAAAACGATAAGAAATATTATAAATTCAGCTTTATTCCAAACAATCTTTGGCAATCAGATTGGATAACATGCGAAATTAGAGCATAGAAATATTCAGAAAAAGTGCTGAGGTAGCCACGCTACAGAAAAGCATAATCAATTCTCTTCATTCCAGACGCGTGATAAGACGAAATCCTACATATAACCTCCAAGAGCAGTGTTAATGTAAGTATCCCACCAAAACGGCCCATTCATTTTTAGAGATCTTCCGACATACTGATTATGTCACCTGAGGAGATCGCTTTGCGTAAGATCCGATTCACCGAGCACCAGATCATTGTCGTTCTGAAATCTGTAGAAGCTGGTCGAGCCGTCAAAGATGTGTGTCGTGAGGCTGCTATTTCTGAAGCCAGTTATTACAACTGGAAGGCGAAATATGGCGGTAAGGAAGCCGCTGATATCAAAAAGATCAAAGATCTTGAAGACGAAAATCGTCGTCTGAAGCAGATGTTTGCCGATCTGAGTCTGGAATGCCGGGCGCGGAAAGACGTCATAGAAAAAAAGCTTTAAAACCAGCGAGAAAGCGTGAACTCGTCAGCTATCTGACCACGCAATTTACGATGAGCATACGCAAGGCATGCAGGACGTTATCGCTAAGCAGGACGGTGTTTCGTTATCAACCGGATACGCGACGTGATGAAGCGGTGATCCAGAGGCTGACCGAGGTCGCCGAGCGCTTTCCCCGCTACGGTTTTAAGAGCCTTTTTCAGGTACTTCCGCAGGCAGGGGCACGTCTGGAACCACAAATGTGTCCACCGGATTTACTGTCTTCTCAAACTGAATTTTCGTCGTAAGGGTAAACAACGCCTGCCGGTGCGCAATCCGGTTCCGCTGGCAACGACGGAAGCACTCAACCAAAGTTGGTCGATTGATTTTATGCACGGCGCGCTGATATGTGGCCGACGTTTTCGGACTTTCAATGTTGTCGATGATTTTAACCGTGAAGCTCTGGGGATAGAAATTGACCTAAATATCCCCGCGCAGCGTGTCGTCCGGGTGCTGGACAGAATAGTAGCTAACCGTGGATATCCGCTGAAGATGCGGATGGATAATGGGCCGGAACTAATATCACTGGCGCTGGCGCAATGAGCTGAAGACCATGGTGTGATGCTGGAATTTATCAAGCCGGTTAAGCCAACACAGAACGCGTTTATAGTACGGTTTAACCGAATATACCGGACAGAAATACTCGATTTTTACCTGTTCAGAACACTGCATGAAGTACGAGAAATAACGGAGTGCTGGCTGAATGAGTACAACAGTGAGCGACCTCATAAGTCCCTGAATAACCTGACACCGGAAGAATACCGGCTGATGGCTGAGAAACCGGAAATCTCAAAAAGTGCCTGGAACTAAAGCTGGGATACTTACAATAGCCTCAGCCTATTCCGTTCTCGCTCTGACTTCGCCTCCCTTTTAGCGGAAATCTTAACAACGATGGGGCACAACCTGTATCTATTAGTTTCAGTCATTCTAGTGGTCCTAACAGGGTAAATTACACACCCATTGATTGCGCCGTTTTTTTAATCAAGTTTTCCCGACAACGA
Organism: Erwinia billingiae Eb661; assembly: GCF_000196615.1. NCBI lineage: Bacteria > Pseudomonadati > Pseudomonadota > Gammaproteobacteria > Enterobacterales > Erwiniaceae > Erwinia > Erwinia billingiae. The sequence continues at coordinate 3,025,752 of NC_014306.1, forward strand.
TAACAAACTAATAATAACAAAAATGATAATATTGCACTGGCCATCTTACGATATTTTTCATTTTCATCTGAATAATTCTGATAAGCATCTGCAAGTGTACTATAAGTTCTCGATAGCTGTTCTACCGAAGAGAAATATAACACCATTGCATTGTCACATATCTCTGATGAAGAATGCTCAGATTGAGAAAGATTACGTATTAACACCCGAGTCTGAGCAACAAACGTATCAGCTAGCTTACCCTCAGATGATACAGACAGTCCCGAAACCAATGCCTGATAATCTTTAGTCGCATTTGCATGACATTCAGCAAGTTTAGGATAAATCCTGTGCAAATTATCTGTCGTCTCTCTAACCGATTTGCGAGTTTCTGAAGGAAGGTTTACATACCAGATCACATATTTTGACTCTTCAAATGGCTTTAACATGCCGATGACAATCGGCTTTTCTGTTAACCAAAAATCCAGATAACGGGATTCCGAAATATTCACTTTTAGTGCAATTTGTGCAGCCTCTGAGAATGTATGCTTCCGAGATGTCAATTCCGCCCTCATTTCATTACGCTGCTTTTGATACTCGTTGCGTAAATTAATAAGTGATTGTGCATGCTCACTGACGATATTTTCATAATATCCTGGTGGAGTTTCAGGAATCGTTTTTAAACTTAACCATCCGAAGTTAAACAATCCAATGCAAATCATGAGCAGCACAGCAACTATTTCATATTTATTTCTTCTGATACTTTTAAAAAAAACAATCATCGTCGCCATTCTCTTATTGATGTCATTAGTATATGGGTTTCCTCGTTCAACCTCTGTTTTTGTTTGTCACAACAGGCCGTAACTGATGATCATCGGTGCCCCCTTCCCGTCACACTGTACCACCCAATTGATAGAGTGAATGTTGGATACACCTGCTAATGTATGATACATGTAAAGTTTCAAAAAACATGTGAATCTTAATTATTGCCATTGCCGTCACCTGATCACACATTCTGCAAGGGCAGCTCAAATCATCCTTGATGTAAACTTCACTTATTGGTGGACATTCTGGTGGTCTTGACAGAAACAGAACTCAGGTTTAGCCTATTTATTAGCCAGTTACTGGCAAAGGCGATCCCAGTCAGAGGAGCCATATTAGAAAAGCCCGCTTAAGGAAACTTAAGCGGCCTTTTTGCTGTTAATTTTCGGCGCAACCCGAAGCGGATATAAAGCGCGTTACCTTATATCCACTTCACGTGTTTCGGGCAAACGCTACTCGTTGCCCCATTCATTCAGGTAGTTCGCAATGCCATCAATCTGCTGCTCGTCGATACCCGCTTCGCGGGCCATCTCGTTCTGCGTGTCTTCGCTGATTTCTTGATTATCCGACAGGCGGGTCAGCAGCAGCTGGAAATAATGAGCCAGCGCATCACGCTGTGGCTCGCTCACCGGCTTGGCAGATTCCGCCACATAATCATCGGCGATGTCATAATATTTAAGCGCTATTTCGTTATTCATAAAGAGTCCAAATTTACTGTCTTGATCGGTCATCAATGATGGGGATGTTTCCCTGCTGAACACCGGCGTATTTGCACGACGCTGTTCAGCGCGGGAGCGAAAATCAGACCTTCAGCATTTTCACCGTGGTATCCACGTCGATCTCATCTTCCGAGAAGATTAAGGTCGTTCCCTGGAAGGTAGTGATCGCCAGTTTTTTCACCGAGCGCATTTCGCCCGCGGTGGTCGCGGACTTTGGCTTGATGCTGCTCATCAGAATGCCGACGGAAAGCACGGCATTTTCTTTATCGATGCGGGTATCAGCTGGCATTTCTTCGCTGAACACCACGTAAGACTTGATCGAGGTAAGCTTAATGCGTTCACCCGCGATATAAATGTATTTGCTTTCCGGTGCGACCTTGACCGCATAGGCTGACAACCCTTTGCTGTTGGTGGTGGGTTCGAAAGTCACCGCCGCATCTTTCTTGATCAGATCAGGGTTGGCGACCTTAACCTCATGAAAATACCGGTTATCACCGTTTTCATCTTTGATAAATCCAAAGCCTTTATCTTTAAACCAGGTTGTGATCGTTCCGTTCATCGCCATTACCGCCTACTTAATCGTTTATTTGCTCAATTTTTGCAGCGCGCAGTGTAAATCACAATGCCTGCGCAGACCATTTCTTTAAGCCTGGACGATAATTTGCCGACTTGCGAGGAGGCGGTGATCTGACGCGCCCTTCGCCAGAGTCGTCAGTCGGCGTAAAATTCGCTATCATCCGCTGCCACTCTTGCTGCTGGTCACCTGATGTCCAAGATTATCGATACCTTTATTGCCCCGCCGTGCCATGAGCAGATTGAGATCCTTTATCAGGACGCGTATCTGGTGCTGATCAATAAGCCCACCGGACTGCTCAGCCTGTCGGGCAAAAATCCGCAAAATCTCGATTCGGTGCATCACCGGCTGGTGCAGCTATTCCCCGGCTGCACGCTGATCCACCGGCTGGATTTCGGCACCTCCGGGCTGATGGTGATTGCGCGCAATAAGGCGATCAATGCCGCTCTGTGTCATCAGTTCAGCCAGCGCACGGTGACCAAGGTGTATAGCGCCCTGCTGTGCGGGCATCTGGCGGAAGATGACGGGGTTATCGACGCCGCAATAGCGAAAGATCCGGCGCTGTTCCCGTTGATGTCGATTTGCGCGGTTAACGGCAAGCCGGCTCGCTCGCGCTATCAGGTCGTTGAGCGTTTTTATCGTAAGAGTGAAGACGGGACGTCACTGCCAGTAACGCGGGTGCAGCTCATCCCGAGACCGGGCGCACCCACCAGCTGCGCATCCACTGCCAGCAGTTGGGCCACCCGATTTTGGGCTGTGACCTGTATGGCGGCCTGTTGCTGCCCGGCACCGAACGGACCCCAAGGCTGATGTTGCATGCCAGCGAGCTGCATTTTATGCATCCTATCAGCCTGGACCCGATCAAAGCCTGTCATCCCGGCCCGTTCTGACAAACCTTTAAAACGCTGCTAATTGCCTGTCTGACCTTCCGACTTTACCTTATCTGAGAGCGCGGTTAGCAGTGGAAAGGTTGACGTGATATCAGGCTGAAATATCAGTTGGCAGCCTGAAAGAGGTATAAATGTTATCGCGCCAGGACTGATTAGCTTTGCTGTCAGCAAGCGCTACTGACTTGATGGACGATTTTGAGGAGCTATGGCATGGGGATGATAATGAATAACTTAATTAAAATACGCTCCTCTATCTTAGCGACCTCAGTTATTTTCCTGAGTGGATGCCCAGGTTCAGGTGACAGGCTAAAAGCTGACGAAACGACTACGGTCAGTAAAGTTGGGGCTGAAGTATGCTTTGATATTCCAGATGCCAGTGACTACCAACCTTCTCTCATCGCAATAAACCCGAGAGGAACGCCTCCACAAAAGCTGTCCATAAAGGACTCACCTGATTTGACTGTCGCAAATGGAAAACTTTGTCTCCCTCCCACATTTTATCAATTCTCTGAGAAACGCCAGTACATCGTACAATACATTCTTCAGAAACCTGACGATCAGCAGTCTCAACGAAGCGTCGTGATTGGGGTTGAGTTCACCGGCGACGATGTTGAAACCTTTACATTAAACGCGAACGAAACCACGCGCTGAGCGGAATGGCAAAGAATGCCGCTGATAGAGAGGTTATTTGTTGGCAAAACCGCCTGCTGTTTGCAGGCGGCAAGCACCCGGTCATTTAACCGGGAATAAAGTCAGCGTCCAGCGAATCACCACATCAAATCATCGGGCACTTTAAAGTCCGCGTACGGATCGTCTTCATCCTGCTCTTCCTGACTCAATGCACTGTTCAGGACAATGCTGTTCGCATCACGTTGGGCAATCTTGTCGGCGACGCTGGCAGGAATAATGGCGTAAGTATTTTCACCGTTGTTATCCGCACTCAGGCGGGCAATGGCCAGACGGCCGCTGATCAGCTGGGATTGCGTGGTTTTATCCACGGCAATTTTCTTGATCAGATTATTGTCGGTGAAGTTGAAATCGATGGTGCCTTTGGCAATGGCGATCCGGTTCATTTCAATCAGCTGCTTCACCTGCGCCTTGTGCTCTTTCGATAACGCGGCCTGCTTTTGTTGTTCACTCAGCTGCTTATCACGCTCGGCCTGCGCTTTTTTATTCTCTTCAACCGCTTCTCTGGCTTCACGCGCCTGAACGCGTGATTTCTTGGCCGTCTTCTGCACTTTGGCCAATTTCTTGCTCGACACTAATCCCGCTTTTAGCATCTGCTCTTGTAAGGTGAGTTTTGTCATGCTGATCTCTAACTGGTTACCTGATTTTGGGGGATTATACCTGTTTTTTCAGGCCGAATCAGGTGGCAAGGCAGGAACAGGCCATGAACGAAGTCGGCGCGCGTCCCTCATCGCTCATGGCCGGGTGGAAGGTGGTTAAGCCATTCTTTCCAGAATCTCAATATCGTTCTTACTGAAGGTCATCGTTTGATCAAAATTGATCACCCAACCGTTGTCCACAATCTTTATTTCGGGATTAGAATCGCCCGAAATATTCATAAAGCCGCCGTGAATGAAGGTTTTCATCCCCTCACTCGCGCCCCAAATATTAAGATCGCTATTGAGATTAGCAAGAGTATCTTCCTTCTTGTCCTCTTTCACATGCGGGCCTAAATCATTCCTTAGCTTTGAAATAACCTTCAAGTACGATTTCTTTAATTCAATTTTCGACTTGGCAAGAGACTTAAACGCGTTCATTAAGTCTTTATTATCTTTGAGCTGATGTTCTTTATTCCGTGATCTCAGCACCAATAATAAAGACACCAGGGCCGAGGTTGAGCCTGCGGAGTACAGCGCTACCCTGACGCTGACTTCCCTCAAGATAGCGGCAACAGTACTCCCGGAGGTCAGAAAGGTGCCGATGGGCGCCAGAATCTCCCATAAAAAATCCCGATTAGACTTATTGTAAACATCCCGGACCTTCAGGGGATTCCACCACCCGGAATTTCCCGCGGTGTGTTTATTGAAGAAATTCTGGTTATTGGGCGTCACCATCACAGCATGAGCGCGGTTGGATAACAGCCCCATCTCAACATCATCCTCACTCATCGCCGTACGGCCACTGGTGTTGTTCAGCAGAGCTGTGTAGGTTTTCATCGCCTGTTCGACATCATCATTGGCAAAACTGTATAAATCATCATCATGCGTATGGTTGATGATATCCACTAACAGTTTCATCTCAGTAAGATCGTATGACCCACCATTAAAAATAGCGTTGGTTATCGCAGATGCTATTCCAGCCATTGTAATACCCCAGACAATTAGATTTCTTTATTCAGTTTGACGTCCCATCCTGATTTCGTTTCCGCGCCTTTGGTACCCTGATCGCTTTGCTCCCAGTAATGAAGATTCACTTTTGCTGCCTGGAAGTAATAGCTGACCATGATTTTATCGGTGCTGCCCACGCCGGTGAATTTGCATCCTGTGACCAGCACGTCTTCAAGGACGATACGCGTGTACTCAACTTTCTGCCCACCGGCCTTACAAACGGAAAGCTCAACGCTGTTAACATGTTTGCCTGACGCACAAAACTTCATGATCGCCGGTGTGCCTTTATCGATAAACGCCTGCACCGCCAGGTCGCTAAACTGGACCTTACCGGCACCGCCGCCGCCACCGACTGCCATGTTACCCGGCTGGCTGGCTCCCCAGTTGAAGGACTGAATATCAATCCAGTTCTTATGATTCGAATCAGCGGACTCACCGGTTACACCATCAACTTTCAGATACATATCAACAGACATTCGCTTGTTCCTTTTAAAGAGATAAAAAATGAGCAACCTAATTATTAAATAAACTTAATAGACTTTTTTTACAAGAAGATGAAACGCCAGCCCCCGATTCCAGGAACTATCCTGGAAAACAGGTCCACTGATAAGGAGAATGGCACCGACGTTGTGCGATGAACGGGGGTTGGATGGGCGCTGCATCAGGTGAGCAACGGGTTGAAGAGTATTGGTTTCAGGCGAGATAGGAATGACCCGGGCTTTGGGATATATTGGCAGCACTATCGTGAATTGATTTCTTGTTAACAGGTAACATCGGCATGGCTCTGATCCCCAAAAACTACACCCGTCTGGAAAGCGGCTACCGCGAGAAAGCCCTGAAAATCTATCCGTGGGTGTGTGGACGCTGCTCGCGTGAGTTTGTTTACTCCAACCTGCGTGAACTTACGGTTCACCATATCGATCATGACCATACCAATAACCCGGAAGACGGCAGTAACTGGGAGCTGTTGTGTCTGTATTGCCATGATCACGAGCATTCGAAGTACACCGAAGCTGACCAGTACGGCACCTCGGTGGTGGCGGGCGAAGACGCGCAGAATGACGTGGATGCCGCGACCTACAATCCGTTTGCCGATTTAAAGTCGATGCTCAACAAGAAGAAGTAGGCGTTAACCTGTCCGCTTCAGACACCAGGCTGGCCTTAACCTCCAGCCCGGGTTCCCCCGGTTAAGCGGCCTTCCTCGTGAAATCCCCTCAAAATTGATCCAGATCATGAAATTGCTTCATGTTCGGTGAATTTATATCACTTTTCCTCACTCAGTGACTATGGCATAAATTAGACACTGCTTTTCGCCCAAGACAATTTGACAACAGCTGAATAAGAAACCAGAAAGTAAATTCTGGAACTGCTTAAAATAAACGCATTCAGTGTCACATCTGAGATTAGGATAGCCATCAAAATGAATAACGAATTCGCCTTTACCATTAAAAGTCTTTCTTTTGATGAAAATTATAATCCTTCAAAAAATACGCGTATTACCACCAATTTTGCCAATCTGGCACGTGGTGAAAAACGCCAGGATAACCTGCGCAACACCTTGAAAATGATCGACGATCGTTTCAACTCGCTGGCGCGGCAGGATAATGCCAATGGCGATCGTTATTCCGTCGAGCTGGAAATCATTTCCGTTGAGATGGATGTCGAAGGCAAGGGAAATACCTTCCCGGTTATCGAAATTCTGAAAACCCACATCGTTGATAAAAAGACCAACCAGCGCACGGAAGGGATTGTTGGCAATAACTTCTCCTCTTACGTGCGGGATTATGATTTTAGCGTGGTGCTGTTAGAGCATAACAAGAACAAAACGGCCTTCACCACGCCGGATAATTTCGGCGATTTACATGGCAACCTGTTCAAATATTTCGTTAACTCTGCCGCGTACAAAGCGCATTTCAATAAAGCGCCGGTGATCTGTTTGAGCGTGTCCAGCAAAAACACCTATCACCGCACTGAAAATCAGCATCCGGTGTTAGGTGTCGAATACCTGCAGGATGAACTGTCCATGACCGATCACTACTTCAATAAAATGGGCCTGCAGGCACGCTACTTTATGCCGCCAAACGGCGTTGCGCCGCTGGCGTTTTATTTCTCCGGTGATTTGCTGAACGATTACACCGATCTTGAGTTAATCAGCACCATCAGCACGATGGAGACGTTCCAACGGATTTATCGTCCTGAGATTTACAATGCGAATTCTGCGGCGGGTAAGAAATATCAGCCGACCCTGAGTCACAAAGATTATGCATTAACGAAGATTGTTTATGATCGAGAAGAACGCAGCCAGTTAGCGATTGAACAAGGAAAGTTTACTGAAGAGCGCTTTATCAAACCCTATCGGGCGATCCTTGAGCAGCTCTCAGCTAATCCCGTTCTTTGATTAACCATAAAAATATAAGGTCACCTGTTATGAAAATTTTATTACCTACGTCCACGGCGGGCAGCCTGCCTAAACCTTCCTGGCTGGCTCAACCTGAAACATTATGGTCACCGTGGAAATTGCAGGATCAGGAACTGATTGATGGCAAACATGATGCGCTGCGCCTGTGCCTGGAAGATCAACGTCAGGCCGATATCGATATCGTCAGTGATGGCGAGCAGACCCGCCAACACTTTGTCACCACCTTTATTGAGCACCTTAACGGCGTTGATTTTGAGAAGCGTGAGATCGTTAAGATTCGTAATCGCTACGATGCGAGCGTGCCAACCGTGGTCGGCGCGGTAGAGCGTCAGAAGCCGGTGTTTGTGGAAGATGCCAAATTCCTGCGCAAGCTGACCGACAAACCGATTAAATGGGCGCTGCCTGGCCCGATGACGATGATCGACACGCTGTATGACAGCCACTATAAAAGCCGCGAAAAGCTGGCGTGGGAATTCGCCAAAATCCTGAATCAGGAAGCGAAAGACTTAGAGGCAGCCGGTGTCGATATCATCCAGTTTGATGAGCCTGCCTTTAATGTGTTCTTCGATGAAGTGAATGACTGGGGTATTGCCGCATTAGAAAGAGCGGTTGAAGGCCTGAAGTGCGAAACGGCAGTGCATATCTGCTACGGCTATGGCATCAAAGCCAATACCGACTGGAAGAAGACGCTGGGTACCGAATGGCGTCAATATGAAGAAATTTTCCCGAAACTGCAAAAATCCAGCATTGATATCGTCTCACTGGAATGTCAGAACTCCCGTGTGCCGATGGATCTGATTGAACTGATCCGCGGTAAAAAGGTAATGGTTGGTGCGATTGATGTGGCAACCAATGCCATTGAAACGCCAGAAGAAGTGGCTGATACCCTGCGTAAAGCCCTGCAGTTCGTCGATGCCGACAAGCTGTATCCTTCGACCAACTGCGGCATGACGCCGCTGTCTCGTGACGTCGCCCGTGGCAAGCTGAGCGCGTTAAGTGCCGGTGCCGCCATTATTCGCGGTGAACTGACCCGATAGTCTTATCGATGGGGATGACGCGAGGATAAATCCGGGCCAGCCCGCACCGCGAAGAAGAGCCCCTTAAAAAAAGCCCGCTTATTGATATAAGCGGGCTTTTGTCTTTTCTGCATCACTGAGCGCGTCGCCCTTCCCCACTATCCTTTAGCGAAGTTCGCCTGGATACGCTGTTGCAGATAGTCTGCGGCGGTGATCGGCGGATATTTCTTCTGCGGCCCAAGAATTTCGACCTCTTTATTGGCCTGACAAAAAAACGCCAGGCTGTAGCGCGGCCCCTGATACTCACCCGGCAGCGGACTTCTGACCCGATGGAAATTCGACGGCAACTGGTCGTCGCTCCAGCGCATCAGCATGTCGCCGATATTGCAGGTGATCACCTCTTCCCGCGGTTCGATGCTGGTCCACTGCTGACTTTCATGGTCCTTGCCCGGACAAACCTGTAAGCCACCCTGGCCAGGGCGCTGGAACAACAGCGTCAGGCAATCAAAGTCGGTATGCGCACCGGCACGCCACATCCCCTGCTCGGACTGCTCGGTGGCATAGTAATGCAGCATACGCAGCGTGCTCTGATAGGTTTTTTCATCAGGATTGTGCGCCTGCGCGAAGAAGTGCTCCGGGAAGCCCAGCTTCAGTGCAAAGCAGGACAGCAGCTTCATTCCCAGCGCCCAGCACTGCGACTCAAAGGTCAGCATGGTCTGTTTAAACGCCGGCAGTTCGTTCTCGCCCGGCCACAGGCCATCCATCAGCGGACGGGTGATCTGATAGGACTCTTTCTGATCGGGGGTTTTGGTAGAAGGACGTACCTGGGATTTATTTTCCCAACCGGCGTTTCTCGCCAGCGGATACTGCGCTTTTACTGCATCCGGCAGCGCGAAGAACGACTCGGTGGTGCTGAAGGCATGACGGATATCATCCAGCGCAATGCCGTGATTGCTTACCTGGAAGAAGCCAATTTCAACCGCAGCCTGCCAGAGTTGGTCGGCGATCTCGCTTTTGCGTTGGTCGAAGTTCGACAGGTCAATGCAGCGCACTTCGCGGGTAAAGGTCTCTTCGCCCATCGCGCCCATCAGCGCCTCTTTTTCCAGTTCCTGCAAACCGTAACCTTGGGACTGTGACATGTTGTTTTCCTTCTTTATGGAATGAGGTTAACCCGCAACGCGCTGTTGCAGAGTACGCACCGCAGACATCGCCTGATGGCGCAGTGCGTCAAGATCGAGACCGGGAACCACATCGTTTTCCACGATGGTGCGGCCATTAATCATTAAGGCTTTCAGTGCGGCACGACCGCCGCAGGCAACCGGACCGATGGCCATGTCATGCAGGCCGAAGTAACGCGGGTCGTCGAGCCGGTAGATGGCGATATCCGCCAGCATGCCTGGCTGCAGGGAACCGCTTTTTTGCAGACCGAGGATCTGCGCTCCGCCGGCGGTGCCCCAGCGCACCACGTCTTCTATGGTTGCCGCGTCACCGCCGCCCTCGAAGGTGCCGCCGTCATAGCGGGGTTTGGCCGCCATCCCCTTACGGGCGCGCTGTAACAGCCAGGCCGCGTGGGTTTCACTCTGCATATCCGCCGCCTCATTTGACGCCGCGCCGTCCACGCCCAGCGAAATCGGCACGCCGGCTTTTTCCAGCGCCAGCAGATCGGCAATGCCGCTGCCCAACCGCCCGTTGCTCTGCGGACAGTGCGCAATCCCGGTACGGGTTTTCCCCAGCATGGCGATCTCTTCCGGCAGCAGCTTCACCAGATGCGCAAACCACACATCGTCACCCAGCCAGTCATGCTCGGCGCAGAACTGCACCGGCGTCATGGCAAACTTGTCGCGTGCCACATCGAGATAGTCCACCGTTTCCGACAGATGGCTGTGCAGACGAATATTCAGGCTGCGCGCCAGTTTGGCCATTTCCCGCAGCTGCGATCCCGGCGCGGAATGTAACAGCGTGGTCGGTGCCATCACCACGCGGCGTAAAGATTCCGGCCGTGGATCATGATAGCGACCGACCAGGCGTTCCATATCGGCCATATACGCCTCATAGTTTTCCGGTCGCAACGCCTGAGGTAAGTCTTTCTCAATCGACCGTCCCTGCGTTGCTCCGCCACGGCACAGTACAATGCGCATCCCCAACGCTTCGCCTTCGCTGAAGACGATCGCCGAGGTATCGAACGGCATATCCGGCCAGTAGAGATAGTTATGGTCGGCAACGGTGGCGCAGCCGGAACGCAGCAGTTCGATCAGCCCAATGCGCACCGCCAGACGGAAAGTCTGTTCATCAAAGGTGGCGCGAAAGCGGTAAGGCGTGGCGCTTAACCACCCGGTCAGGCTTTTGTTCAGTCCCTGCGGCTCACCTTTAAGTAACGACTGGAACAGATGATGATGGGTATTCACCCAGGCCGGATAGACCACGCAGTCGCGGGCATCGATTTGCCGCTCGTCGGGTTCCGCCACCAGCGTGCCCATCGCCTCGATAATCCCATTACGCACGCGAATATCCGGCCCGTTATGGCGCGCGGCTTCACCGGGTAATCCCGTCAGAATGGCGTGCGCGTTTTTTATCAGCAGTGAATCAGACAGCATCGCAGCGCTCCTCAGGGTTTAACCTGTATATGGTCAACAAACTCGGTGGTATAGGCCTGCTGCCAGTCGGTATCGGCGTTCAGCAGTTTGGCATTGACCATAAAATCACGGGTTTTCTGCCAGCGAGCCTCGGTCATGGTGCCCCAGCCTTTTGTTGCCGCATCGCCACCATCAATCAGATGATGCTGGCTGATTTGCTCAACCGCCCACGCCAACAGATCGTCGGTCATTTTCGGGTTGTCTTTTTTGATCAGCGCATTGCCAGGTGCCGGGTTTTTCAGGTAACTCACCCAGCCTTCCATCGAGGCCTGCACAAATTTCGCCATCGCCTCTTTGCGGCCGCCGATCTCATCCGGACGGGTAATTAAGATGCCGCCATAAGGCGGGTAGCCATGCTCGGAGAACAGGAAGAAGTTGGATTTCACCCCGGCTTTTTGCGCCTGAAAAACTTCAGAACTGACGTAAGCCTGCTGCGCGACGTTATCATCGGCGACAAAGGGTTGGATATTGAAGGTATAAGGGCGGACCTGAGAATCTTTCAGGTGATAGCGTTCTTTCAGCCAGGGCCACCAGGTTGACTGGCCGGAGCTGGAAACCAGAATGGTTTTGTCCTGCAGCCCGTCAAGGGAGGTCACCGAGGCGTGGGTCAGCAAACCCTGCGGATCATACTGGAAAGGCGCGGCGATGGCCTTAGCCTGAAACCCACGCTGGACCGCTTCCAGCAGCTGCAGGTCGTAACCGATGATCACGTCCGCGCGTTTCGACAGCAGCAGCTGCATACCGTTGATCTGCGGGCCGCCAGACTGAATGCTGACATCCAGGCCGTAGCGTTTATAGATGCCGGTGGCCAGCGCCTGGTAATAACCGCCCTGCTCGGCCTGCGCGTACCAGGAGGTCAGTAAGGCGATTTTCTCTTCCGCGCTGGCGGTAGACGACAGCGCCCCAAACATCAACGTGCTCAGCACGCAGTAAGACAGGGAAATGCGGGATGGTAACTTCATTGCTCCTCTCCTTATTGTTGCCGGAGAGAGGACAAGCAGACGCGGCTCAGCCTCCCAATCCGGCGCAAAATGAACCGCGAAATGGTTGCTGAGCAATGTCCCGCGCACTGAGCTGCACTGACCGCTTCTACTCACGTTTAGCTATACAAAAACGGTGCCAACTTCACCGATCGCCATTCCACAGGGTTTGTCGGGGAATGGCGTTGCAACATTTGATTCAAAGGAGAGCATCACGCACTAAACTGGTGCGATTATTCCTCGCGGCCTGGTGCATCAATCTGGCTGAACAACACTTCCAGCTGTTTCAACATCATCGATGCCGCCAGTGAAAGCTGTCGTGAAGGCGCCAGGCACAGCGACAAGGTGAAGGATTTTAACTGCGGATCGGTCAGCGGAATAAAGGCCAGCTCTTCGCGGTCCACCTCATCCATGATGTCCAGCCAGCAGAGGATGCCAATGCCGATCTTCTCTTTGATCAACGAACGGATCATATGGATGTTATTGGACACCGCCACTTCTTTCACCATGCCGCCGTTATTATTCAGCAGCGCCTCGACCGGCCCGTAAAGCATCAGCGGGGCTGAGGGAATAATAAATGGATATTCAAGGCATTGATTAAAGCGCACCCCGCTTCTGCCCTCCAGAGGATGCCCTTTGGGCACCACAATCCCCAGGTTGATCTCGGCAAAAGCCTGCACCATCAGCTCCTTCGAGCTTTGTGGGTTGAGCATAATGCCAAAGTCCGCATCCCCTGAAATCAGCGCCTGCTGAATATCGATATTGTTCATGGTGGTCAGCGTGAAGGAGATGTTGGGATAGTCCTGATGCACTTTCTTCAGCATCGACGAGAAGAAATGTCGGTTAATGGCATCGATGGTGGCAATCCGCACGTGCCCGCGCCGTAAGCCGCGCAGGTCGTCGAGCTGTTCACGCACCCGGGAAAAGTCCTTCTTCCAGTTTTTGGCGGCATGCAGCAACAGCTCCCCCGCCGCCGTCAGCCGCAGCCCGGTGGGATGCCGTTCAAACAGCGGCATCGCCAGCTCTTTTTCCACCCGCAGGATTTGCCGGTCGATAGAGGACGCCGCAACGTGCAGGGTTTCTGACGCCTTACGGAAGGATCCCAGACGCGCCACTTCGGTGAAATACAGCAGGAACTTTGAGAAGGCGAACATAGGTGAGGTGCTCTCTTTTATGCAACGGGACGTGCGAATCAAAGCTCTCGACGCAACGCAGTTATAGCAATAACGTAGCTTTCATTGCAACGGGAACAATCGTTTCATCACTCAAACAGAGTCCAGACTCGCTACGGTAAAAGAACATGAAAGACGCCGAAATAATCCCTGTCACGATCAAAGCAATTACTGAAAATGGCGCAGGAAACCGGTCATTGCAGTTAATTGCCCAGCGGGATTATGCGTTGCCAGGCTGGTTACCCGGCGCACATATCGACCTGTTTATTCCGGAGATTGGCCCGCGCCAGTATTCTCTTTGTGGCGAACACGGTGACGCGGAATATTATGAAATCTGCGTCAAGCTGGCCGAACTGTCCTCTGGCGGCTCGCAGCATATTCACCACCATTTTAAGCCTGGCGACAGCCTGACGATTTCCGCACCGCGCAATCATTTTCCGTTACTGGACGCGCCGCGTTACCTGCTGATGGCAGGCGGCATTGGCATTACGCCGTTGCTGGCGATGGCGGAAGCCATCGCGCGTCAGGGCGGCGAATGTGAGCTGCATTACTATGTTTCGAACCCCGAACAAACCGCCTTCCTGCCGCGTCTGAGCGCGCAACCTCTCGCGGAGCGGGTGTTTTTTCATTATAGCGACGCAAACGATTCCCTGCGCCACAACACGCCGCTCGCCCTGACGCAATCCGACCCGCATACCCGAGTGATGGCCTGCGGACCGGATGGCTTTATTCAGCGGCTGCAGGACATTATGCAGCAGCATCACTGGCAGCCCGACCAGTTACATTTTGAGCGTTTCAGCAACCCGGAATTAGCGCGACAAGGTGGCAATACGGCATTTCATATTGAGCTGAGTTCCACCGGACAACGTTATCTGGTCAGTCCGGAGCAGACCATTGCTGAAGTCTTACTCAGTGCCAAAGTCGATATTATGCTTTCCTGCGAACAGGGTATTTGTGGCTCCTGTATTACCGACGTGATCGACGGCATTCCGGATCACCGGGATTGTGTGCTGACCAATGAAGAAAAGGCCGACAACAGCCAGATAACGGTGTGCTGTTCCCGCGCCAAATCCCCTGTTCTGGTCCTCGACCTGTGAGGCTGACGACGCGCCCGACTCCACCCGGCTCGCTACTGGCCGGCGTTGCCAACGTCCGTTTACCGGCGTGGCTGCTGCCCGCCGACTGGCCGCAGCTGCAGGGTGAACCCGTCACGGCGGATATCCGTTTTGCCGACGGCAGGATCGCCTCGCTAACCCCTGCACAGCCCGACCAGCCAGATTTGTGGGACCTTCAGGGCACGCTGGCCCTACCGGGCCTGATTGAACCGCACGCGCATCTGGATAAAACCTTCACCATTGGCCGCAGTCGCCCAGCCCGACCGGGTCTGTTAGCGGCGATTGAAACCCTGCACCAGGATCGCCAGCACTGGACCGCTGCGGATCTGCACCAGCGCGCGGCGCAGGGCCTGGCCTGGGCGGCGTCCCACGGCGTCAGCCTGTTACGCAGCCATATCGACTGGTTTGAACCGACGCCACCGCTTGCCTGGCATGAACTGGCGACCCTTCACCAGCCTGGCGTCACGCTGCAACGCGTGGCGCTGGCCCCGCTCGGCTTTTTCGCCGATGCGGATGCCGCAGACCGTATTGCCCGCGCGGTGGCGCAAAGCGGTGAACACTGCCTGTTAGGCGGATTCGTTCACTCCTCCAACTGGGATCCGGCCGCGATGGCCAACCTGATGCACAGCGCCGCCCGCTGGGGGCTGGATGTGGATTTGCATATCGACGAAGAGCTGAGCGAGACCGCCAACGGGCTGGTCTGGCTGACTGACTTCCTCAGCGAAAACGCCTTTAGCGGGCATATCTGCTGCAGCCACGGCTGCGCGCTGGCGTCCGGCAGTGAGCAGCAGGCTAAAGCCGTGCTCAGCGAATTAGCTAAACATCGCGTCACCCTGATCGCCCTCCCGATGACCAACCTGCTGTTGCAGGACGCTGTTGTCGGCCAGACGCCGCGCCAGCGCGGGATCACCCTGGTGAAAGAGGCGCAGGCCGCCGGCATTCCGGTGATGCTCGGGTGCGACAACGTGCAGGATGCCTTTTGCCCCGCGGGCAGCTATGACCCGCTGGATACCCTGAGCTGCGGGCTGTTTGCCCTGCAGCTGGATAGAGTGTTTGACCAGCAGTCCCAGCTGATCTGTTCTGCTGCTGCGCTGACCGGTACGGCAAACGACTTACCGCTGGCGGTGGGTAGCCCCGCCAGCCTGGTGCTTTTCCCGGGAAGCGATAGCGTAACCTGGCCTTTAAACAGTGCGGCTCGCGTGGTGATCCACCACGGCAAGCTGACCTTTCAACGAACGTGGAATGCGGAGTGCTGTTATGAGTCTTGAAGCCGGAGCGGGCAAGCCGCTCGCCAAATATGCCGCCTGGCGTCGCGCGGGAGATTTTATCTTTCTGTCCGGCATTATTCCGGTCAATCCGCAGAGCGCCACCATCGTGCGCGGCTTTCAGGATATTCCGGCCGATGCCCGCCTGTTGCTCGGTGAAACCGGCGAATTCTCGACCGATGCCAAACAAGGCCCGATTCTTGCACAGAGTTGGTACGTGCTGGAAAGCATCCGCCGCACCATTGAAGAGGCCGGTGGCGAGATGAGTGACGTGATCAAGCTGGTGCAGTATTTCCGCAACCTCGATCACTTCCCGTATTACAGCCAGGTGCGAAAACTGTTTTATCCCGGTCAGCCGCCCGTTTCCACCGTGGTGCAGGTCAGCGAGATGCTGCCAGGTGCCGAGGTACTGATTGAAGTTGAGGCCACCGCGTGGCTACCCCAATCCCGCTTAACGCAATAATGTCGGACAACGAGGCACAGTATGATTAACGGTTATATTCCCGCAGCCCGCTTCCTCCCTTTCCTTAGCTGGCCGGCGATTGCTGCCCTGCCGGACAAAGCCAATACCGTGATCGTATTGCCGACTGGCGCCATAGAGCAACATGGCCCGCATCTGCCCTGCTCCGTGGACAGCGTGATCTCGTCCGGCGTGGCAGGCCACGCGCTGGCCCGTTTGCCAAAAGCGATCCCGGCGTTCGCCATTCCGCCGATCACCTACGGCAAGTCGGACGAGCATCTGAATTTCCCCGGCACCCTGACCTTAACCGGCGACACGCTGCTGCAAACCATTCTGGAAATTGCCGAATCGGTGTATCGCGCAGGCTTCCGCAAGCTGTTGATGATTAACGGCCACGGCGGACAGCCGCAGGTATTGCAGATGGCCTCACGCGAGATGCGTCTGCGCCATGGCGACATGATTATGATCCCGCATGACGTGTTCCGCGTGCCGAACGTGGAGAACCAGTATCTCAGCGCGCAGGAGCAAAAAATGGCGATGCACGCGGGCCACAGTGAAACGGCGGTGATGCTGGCGCTGGCCCCGGAGTGCGTCCATATGGAGCATGCGGTGGTGAACTATCCTCCTGAATTCCCCTGCCCGACGCTGTCCAGCAGCCGTCCGGCGGCCGCCTGGGCCTCATACGACTTTGGTCCCAGCGGCGTGATTGGCGACCCGACGCAGGCCACCGTTGAGCAGGGCCACGCCATCCTCGACTCGCTCGCCGCCAGCTGGGCGCAGGCCATTACCGAAATCCATCAAATGGAATGGAAAGCACGCAGTGAACCCACCTGGGGAAAACACCACTGGAATGGCTTTGTGCAGACCTCTTTTACGCCACCTTCGTCTTCTTTTGCCTCTGAATAAAGGATTTCCCGTGATGAATAACATGCGCAAAACCACCCATAGCCTGATTGCCCTGATGCTGGCCGGAACCTCTTTTTCCACCCTGGCAGAAGAAAAATTCACCTTCCTTACCAACTGGTACGCTCAGGCAGAA
This sequence comes from Erwinia billingiae Eb661, assembly GCF_000196615.1. Lineage (NCBI taxonomy): Bacteria > Pseudomonadati > Pseudomonadota > Gammaproteobacteria > Enterobacterales > Erwiniaceae > Erwinia > Erwinia billingiae. Next base: position 3,043,168 of record NC_014306.1, read on the forward strand.
CACGGCGGCTTTTATCAGGCGCAGGCCAAAGGGTTGTACAAAAATGCCGGGCTGGACGTCAGCATCAAGATGGGCGGCCCGCAGGTCAATGTGATGCAGCTGATGGCCGCCGGCCAGGCGGACTGTACGCTGGGCGACAACGGTCAGGCGCTGGAGACCTGGCAGGCCGGTGTGCATGCGATGACCGTCGCGACGGTGTTCCAGCACTCGCCAACGGTGTTTATCAGCCATGACAAGGTCAGCAAAGGCGAGGAATTAAAAGATAAAACCTTCCTGCTGGCCACCGAGGCCTATACCTCGTTCTGGCCATGGGCTAAAAGCAATCTGGGCCTGGCCAACGCCAAAATTCGTCCTTACACCTTCAGCGTGCAGCCTTTCCTCGCGGACAATAATTTAGTCCAGCAGGGCTACGTCACCTCCGAGCCGTTCTCGGTGCAAAAAGGCGGCAAGCCATTCTACGTCTACCCGCTCAGCGACTGGGGCTACCCGCCGTACGGCAACTCGATTATCTGTATGGCCGACACGGTGAAAAATCACCCGACGGCGGTCGCGGCCTTTATTAAGGCGTCGATGGAAGGCTGGAAAGAGTATCTGCAGGACCCGACCGCCGGCAACGTGCTGATCACCAAGGCCAACCCGCGAATGGGTGCCGATCAAATTGCCTTTGGCATCGCGCAGATGAAGAAATATGAGCTGGTGACCGGCGGCGACGCACAAACCGGCGGCATTGGCATCATCACCGAACCGCGTCTGAAAGAGACCTGGGATATGTTGGTGAAAAACAAACTGATCGCCGCCGATAAAGTGCCGTTTGAACAGACCTATACCCTCGACCTGATTAAAGACGCGAAGGTTATGCCATGAATTCAGCCCCTAAACTGACCGTGATGAGTGAGGTGCGCGCGCCCAGCGCGCCGCCGCAGCCCGCCATTGAGGTGCTGTCGGCGGAGAAGATCTACAGCAACGGCACCCGCGCGTTATTGCCGGTCAATCTGACCATCAACCAGGGTGAATTTATCACCCTGCTTGGCCCCTCTGGCTGCGGCAAAAGTACGCTGCTGAAGATGGTGGCCGGGCTGATTGAACCGACCGACGGCAAGCTGATGTTGTGGCGGCGTGACAGCCGTGAAAAGGCGCAGGAGCCGCTGTCGTTTGTCTTCCAGGAAGCGACGCTGATGCCGTGGTGCAACGTGCATAACAACGTGCGCCTGCCGCTCGATCTGGCCGGCGTGCCGCGCGCAGAAGCCAACACCCGCGTCAGTGAAGCGCTGGAGCTGGTGGGGCTGGGCAAGTTTGCCAAAGTCCTGCCGCGAGAGCTGTCCGGCGGCATGCAGATGCGCGTGTCGATTGCGCGCGGGCTGGTCACACGGCCTAAGCTGCTGCTGATGGACGAACCGTTCGGCGCACTCGACGAAATCACCCGTAACAAGCTGGACAGCGATCTGCTGCGTCTGTGGCGCGAACAGGGCCTGACGGTGGTGTTCGTCACCCACTCCATTCACGAAGCGGTGTTTCTGTCGCAGCGGGTGATCATGATGGCGGCACGGCCTGGCCGTGTGGTGGAGGATATCGCGATTACCGAACCCTTCCCGCGCAGTGAAGACTTCCGCGTCAGCCCGGCATTTTCGGTTTATGCCAAACGCCTGCAGGACAGCCTTCTGCAAGCCAGCCAGTCAGGAAAGGAGTAAGCCATGCAGACGCAACGATCAACGCCCTGGGCCAGCAACCCGACCTTCCGTAAAATCCTCTACCCGGCGGTGGTCGCCGTAGTGGTGATCCTGCTGTGGCAGGGCTGGGTCAGCTATTTCAAAATCCCGCAGTTCCTCGTGCCGTCGCCGGTGGTGATGCTGCAAAGCCTGTGGACCAACTTTGGTTCGCTGATGATGTCGCTGCTGTTCACGCTGAAAATCACCCTGATCTCCTTTGTGCTGTCGATCGTCATCGGCTGCGCGGTGGCCTTTGTGCTGGTGCAGAACCGCTTTGTTGAAACGGCGCTGTTCCCGTACATCGTGTTTCTGCAGGTGACGCCGATTGTGGCGATCGCGCCGCTGATCATCATCTGGGTGAAAGACACCACGCTGTCGTTAGTGGTCTGCTCGACGCTGATGGCGGTGTTCCCGATCATTTCCAACACCACCCAGGGGTTACGCAGCGTGTCGCCGGGCCTGCTGAGCTATTTCCAGCTGAGCCATGCCAGCCGCCTGCAAATCCTGGTGCGCCTGCGCATTCCCTCTGCCCTGCCGTACTTTTTCGGCGCGCTGCGCATCTCCAGCGGACTGTCGCTGATCGGCGCGGTAGTGGCCGAGTTTGTGGCGGGCACCGGTGGCAACAACACCGGGCTGGCCTATCAGATTTTACAGGCAGGTTATCAGCTGGATATTCCGCTGATGTTTGCCGCGCTGCTGTTGATTTCGTTAACCGGGATCGCGCTGTTTGGCGTGATGTCGTGGATTTCCCGGCGCGCCCTCAGCGCCTGGCATGAAAGCGAAGCCGTGCAATCTCACTAATTTAATGACCCTTTTGCCGACAGGATGAGTATGGACAGTGAACAACGTAAGAACGCCGTAGAGCAGATGCTGCTGGCGCTTCCCGACCTCGAGTGGACGCTTCAGGCCCCCAAGGTCAAACGTCTTTCGCGCGATTTTCACTGGTTCAGCCCGGTGCTGAAGCAGCAGCTGGAAAACAAGCAGGCCGATGCGGTGGTTCGCCCGCGCAATGAAGAAGAGCTCAGCCTGCTGGTCAAGGCCTGCGTGCAGCACGGCCTGCCGCTGATATTACGCGGTGGCGCAACCGGCAACTACGGTCAGCTGGTGCCGCTACAGGGCGGCATTCTGGTCGATATGACCGCGTTTAATCAGGTGGTGGAACTAGGTGAAGGCCGCGTGCGGGCGCAGGCGGGGATCCGTCTGGCCGAGATTGAAACGGTGACCCGTCCTGAGGGCTGGGAGCTGCGCTGTATGCCGTCGACCTATCGGCTGGCGACGCTGGGTGGACTGTATGGCGGCGGCTTTGGCGGCATCGGCTCAATCAACTATGGCCCGCTGGGCGCACCCGGCAACGTGCTGAGCGTGAAAGTGATGACCATGGAAGCCGAGCCGCGCATCCTCAGCGTTCCCGCGCCGCAGGCCTTGCTGCTGCATCATGCTTACGGCAGCAACGGCATCGTGCTGGAAGTCGAGCTGGCGCTGGCGCCGGTGCATCAGTGGATTGAGCGGCTGGATGTGTTCGACGACTTTACCGATGCGCTGGACTATGCCAATGCCTTTGCCCGCTCGCCAGGGCTGGTGAAACGCCAGCTTGCCCTGTTCGCCGCACCAATCCCGAGCTATTTCACCCATCTGAACGGCAACTACCGGGCCACGCAACATGCGGTGATCAGCGTGATTGCGGAGCAAAGTGAAGGCCTGTGCAGCGGACTGTTAGAAAAGTATCGCGGCCAGAATGCCGTGCGCCAGACGGCGAACGAGGCGCGTGAAGCCAACGCCTCGCTGATGGAATATTGCTGGAACCACACCACGCTGCATGCGCTGAAAGTGGACAGCACCCTGACCTATTTGCAGACGGCGTTCAATTATTCCACCTATCGCCAACAAATTATTGCGATGGCGGAATTGTTCGGCGATGAAGTTATTTCCCATATTGAATTCCTGCGTGACAACGATAGCAATATCACTGCCAGCGGATTACAATTAATTCGCTATTCCAGTGAAGAAAGATTGAACGAAATAATGCAGATATTCCGCGATAATGATGTAAAAATAAACAATCCGCATGTCTTTACCATTGAAGAAGGTAAGCAAGGGGAAATTAAGGCCGAGGTGGTTTCAGTTAAAAAGGCGCTGGACCCGGCAGGACTGCTCAACCCAGGCAAGCTGCAGGGTTGGGACGTGCGCGACACGCTGGAATTACCAAGCGATCCGCTGTCACTGAATAAATGAAATCAGCATAAAATTAATTACAGTGAGTAAATAAAGCACGTATCTAAAATAACGCGCTCGCCACTGGACGGTTTTACCGGATACCCAAAAACAATTACTCAGCAAATTTTGCTGCGGGCAGATCATTTTCAAATTTTTGACAGGAAGCTATTGATGAAAACAAAGAAGGTCAACTTTGCGCTAAAGTTGGGTGCACTCGTCGTCTCTCAGGCTTTATTAATGGGTCACGCGCTGGCCGCGGCACCGGTTTCGGATTGTGATGCCGGCGTGGCCGATTCACTGACCGAAATGTTTACCTGCGGCTCGGTCCATGGCAGCCTGCGCAGCCTCTATTATTCCACCCACAACGCCTATTTCTCACCGGGCTATTCGCAGGACACCGTCAGCTACGGTGGCAGCGTGAAGTACGCCACGGCGGAATATTATGGCCTGAGCCTCGGCGTCAGCGGCATTTTGCAACGCGGCATCTCGCATAACGATGACCACTTGATCGGTGAACTGGGGCCAAACGAGACCGGCGTCGGCGAAGCCTATCTGAGCTGGCACTATCAGGACTTCCGTATCACCGCCGGTGACCAGCGTATCAATATCCCGTTTATCGGCGACTACGACTGGCGCATCACCCCGATCCTGTTCCGGGGTGTGGACGCCAATTATGGCGACAGCGACAACTTCCTGCACGCCACCAAAATTACCCGCTATAAACCCTGGGGTGACGATCAGTTCCTCGACACCACCGCCTACACCGACGCCGATGGCCGCACCAACGGCATGTGGGGCATCGGCGGCGGACGTGCCCTGAAGCTGGATGATAAAAAGCTGACCGGCCAGCTGTGGTACGAGGAATACAATAACTACACCAAGATGGTTTACGCCGACAGCTTCCTGTCGTGGTCGGAAAATCCGTTGCAGCCCAAAATTGGCGTGCAGTTTATTCGCGGCCTGAGTCAGGGCGATGCGCTGGCCGGCGAAGTAAACAGCACCAGCTACGGCGCGCAGTATGCGATGAATTTTGTACCTTCATTGCGCTGGTCACTGAACTGGGACCATATCGCCGCCAGTGAGAATGCCTATGGCAACGGCGCGCTGGTGACGCCTTATGCCCATAACACCTCGTCCGGCCAGTATTTTGCCCAACCGTTCTTCACCAGTACCCAGGATTTGGGGAGCGGCAACGCCTACTCCACCGATCTGAACTGGACCGCCAACAGCAATATTTCCCTCGGCAGCCGCTACTCGTTTATGGATTTGACCGCCAGCGCCGGCGCGTCCAGCAGCAATCAGTCGGAGTACCTGATTTACGGCACCTACAGCTTTGATGGCGTGCTGAAAGGGCTGAGCCTGACCGACTTTGTCGGCGTGCAAACCACCTCGACCTCTGACAAGAACTTCTGGCAGAACCGCTTAGCGTTAGAATATGATTTCTAAGCCAAAACAGGCTTAGTGGCGCTTAAACAACGGCTTTCGCAAGAAGGCCGTTTTTCATTATGACGCCAACTCGGCTGCCAGCCATCGATTGTAATCAAAAAGTAAATATCGTATAACAAGCCTCTCCGAGGGGTGTCCTTTATGGGCTGAGATGGCGACGTTAGCCGGACCCTTTGAACCTGATCTGGGTCATGCCAGCGAAGGGACGGGTTGGCAATAGCACCACTTTCGATCGTTGCCTGTTCATACCTCTGCACGCCCGGATCTCCACTCACTTTTGGAGGTCCCATGTCTGACAACATGTTTTCCCGTGGTCTTTATGGCCAGCTTCGCCAGCAGGCCGCGGCTGACTGGCAGCACTACGTTAACCACCCTTTTCTTCAGCAGTTGGCCCAGGGCACGCTGCCTGAAAGCGCGTTTCGGCTTTATCTGACCCAGGACTACCTGTTCCTGATCCATTTCGCCCGCGCCTATGCCCTGCTGGTCAGCAAGTTCCGAACCTTGCCAGAAATGCGTGCCGCCACCGCCTCGCTGAACGCCATCGTCGCCGAGCTGCCGCTGCATGTCGGTTACTGCACGCAGTGGGGCATCAGCGAAAGCCAGATGCGCAATGAACAGGAAGCGCCCGAAACCCTCAACTACACCCGCTATGTGCTGGATATCGGCCAGTCCGGCGATGCGCTGGATCTGCTGGCCGCGCTGCTTCCCTGCGTGGCGGGCTATGCCGAAATAGGCCTCGGCTTGCTGCACAATCCCGCCACCGTCACCGAAGGCAATCCCTACCGCTCGTGGATCGCCAACTACGGCGATGAAAACTATCTGGCCAGCGTACAGCGGGCGATTGACCTGCTGGAAACGGTCGGGGTTCAGCGCGGCGCACAGAGCCGTCTGCCGGAGCTTTCAACCATCTTCACCACCGCCACCCGTCTGGAAAGCGCCTTCTGGCAGATGGGCCTGAATGCCAGTTTGAGTAACGTGGTATGAACAGTCATGACATTGCCCGCGGCGTGATCCCGCCGGGGATTCAGGTTCGCGATCTGACCCTGCGCTACGGCGCACGGACGGTGTTTGAGCAGTTGAACATTGATATCCGCGGTGGGCAGTTTGCTGCGATGCTCGGTGCCAGCGGCGTCGGCAAAACCAGTCTGCTGAAGATCATTGCCGGGCTGGCGCAGCCGACGGCAGGCACGGTCACCGGCAGCGACGGTCTGCCGGTTCCGGGACGCGTGGCTTATATGGGGCAGAAAGATCTGCTCTATCCATGGCTAACCGTCCGCGAGAATATCAGCCTCGCCTCACGCCTGCGTGGCGAGAAGCCCGACCGCGAATGGGCTGACGAACTGACGGATCGCGTCGGCTTAAGCGGCTATGGCGACAGCCTGCCTGCCGCGCTGTCCGGCGGCATGCGGCAGCGTGCCGCGCTGGCCCGCACGCTTTATCAGCGTCAGCCGATGGTGCTGATGGATGAGCCCTTTTCAGCGCTGGATGCCATTACCCGCACCAGTATCCAGACGCTGGCCTCAATGTTACTGACCGGCCACACGGTGTTACTGATCACCCACGATCCGCTGGAAGCCTGCCGCCTTAGCCACCAGCTGTTGGTGCTGTCTGCCGCCGGGATTGATGATTCCCATCAGATTGCCGGACTGCCGCCCCGGGCCCCTGACGATCGGCACCTGTTGCAGAGCCAGGGTGAATTACTGCAACAGCTGACCCGGGCGGCAGGATGATATCCGCAAAAGAATCGGCCTTTGGCCGCTGGCGGCGTGGCCTGACGGTATTTATCGGCCTGATTGCCGTCTGGTGGGCAATCACCCGCAGCGGCGTTCCTGCCTTCCTGCTGCCCACGCCGATGTCGGTTGCCGACGTCCTGTGGACCAGTCGCGCGTATCTGGCGGCGCACACGCTGGTGACCGCGGCAGAAATCGTCAGCGGGCTGGTCGCCGGCGTGTTGCTCGGCGCCATCCTTGCACTGTGCATGATGTTCTCTCCCCGCTTACAGCGCTGGCTGATGCCGCTGGTGTTGACCAGCCAGGCCATACCGGTCTTTGCGCTGGCACCCTTGCTGGTGCTGTGGTTCGGCTTCGGCATCAGCGCCAAGGTGGCGATGGCGGTGCTGGTGATTTTCTTCCCGGTCACCTCGGCTTTCTTCGACGGGTTGCGCCGGGTCAATAACGATTTTCTCGACCTCGCCCGCACCATGGGCGCGTCCCGCTGGGCGTTATTACGCCATGTGCGGCTGATGGCGGCGCTGCCCGCGTTTGGCTCCGGGCTGAGGATGGCGGCTGCAGTGGCGCCGATTGGTGCCATTATCGGCGAATGGGTCGGCGCAGGAGAAGGTCTGGGCTACGTGATGCTGAACGCCAATGCGCGGATGCAAACCGAACTCTGCTTTGCGGCACTTTTTATTCTGGTGCTGATGACCCTGCTGCTGTGGCTGGCAGTGGACAGTGCACTGCGTCGCCTGATCCGCTGGGCACCGGAAAATGACTGATCGATACCTCACTCAAGGGAAACACATGTTTAAGAAAACTCTCTGCGGCCTGCTGCTGACTGCCGCCTGTGCCCACGCCGCCTGTGCCAACGACAAGCTGACGCTGGTGCTGGACTGGTATATCAACCCCGATCACGCGCCGATCATGGTCGCGGAACAGATTGGCGCGTTTAAGGAACAGGGGCTGGAGGTGAAGATTGTGCCGCCTTCCGATCCGGCATTGCCGCCACGGCTGGTGGCAGCCAAACAGGCCGACCTGGCGATCACCTATCAGCCACAGCTGCATTTCTTTGCCGATCAGGGCTTACCGCTGATGCGCGTCGGCACGCTGATCAACTCGCCGTTAAATACGGTGATTACGCTGGATAAAAGCATCACCTCGCCGGCCGGGCTGAAAGGCAAAAAAATTGGCTACTCGGTCAGCGGGATTGAACAGGCGACGCTGGGCACCATGCTGAACCATGAAAAGGTCAGTCTGGATCAGGTGAAGATGGTCAACGTCAATTTCCAGCTCAACAGCGCGCTGATGGCGGGCCAGGTCGATGCGGTGATAGGCGGCTATCGCAATATCGAAGCGCTGGAGCTGAAGCAGCACGGTCAGTATCCGCAGGTATTCAACGTTGAGGACTACGGCGTTCCGGCCTATGACGAGCTGATTATCGTGGCGAATCGCGATGAGGTGAACGCGCCGAAAATCAAAAAATTCCTGATTGCGCTGAAGAAAGGCAGCGACTACCTGCATGCCCATCCGCAGGAGAGTTGGGATGCGTTCGCCAGTGCGCACCCGGACCTTAATAATGCCTTAAACAAAGCCGCGTGGATGAAAACCCTGCCGATGTTTGCCCGCGATCCGGCCCATCTGGACAGAGCCCGTTATGACGCTTACGAACGGTTCCTTTTTGACCATAAGCTGATCAAAAAAATAACGACGGTTAACAATTACGCGATGGAATTACGTTAAGAAATCGTAAAGCCCGCCAGTCGATGCTGGCGGGCGAACAGATGTTACAGGCCATTTCAAGCTGCTGATTACCCTCGGCTATCTGGCATTATCCTGAAAAGCTTTTCCCCCAGGCTTTCTTAGCAAGAACTTATGCCATACTGGAACCTACTGTACAGGTTCTCTGATGCCTGTCCCCCCTCCGACCCCGGGTAAACTCCATGAGCAACTTCCTCAGTCCTGCCGCCGCCTACCTTAATCGCCGCAACGAATTGCTGGCGCAGCGTTCTGTGGTGGAGTCGCCCGTGGTGATTCAGACGATCAATAAGGCGTTGTTAGCCAGCGAGATCGCCATGGCTACCTTCCACGATTTGGAAGCGTTAAAAACCCTGCAACTGCGTAAAGCCAGGCTGATTGACTGGCATGAAGCTGAGAGTCAGCAAGAGCTGCAAAACTTCGAGCTGGCCAGCAATGCGCTGACGCTGGCGGACGATGACAATGAGCAGGCATTCCTGAGCTATCAGCGTGATTTTGCCTTAATGGCCGCCTCATTCTCCTGGCAGCATGCCAGCCTGCAGATCGTGCAGAATGAACTGTTCGCCACTACCTTCAACCTGTGGCTGGAGACGCTGGAAGAGCTGTTTGCGTTACCGGACAGAAAGTTGCTGTTTACCCGCATCAGCAAAATTCTGGCGTTCTCAATCGGTAAAATCCCGGTGCTGGGCGAGGCGATAGACGTTTACCGTATGCTGGTGTCGGTGATGTCCGCCAGTCTGGAAAAAGCCAAAAGCAGCGATGCGTATTTCTCGACGCTTGAAAGCTACACCGAGGCCGCCAACATTTGCAGTCGGGGCATTTTGATTTTCTGCTTCACCACCGAAGCGGTGCTGCGCGGGCGGCCTCTGCCGAACGAGGCGCAGCTGAATGAGAAAATCAAAGGTCATTACGCCAGCGTGATAGACGGAACGCATCCTTATTTTTGACTCACTTTGCCGCGAACAGCGTCCTGAACATGTTCGTGGCAACCCAATCCCCCACCCTTACCCTTCCCTTGTACAGGGTTGAATCTCCGTCAGATGATTCCATACCTTATTATTGACCAACAGGATCACACCGCCCGCCCTGCTCACGAGGCCTTAGGCTTTCTGTGGTAATATGGTGGATGTAAACCCTGTCAGGGTCCTCTTACAGACGACGGATTTAACGAGTTGCTATGTCAGTCACAGCCAAAAGAAAAAACGACCCGGAAGGGTTGAAGAAACGCATCCTTGCCGGTGCGCTTGCCACTTTTGCCGAATTCGGCCTGCAGGGCGCCCGCATGGAACAGATTGCTGAACATGCCCAGACCACCAAACGGATGGTGGTGTACCACTTCAGCAACAAAGAGAACCTGTACGTGGAAGTTTTGGAGCAGGTGTATCAGGAAATTCGCCAGCATGAAACCGGCCTCAATCTGGCTGAAATGCCGCCGGTGATTGCCATGGCGCGCCTCGCCGAAGCCAGCTTTGACTATCACATCACCCACCCGGATTTTATGCGCTTAGTCTGCACCGAAAATCTGATGCGCGGGCGCTATATCAGCCAGTCGGAGCGCATCAAAACGCTGAACCAGAGTGCCCTCGACGTGCTGGAAGATATTCTGGCGCGCGGTAAAGCGGCAGGTGTGTTCGACAGCAAAGCGGACACGGTCGACGTTCACCGTCTGATCAGCAGCATCTGTACGCATAACGTGTCGAACCGCTACACCTTCAACACGCTGTTTGGCGGCGGCGAGAGCGAACAGCAGAGCATCTCGCGTAATCGTCAGCTGGTGGTTGATGCCACCCTGCGCTATCTGCGTCCGATTTGATCGGCAATCTGTACAACGAAAAACATTCTGTACAACTTTTCACGCCCCGGAACCTGTCGTTCTGGGGCTTTTCAGCTATGCTTACCGGTAATGTACGGCGCCTCGAAAGCTTATTCCTGCGCTTTTCCCCCTTACTGATTTGTTATTGTCCTTATGAAAGGAGTAGTCGATGACGAGCGAAAATCGCGGATATCCCCTTCGCAACCCCCATCCTGCCGCTGATGGCAAAGTATGGAACTGGGCCCAAAACTCCACGCTGGGCGATAAAAACGCGGTGTGCGCACCGGAGTCCGAGTCCGAATTGCAGCAGCTGGTTGCTGCCAGCCGGGGTAAAATCCGCGTAATGGGCAGCAAAATGTCGCCCGGCCGGATGCTCAAGCTGGTGGAGCAAGGCGATACGCTGGTAGACCTCAGCAAGCTGCGCGGCTTGATTGCGATCACCGATGACAGTGCCACCTTTGCCGGCGGTACGCCGCTGCACGAGGTTTACGAGATCCTGTCCGGCATTGGCAGAATGCTGCCGGCTTCCCCTGGCGTGATTGCCTCGCAGTCCCTTGCCGGTGCTCTGTCGACCGGCACCCATGGCCAGGGATTGCAGCAAAGTTCGATTGCCGATGAGGCGCTGAGCATCCGTCTGGTGCTGGCCGACGGCAGCATTGCCGAGTATGACCGCGACCATAAGTGGTTCCCGGCGGTGCAACTGGGGTTAGGCTCGTTAGGCGTGCTGACTCAGGTGACATTACGCACCACGCCTTCTGTGGTTTACACCTGTTTCAAAAATGCGGTCAGTGCCGACACGCTGGAAGAGGATCTGCTCGACTGGAACCACAACTATGCGCTGAGCAAAGCCTGGTGGTTCCCGAACGAGAACCAGGTTCACGTGTGGGCTGCACGAGAAGCGAATGCAGAAGAGATCGCGCTTTATCAGGATAACAACGAAGATCTGGTGAAGCAGGAAGAGACCAGTGATGCGATGAACGAGACCATCGATCAGACGCTGGAGCATATGCGCAGCGACACCAAAATTCTTGATGAGAATGGCAAACCGTTCCGCACCGTCACGCGCTTTAAGGATTTCTCGGACGTGACCGGCGATGTGTATCAGGTGTTCTGTCGCGGGATCGCCACGCCGCAGATCAACGTTGAGATCGGCATTCCGCTGGCGCGTGCCGGCGAGGTGATCCGCAAGATTAAAGCCTGGCATGCCGATACCCAGCCGCACATGCATTACCCGATTATCCTGCGCTGCACCGGCCCGTCCTCGTCCTGGCTCAGCCCGGCCTATCAGCAGGACACCTGCTTCTTTGGTTTTGTGGTGTATTACTCCGAGGACGGTTCACTGTCTGAAGAAGGGGTGAATTTCCTGCGCGCCGTCGAAGAAGTATTGGCTGAAGAAGGTGGTCGCCCGCATTGGGGCAAATACTTTGAGGCGCCGTTGTACGATTGGGCAGCGCTCTATCCGCAGTGGCATGAGTTTGCCAGCGTGCGTGAAGCGCTGGATCCCCAGCATAAATTTGAGAATGCGTTTACCGCCGCATTATTAGACTGATTATCCAGGAGAAGCCAATGAAGGCATGGACTACCCTTTTGACGCAGCCAGGCTATCTGGTTGGCGTGCAGGCCTTGCAGAAATCGTTAGTGAAGTCAGGCAGCGCCTTTCCACTGGTGGTGATGGTCACGGAAAATATCGATGCCGATGCGCGTAAGGCGCTGGAAGCAGCCGGTTGTTTGCTGCGCGATGTGCAGCCGATCAGCCCGAACAGCAGCCTGCAAAACAACTACGCTAACGCGCGTTTTTCCGAGGTATGGACCAAGCTGGCGGTCTGGAAGCTGACCGAATTTGAACGCATTGTGTTCCTTGATGCGGACATGTTAGTGACGCAAAACATGGATGAGCTGTTTGAGCTGCCATTGGAAGAGGATCAGATTGCGGCCTGTCACGCCTGTCGTTGCAATCCAAACAAGATCCCAAGCTATCCGAAAAGCTGGCGTCCCGAGAACTGTTTCTACAGTTTTTGCCGTGGCATAGAGCACACGGAAGAGTTGGAAGAAGTGGATAATTACCTGAACGGCGGTTTCCTGGTGTTGCGCCCGGATCAGGCGATATTTGAAGATATGTTGCATCAGTTGGCGGAGTTGGACGATCTTTCCCGCTATCTGTTTGCCGAGCAGGACTTCCTCAATGACTATTTCCACGAGCGTTGGAAGCCCTTGCCGTACATTTACAACGCGTTGAAAACGCTACCGTTCCAGCACTCCGCGATGTGGGATCTGGATGAGGTGAAGAACATTCACTTTATCATTGATAAGCCATGGGAGAAGGCGCTGGACAAGGGCGACCGCTATTACGCATTGAATAAGATGTGGTGGGATATCGCGGAAGCCTGATTTGGATTGGTGGGTTCAGGGGCGTCGTCTGCGGGTTTGGGTGACGGGTCTGGGAGGGTGCTTTGAAAGCAAAGTCCCCGTGAGTTCGTCTCTGGCGATTGCTGGGCTTTAGGGCGTCGTCTGGGGGTTCGGGTGATGGGTCAGGGAGGGCGCGTTGAACGCAAAGTCGCCGTGAATCCATCCCTGGAGGCTCAGCTGCGACATCCCTGTCGCAGATGCTTTGCTTATCAACGCGTCCTCCCCTCCCTGAGCTTCAGTGTTGACTGGTTGATTGGGGTTACACAGGTCAAAATCTAAAACCACCTATGTCCTGTCAATCTTGCCATCTTGCCATCTTGCCATCTTGCCATTCTTGCCAATCTTGCAGATAAGAATTTTCATTATGATGTGCTAGCGCGATTTTAAGCGGACTCTCGATGCTTACACGTCCGCTTTTCGCTGATTAAAACCCTTCTGCATCGGTATACTGGCGGCTTCGTTCCAGATGTTGACGTCAAACTGATTTTCTCTGAGGTTTCCGCTATGACCACCTTTCATCAACTTTCCGCCACCCGTCTGGATGGCAAGCCTGTTTCGATGGCCGACTATGCGGGCAAGCTGGTGCTGGTAGTGAATACCGCCAGTCACTGCGGCTTCACGCCGCAATACGCAGGGCTTGAGGCGCTAAACAAGAAGTACACCGCCCAGGGACTGGTGGTGCTGGGTTTCCCCTGCAACCAGTTCGGTAAACAGGAACCCGGCGGTGCCGACGAAATCGCGCAGACCTGTCACATCAACTATGGCGTGAGCTTCCCGATGTTCGGGAAAGTGGAGGTCAACGGCGCCAATAGTCACCCTGTATTTCGCTACCTGAAAGACGCATTGCCCGGCGTGCTGGGTGGACGGATCAAGTGGAACTTCACCAAGTTCCTGATTGGACGCGACGGCAAACCGCTCAAGCGTTTCGCCCCGTTCACCAAACCCGAGAAAATGGAATCCGTCATTGTGGCTGCGCTTGAACTTTAAGGGCGCGTGTTAATCGAATCGACCGCATCTGGAGGGCTTCCCGCAAGCTGAATATATCCTAGTGAGATAAACCGCCGCTTATCGCATATAACGATCTCTTCCACTCCATAACGCTAGAGGCTTTGCTGTTTTGCAAGCCATTGTTCGGCCGTTGTCGTGGCAATTCCCTGACGGTGATTGAAGGTATTTTCTTTATGCCAGGCCACACCATCAGGCCGTGCAAAAGCAAGCCGGTATTTAGCTCCGACATCTTGCGGATTCTGCTGCACGTCATTCTCAAGCTTTTGCCCGTCCAGTAATTTTCTGGTTACTTCACTGCCCCAGTGGGTATGCATGACGTCAGCAAGCTCGCGATAAGTCAGCGTATCCCCGGCAATAAAGACAATCTCATTACGGAAAGCAGGCTGACAGAAGAATATATCTGCCGTCAGCCGACCAATATCTTCAGGTGTGGTTAATGTCACCGCATGATCCCAGTTACCCAGGCCATAAACGGTTTTATTCTGTGCATCAACGACACCAAAGCCGGGTTCGAACAGGTAGCTGGTAAAAATCCCCGTAGAGACAATGACCCACTCTGTCGCGTTCTGCGCACGCAAAAGATGGCGAACATCAAGCTGTTCATCCCACACTTGTTGCCCGCTGCCTTTACCGATAACGTCATAATCAACACCGAACTGCCACGGGAAGTAACGGGCTACAGCCGCTTTTAATACCGCCTGCGTAATCTTTATCTGCGTGCCCGGGCCCCCGACAAAACCGCTGCAGTTGATGACGGCGTCGAAAGAACCAAATATCTCACTCAGCTCGTCAATACTGTTTTGGTGCAGATCGCCCTCGACTACACTGATGCCGAGTTTCATCAGCTCATCCAGCCGTGCCTTTCGTGAGCCAGAAATAGCATGAGCGGCTTCGCTTCTGAGTAGCACGCTGATTTTCAAATGGCTATGTTCCTGCGTTTTATTAGCCAACGCTCTTAGCACCTGAATCCCAAGCTCTCCCGCACCCAGTACAAGTAACGTTTCAATCGGTTTTTTTTCAACTTTCATTCTTGCTTCCTGTCACTTAAAAACGTCATCCTGACAGCTGAGATTGGCTGGTTCAATTAGGCACACGCATGATACCGGAGGGGATATGGAGTCTGAACGGGAAGCGCTTTTGCAATTTTCCAAAGAATTTTGTGCGGAGTTAAGCAACGACGATGAGGGTTTGAAACGAGAGATCCTGGCACATGCAGGTAATCGTTGGTCGCTGGGCGTGCTGCATATTCTCGGTACTCATGGGCCACTTCGCTATGGCGAAATACGCCGCACCCTCACGGGTGTCACGCAAAGAATGCTGACGCGAACATTGCGCCACCTGGAACGGGACGGGTTAATTTCCCGTTTTGATTATGAGGAAAAACTGCCTCATGTTGTTTATACAATTACAGCAACGGGAAAGGAAATGCTGTTGAAAATGCTGCCATTATGGTCGTGGATTATCACATCAGCCGAAGATTTCCGCTCAGCAAGAGAACGATACGACGGTGATTGAGTCGTCTAAATGCGAATGTCCTTTCACAAAGGTAGATACTCTATAAATCAGCTTGTTAGTATCGGATGGCATCAGAGGACTTTGTGCGTTATAGCATCAACCTATGAATTTCGAGAGTTATGTCGGGCGCCTGCCCGCTCCCCGCTCACAGCGTCATTTAATCTGACATATAGCAGCGCAGACGCCTCAAGAGTGTCCAGGCCAGGCTTTTCGATTTCCTGAATTCTCATGTTCCAGGCTCATGAATAACTGCTGTGATGACCTTTCAAGTATGTTGATTAATAAATCGCGTGGAAAGATTGTTTCATTGTTCTGTTTCAGCTCTTCGACTGCCCACCAATAGTGATCACGAATGACATTTTTTTCGTTGCGACTCCAGCCGGAGCAGTCGATCTCTGATTTCTCGGTATTAATAATAAAAAAGCGCTCTTCAGCGAAAACTTTCTCCCCGCTTGGCAGCATCATGGTGAAGGTTCTGGTTGCTATCTGCGGTCCTGTTGCTGTTCTTGTCAGACCGGTTTCTTCAAATAATTCGCGTAAGGCAGCCTGTTCATAGGATTCATTGTGTTCAAGTCCTCCACCTGGAGTTGCCCAGTATGTATTTCCACTTAAAGCATCCTCTGTATGGCAGAAACTAAAAAGCAGGACGCGATTTTCAGGCGAAAGGACAATCAATCGGGAAGATGGACGAGTGCGCATAAGACCCCTTTAATAACGTTAAATCCTGATTTTTGAAATTATGTATCCCGCCATCTTATGCTGGCAATGACGTTGACGAAGCGGGAGATGCGCACTATTTTTGAGCCAGGTTCCCGGACATAAGCACCAGGGCTATTCAGGCACTGAACAATCAAAAGATAAATAAATCAATCCCGGCCACAGTGCCAGGGCATTTTCATGATGATAAAACTTTCCGGGGCGGGTGTTGATGAGATTACGTTCACTGCAGGTTCTCTGTCTGCTCAACTTCTTTATCGCTGATGTCCGCGACGGACTTGGGCCGTTTTTAGGCATCTTTCTGGTGTCCCATCACTGGCGGGCGGAAGAAATTGGTCTGGTGATGACGCTGGGCGGTCTGGCGGGACTGTTGGCCACGTTCCCCGCGGGGATGATCGTCGATGCCACCCGTTATAAACGTCTGTTAATTATCACTGCCTCCCTGCTCATTACCTTGAGCGCGCTGGCCCTCTGGTTTTTCCCGACGTCCGCCGTGGTGATTTTATCGCAAATTATTACCGGTATCGCGGCAGCAATCGTCGCGCCCACCATTGCCGGTATCACCTTAGGCATCACCGGTCAGAAAGGGTTTTTGTCACAGATGGGCCGAAACGAAGCCTTCAACCACAGCGGCAATATGGCGGTTGCGGTGCTGGCGGCGTTCACCTGCTGGATCTGGGGCACCGGGTCGGTATTTTTACTGATGACCACCATGGCGGTCTGCGCCGTGGTCTGCACATTAGCGATTAATAAAAACGATATCGATCATGATGTGGCGCGTGGGATTGAAAAGCACGAAGGCCCTGCCGTTTCTGTCTCAGTTCTGGCATTGCTCAAGCGACCTGAACTGGCGGTAACGGGGATAACCCTGCTCCTCTTCCACCTGGCCAATGCGGCACAGCTGCCGATGTTAAGCATGCAGGCCGCCTCTTCTCCCGCAGGTTCTCTGTTCACGCCTGGCACCTATGCCGCTCTCACGGTCGCGATTTCTCAGGCGGTGATGATCCCCGTGGCACTGCTTACGGCGAGGTACGCCTCACAGTATGGCTACGCCAGGCTTATCGTCATTGCGCTGCTCGTGTTGCCTTTTCGGGCAGCAATTGCGTCGTTCTGGAGCAATGAATTCGTTTTATTTCCCGTGCAGGCGCTGGACGGTGTCGCTGCCGGTATTTTGGGCGTGGCCGTCCCCGGACTGATTGCCGCACTGTTTAATGGCTCAGGGCATATCAACGCGGCGCTTGGGCTCGTAATGTTACTGCAGGGACTGGGCGCCTCACTCAGCCCGGCGTTGGCTGGCACCATTGTCAGCCACACCTCATGGAGCTTCGCTTATCTTATTTTGGCGGCCATCGCGCTCTGCGCCCTTTGCATCTGGCTGCTATTCAGCAGGCACGTGTTTAAATCACTTCAACCTGAGCAAAAGACGTTGATGGGGGATAAGTGAGTTGAAAATCGATTGGCATAGCGCATTACTGACACGAACCACACGCGTCGATAAAAACTACAAAAATACCCAGAACGTTCGTCGTTTTATGGTTAAAGAGTGTGGGGAAGACTTTCGATTCGATCGGGAATTCATGATGTGGATACGTAATGAAGATGCCAAAACATTGGGGGACGTGGCAGACGAGTGGAAGCGCAGACATCTGTCCTGATGATGGATCGGGGCTTGTGCGAGTGACGGACAACAGATACTGCTCCATCGTCAGCTTGATGTGCATCAGCATCCTTTATTGATTTAAGAAAGACTCTACCGCGCTGGAAAACCGTTCTGGCTGATCAAGCATGACAAAGTGAAAACTGTCATCGATCCGCGTGAAATGGATATCGGGTGCAGAAGCATAGGCTTGACGGTACATTGCATCCACGCTGGCGGAAGGGATCCCGAATAAAGGGTCATACGCGTAGACGATTTCTATCGGCGCTTTGATGCGGGCGAGTTCGGGACGCAGATCGGTAATCATCAATTCATACACGGCATCCGCAACCGTTTTGCGATCGGAATTGATCCCCGCAGCCACTAAAGCTGGCCTCGCCGCCTCGGTCTTAGCCAATCGGATGATGGATGTTCTCTGAGACTCTTTGATTTGCTCCGGCGACTGCCCCAGTAGCCAATCCCGCGTAGTTGTAGCGTGCCGGACAGCAGTTTCGGTGGTCGCCGCAGGGTCAATCATCAATGTATAGAACGGCAAGGCATCGACGTTCATCAAACGACCGATCTGGTCGGGATGACGGGCCCCCAGCATCAATGCAATCTCCCCGCCAAGAGAATGGCCAACGATCGCCGGTGCTTTGATGTGCTGGGTTTGAATGTAATCAGCGATGGCCTCTACTGCCGGAGCGACGACCTTTCCCTGTGGATTGGAAATAGCAGGCGTACTTGCAAAGCCCGCAAGCTCAACAAGATGAATACGGTGGCTCATACGTAAAGTTGATGCTAAATCGGCCCAAACTTCGCGGGACGACGCCAGCCCCGGAATCAATATGACATCAGGGCCAGATCCTTGCGTCTGCACAGAGATACGCTGCGAACTCGGATGCTCTGAAGGTTTCGACATAGACTGCGTTGCGGATGCTGTGACCAAGACTGACATCAATAAAACAGCCCCTCCGATGGTGGCACGAATATATGCGGCAGGCATGAGTTAAGTCCTTGTTATTTATCCCTGATAAACCGGGGCAGCTGACAGAAGGGTTTATCATAAAAGATAAAATCATTGAGGGATGGATACAAGGGCTTTGGAATGTACCGGTTACCGTTCTTCACTGACAGCGATAAACGTTAGCCGGCTCCTCGCTCATAGCGGACCTTTCCTAACCAGAGGTCCGCTGTGTGCCAAAAGCGGACCTTGAGAAATTTCAGCTTCTCTGACTAAAGTGGAGTACTAATTTATATTTAAAACCACTCATTACGGGAGCTGGAAAGATGGAAACCGATTGGCATAGCTCATCACTAACACGTTCTACCATCGCTGATAAAAATTACAAAAACACACAAAACGTTCGCCGTTTTATGATCAAAGAGTGTGGAGAGAATTTCCGATTCAATCGTGAATTTATGATATGGATAAGTAATGCTACCCCTAAGAATTTGGGTGATGTCGTGGATGAGTGGAAACGGCGATATAAACGTTAAAATATGGATGTCAGCCTCTAACTTATAGCGAACCTTGTGCGTTCTGGCACAGGTTAGCACCTCGAATTTTATCTCGGCGACAAAGCAGTTTCGTAAGAAAGCTTAGTTTCTGTGGTGCTCAAACCAGTTAATATCAGGATTTTCATGGAAAAAATAATTCTTGTGCCGTCTAGTCTTGGTCTCAACCCTCTTTATGAAGGGCACATACCGGGCACATTCCGCGCGCCAGCAGTTCTCATGCACCACGGACTCGATAAAATATTTTCCTTTTGTAACTTTGTTACTGTTCCCTGCCCTGAATACAGTCCTGAATGTGAGTCAGGTACTGATATCCTGAACGGTCACAAGCTCAGACAACTTAATCTACAATTGGCTGATGAAGTTGAGGCGGCGCATCATCGCAACTTAAAGCCCGTTGTTATCGGAGGCGACTGCGCCATACTGCCCGGAGCCTTACTGGGCAGCAGGCGTCATTTAGGGCAACTTGCACTTGTGCATATTGACGGCCACAGCGATTTCCGTCATCCCGGAAACTGGAAGCGAGAACCAGGAGCACGACCAGGCGCTGCGGCCGGAATGGATTTGGCACTCGTTACCGGTCGGGGAGAGCCATTGCTGACTGCATGGCCCGGTATCGAAGGATCACTGATTCAGGATGACGCAGTGATTCAGCTGGGAGAGCGTGAGTCGCTCCTTGAAGATTATGAATGGCCTGACATTGTTGGCACTGATATCCGACGTATAACTATCTTTGACGCGCTTAAGTTGCCTGATCATCATCTCATCAATGTGATATTCGAGCGGCTCAACCTTTTTCCTGAAATGCCCTACTGGATTCATCTTGATATGGATGTCCTGGACAGTTCTGAAATGTCTGCAGTTGATTGTCCCGGCAATCCCGGTTTGTCTTCTGAAACACTTGTAAATGTCTGTCGCGAACTTTTCAGAAATATGCGCTGCTGTGGCATCACAGTGACCATTTATGATCCAGATTTAGATCATGAAGGTACAGCAGCAAAGCTCATTTTGGACATGCTCAGAAGCATAACTAACGATATCTGACCCACTTACAATCAACGCGGTTACTACGTCCGCTGTTCGCTCATAGCGGAAATCCTGCCTCGGTAGCCTGTCCGCTTCGTTTCAAAAGCGGATATCCCTAGACCAGGAGAGTGAATCAACGACAACCGGGCCCTACAGGCAGAAGATCACGACTGGCGGGAAAAATGCCGGCATTAATTTTCAAAACCGTTTCTGATCAACTGCGCTGTCCCCTTAAGCAGCAGTTTATGCAGCACGTCGTCAACCTCAGCCCGTTTATGTTCCAGCAGAGAGGAGATATTATCTTGGGTGATAGCGTCACCTTTTTTTATAATTTTCAGCACGGCATACCCTATTTCGCAGGCAATCACCCGGGCCTTTTCTTCATCCAGAATCATTATTTACCCCATTGAGAATAATCGGGGATTCTAACATGAAAAAATAAGATATAGCAGGGTCGAAAAGAAACCCTTAACGCGACCGCACCGGATCACCGAAAATGTGCGTTCTGACTGAAGATGAGTTAAAAATACGAACGCAGGATACCGCACGATTAAATTCATTTATCTGATGATTATTACTTAGCCCGTTCTAATGCGTTTACGTCTTAATAATCAACACACTAGCCCATACTCTGTGCAAGGGCATGTTGTTGTACAAAGCTCATGATAATGAATTTAATGGATTATTATCGAATGCTCGTCTCAAGCTGCCCTGTGATGTAAAAGAAAAAACAGAACATGCATTTTATATATAAAAAACCCCTTCTTATTTATTAAGTTTAATTTATATGGCAGGGAGTCGTTTTATATCGCCGTGTAATAAAATTGAAACAATTCATGCTCACAGTTAACGGCAGGAATAAATCAGACAGCGCAACATGCCAGGCAAACCGTGCTCTGGTAATAAACGGGAAGACAGGTTAACAGACATGATCAGCCAAAACGTAACGGTGGGTCCGCTGGACAGCCATATTTTCATATTATCACCCGCCGGTGAATTGTCTTCACCCGCCTTGAGGGACGACCGCTCTGTGGCCGATCTCTGTATCAGAAAAGGACCGGCGATCGTTGTGGTCAGTGCCCCAGAGGGCATAACTGCAGACCAAAAATTAGCTGGGATCCTGCGGTATTTTGAAGAGGATGAAAAGCGGCCGCTCATGATATTCCCGCAGACACGCCCTGAAGACGATGAAAAATTCAGGGCAATATGCAGCGGGCTAAAGGCCGGTCACTGGGTGTTTGTCACCCTGTCCGGGCCGGTTACGGGTCATCCCGATACCGTCATCCACAGGTTACGGTCCTGCTTACGCGATGCACGGCCTTAATAATCAAAACGGCCCCGGATAAGCCACGGCGGAATTCTGCCCTGGCCGTATGACTGCACTGTGCCGACCGCCGACGTGGCAAACACCCGTGCGAGTAATGAATAAAACAGGGAGCTACCTTTAGCTACGACTGAAAACCAGCTTCAGGCCAGCAATAGCAAAGCAGCAGGCTAACAACGCATCAAGCCCGCGACGGATTCGACGATAAAATGCGCTCATTAATGCCGTTGAGAACAGCAGCGCGTAACCGCAGAACACCGCCACGCAAATAGCTGCACAGCCGAAGATGATCATGGGCAAAGTATAAGCTGCCGCACCTGGTTTGAGTGCTATAGACATGATCGCCACCCAGGTGAGGATCGCTTTAGGATTGCCAACGTGCATCAGGATACCCTGACGGAAAAGTTCGCCATACGCGAAGCTTTTATCATGGGTCTTAAACACCGTGGGATCAGAAGGCGAAAGTGCCGATTTACTCGCTTTGAACGCCAGCCATAACAGGTATAAACCGCCGCCGATTTTTAACACGATCAGCAATTGCGCGAAGGTCGACAGCACGGTTAGCACGCCACAGGCCGCCAGAAGTGCCCACATCATCGACCCACCTATCACGCCACCAGCCAGAGCCAACGCCGCCCCACGGCCCTTATTCATTGCCGTAGCCATAATAGCCATGTTGCTCGGTCCGGGGCTGGCAGTTGCGATAAAGTAAGTGGAATAAATCAGAATTAATTCATGGGATAGCGCCATGTTTTCCTCAGCGGTAAGGTTGTCCTTTGCGTCTGTTATATCTATTCGCGCAAATATTTACTATATCCTGTCGCTGATTTCTTCACCTGACAGGGAACAATCCTGCCGACCCGATAAAAGAGGAAAAACCATGCGGACAGTTTCTATTTTTAAAAACGGTGCTAACCGCGCGAACCTTCTGCCGCGCGATCTGGACTTTGAGGGCGTCAGCGAACTGGAGATTGTTCGCGAAGGCGACAGCATTATCCTGCGTCCCGTCCGGCCGACCTGGGGCTCGTTTACGCAGCAGGAGAAAGCTGATGAGGACTTTATGGCCAAGCGTGAGAACGATGTCATCGATGAAAGATGATTTCAACCACGAACAAAACCGATATGCTTGATACCAATATCTGCTCGTTCATTATGCGCGGGCAGCCGGAAACCGTAATCCGCGCCATCGCAGCCGGTGCAATCCTGGTGACAAACAATACGAGAGAGTTTTAGCGGGTGCCCGGTCTGGTTTTAGAAGACTGGGTTAACTAACGATGCCTGAGTGGCCTGTCATCGCTGGAACTGGCGACAGAGGTTCAGGACCCGCTCAGGAGTGGAAGCTCAGCATAGGTGATTCATTACGATAAATTTGTTACGAGACCGGCAATCTGCCGCTACTTCTCTAATCTCTTTGGTATGGAAATAAGATGCTTTTACCCGTTTTAATTTTTACACAAACCCTCTACCCATCGTCATTTCAACTATGAATCGTCCGCTGTTTGTCTCTCTGGACGGCCCCAAGGGGGTCGGTAAAACCACACTGTTGGAGGCCGTTACCCAAGTACTCAGGGCTGATAACAAAAAGGTGATCCGGCTGTGCGAGAAAAAAAGCGATCCCTGGCGGAAAGAGACCATGGCCCTGGTAAACAGATTTGCCAGAGATCCCGCCATGGATTTGGAACGGGAAATTTGTCAGCGCTTTGCTGATAGCCGTGCATGGATTTCCCGGCATGTGCTGGCTAAACAGCCAGCGGGCAGCATCATCCTGATGGATCGCTGGTACCCGTCGGATGCCGCGTTTCGCCGGATGGTTCCGTTTGCAGAGATTTTACAGCTTAACCTCGAGAGAAACGTGCGCACGCCAGATCTGCATGTCGGGGTGGCCACAGCGCCGGAGATTTCATGGGCCAGGGCCGCAGCCAGAACGCGTGGGCTAAGCAGTACGGTGATCCACAAGCTGGACGATCATGTCGCGTGTACCGAGGCGTTCGAGCGAGAAGTTGCAGATAACGGCTGGGTTTTATGCCGTAATGACGGACCGCTCGAGGTCGCAACGATGCACGTGGTTTCTGAGATCACCAGGGTGCATGGGTGCCTGTAAGCATCGATTTTGCGGGCAGATCATCTCAAACAAGATCTTCCTCCTCGCCTGTCCTCACCCGTCGACGATGGCAGTCGCCAGGCGCCAGTTTATTGCCGTCAGATGAGCGGACCTCCAGCGACTGAACCGGTTCTCCAAGCGCGTTATCAACAAGGACGGAATGTATTTCGCCCTTCTCAAACACATTGCGCTCGCCCCACTGGCGGATTGCCACCACGATGGGGAAAATACTCCGCCCTTTATCGGTAAGAACATACTCTGAATACGCGCTACCGTCTGAGGCCGGACAGATCTCAAATACCCCGATATCAACCAGCTGTTTCAACCGCGAAGACAGAATATTTCGGGCCAGCCCTAAATTCTTCTGGAACTCACTAAAACGGCGCACATCATCAAATGCCTCACGAATAATCATCAGGCACCAACGTTCACCAATCGACTCTAAGGTCCTTGCAACGGGACATTCGCTGGTCCGAAGTGATTCCTGCTTTGCCATCCGTTTTATCTCTTCGTTTGCGAAAACAGGTGCCAGCATACCTCCCCGGAAAAGAGGTTGCAAAAAAAAACCACTCAGGTAAGTTCTTGGCAATGTAGTTTCAAAAAGAAACCAGAGAGGGTGGTATGGACGGTAAGGCAGAGACGCATTCTGACGTTGTAAAACAGACATCTGTCGCAGGTGACAGGGAGATTTCACCGTGGATAACCTTTTTGTTCTCACTCACCTGCGCCCTGGCGGTGGCAAATGTCTATTCTGCTCAGCCTCTACTTGAATCTATGGCAAGCAGCCTGAATGTTGAACCCGGTCTGATTGGCAGCGTCATCACCCTCACCCAGACAGGCTACCTGGCCGGCCTGCTCTTTCTGGTTCCACTTGGGGATTGGCTGAACAGAAAAATCCTTGTTATCACTTTGCTGGGATTTTCAGTACTGGCCCTGATCGCGGCCGGATTAGCTAAGAATCTGCCGATCCTGCTGTGTGCGATGCTTTTGATCGGCTTGATGGCGGTCGTGGTTCAGCTGATGGTTGCCTGGGCAGCAATACTGGCAACGCCCCACAAACGTGGCGCGGTGGTAGGTCAGGTGACCAGCGGCATTGTGTTGGGGATCCTGCTGGCCCGCTTTATTTCGGGAACCATTGCCGATCTTGCCGGTTGGCGGGCGGTGTATCTGGTCGCAGCCTGCCTGATGATGATCATTGCATTCGTGCTGGCGAAAGTGATGCCAGCCTCCCCACCGCCGGCGACCAAACCCCGCTGGTCCGCTCTGATGCTGTCTGTCTTTCGCCTGTACAGGACGGAACCTCAACTCAGGACGCGTGGCGTTTTGGCGCTGCTTATCTTTGCGGCTTTCAGCATGCTGTGGACCACCATGGTTATGCCGCTCAGTGCCATGTCGCTTTCACATACGCATATAGGCATGTTTGGTTTAGCGGGTATTGCGGGCGCGCTGGCCGCCTCGAAAGCGGGGTTGTGGGCAGACCAGGGTAAGGGACGGCGCGCCAGCGGCGTCGCTCTGGCCTTGCTGACACTCTCATGGCTCCCCATCGCCTGGGCCGAAACATCACTGTTATGGCTGATTATTGGCGTCATCATGCTCGACTTTGCGGTACAGACGGTACATGTGATTAATCAGAGCATTATCATTTCAGCCAGGCCCGCTGAGGCAAGCCGCCTTGTGGCCGCTTATATGTGTTTTTATTCGATCGGTAGCGCCATGGGCGCTCTTGCCGCCACTCAGCTCTATGCGCTCTGGGGATGGCCATCCGTTTGTATCGCGGGTGCATTGGTCAGTGCCTTTGCGTTTATCTTATGGTCAGGAATATCTAAATCATGAAATTATCTCATCTACTGCTCGCGATCCTGATAACCGCCATCTGGGGTATTAACTTTTCAGTGATTAAGATCGGACTGAGTTCGGTCGATCCCTTTATTCTGGCAGGAATACGTTTCACGCTGTGCGCCTTGACGGCATTATTCTTTATTAAAAAACCGGATGTCCCATGGCGCTATATCATCGGCTATGGTCTGGTTTTTGGGATCGGTTTATGGGGACTGGTTAATCTGGGAATTAAAGCCGGGCTTTCTGCCGGAATAGCTTCACTGCTGCTGCAATTCAGCGCCTTCTTTACCATCTTACTTGGAAGTGTGGTGTTTAAAGAAAGCCTCACCCGCTATCAAATTGCGGGCTTCGCTCTGGCCTGTACGGGTTTGCTGAGTATTGTTTTCATCACTGATGGTTCCGTGACGTTCGCAGGGACGCTGCTGGTACTGGCCGGCGCGATAGCCTGGAGCATCGCCAATATTATTATCAAGCGTTCCGCGACCAAACAGATTTTTGCCTTCCTGGTCTGGTCGAGCGCCTTTTCACCCCTCCCCCTTTTCCTGCTGGACTGGCTGGTCAACGGTAGCAACGGATACACTGCGCTCGTCAGCCACGTTGATTATCGCGCTGTGCTGTCAATATTATTCCAGGTTTATCCTAATACGCTGTTTGGCTATTGGGTGTGGAATTCCCTGCTGAAGCAATACCCGATTTCTACCGTGGCCCCCTTGTCGCTGTTAGTTCCTGTGTTCGGCATTCTGGGATCGATGGCGATATTTGGGGAAGCTATCTCGTCGCTGAAGATTCTTGCACTGCTGCTGATTATTTCCGGGTTGGTTGTGGGTCTGTATGGTTATCGGCTCAGGTGTTTGTTACCTAAAAAGCCAGTCATTTCTCAGCGACGAGGACGAAGATAAAATCAACCCTTTGGGGTTATTCAGGTCCCTGGGTGTGAAGAAAAGCCAGACCGCCGCGCTGACCAGATAATCAGCCAGGTAAAGAACAATAAGAGGATCAACAGGGATGAAAACCCTCTTACTCCTGTTAAGTTCAACAGCCCCGCGCCCACCAGTCCGCCTCCGGCAATGGCGAGATTCCAGGCGGTTACCAGCATCGACTGGGCGACATCGGCGGCTTCACCGGCCGTTTTTGCTACCGCGGTCTGGAACAGCGTTGCCGCGCCACCAAATGCCAGCCCCCAACCGGCGGTGGCGATGAATACCAGGGCTGGTGTTCCCATTGCCAGTATCAGCATAGCGAACGCAAACAGCGCCGTGGCGGCCAGCGTTAATTGACCGAGCCACCGGTCAATCATCAGCCCAACACCCCAAATGCCGATGATCGAAGCGAGACCAAACACCAAGAGAATCGCGCTGATATTGTTGCCCATGTTCAGCTTTTGTAGCAGGGGAGCGATGTAGGTATAAATAATGTTGTGCGCAAGAACAAATATCAGCGTGGCGGCAAGAACAGGTCGGATGCCCGGTGCCAAAAAAACACGCCTTAACGACAACCGTTTTGTCGCGGCCTGACCGGGAAAGTCCGGCACGCTGAACTGGATCCATCCCATCAAAAAGAGCGTCATGCCGCTGATGATATAAAAACAATTACGCCATCCAATGTATTCACTGAGCCAGCTCCCCAATGGAATGCCCACTGACAGAGCGAGAGGTGTGCCAACCATCGCCAGCGCGATGGCCCGGCCTTTAAGCGCATCCTGCACCAGACGGGCGGCATAACCGGCTATCAATGCCCACAGCAGCCCTGCCGAGACGCCTGCAATAAACCTGGCGGTCAGCGTCAGCCAGTAACTCGCTGAAAATGCAGTGACCGTATTGGCCAACGCGAAGCCGCCAACCGCAAAAAGAAGTAACGGCCTTCGACGCAGCCTTTGCGTGGCAAGCATCAGTGGAATGGCCGCCAGCAGAGAACCCAGCGCATAGACTGAAACCAATTGCCCGGCGAGTGAATTTGAAATAGCCAGACTGTGGCCAATCTGAGGCAGCATCCCGGCAGGTAATGCCTCGGTTAGAATAGTAATAAAACCGGCAAGGGCCAGTGCGCAGAGGGGAGAGACGGGCAGTTTGTCAGCCCTGTTTTGTTGAATCGCGTAAGTTTTCATCCCGCATACACCGCGGTTTTTTTGCGAGAAATAAGTAACATAATCCCCGTCAAATGCTGCCGTTCAATTGCCTGTTTAACGACATTTGCTATCGCATCACCACCGTTTAGCCGGTGAGTAATCATATTCATAAGGTTTTTCCACGCGTTGCCAAAGAGACCATTACCTTATCCGTGCCTTTATTAAAGAAAAACCAGGGTATAGTTCCCTTTACTCCGGAATATATTTCTTGAATGGATGGCGTAATGGAAAGTCTGAGTGGCATCGACGTATTTGTGCAGGTAGCGGAAACGCGGAGCTTTGTCAGTGCCGGGCGCCTGCTTGGACTTTCGGCCTCGGCAGTGGGAAAAAATGTAGCCCGGCTTGAGGAAAAACTGGGCGTGCGGTTGTTCCACAGAAGCACCCGAAGTATCACGCTGACCGCTGAAGGACTGCTCTTCCTGGCGCGATGCAGGCGTATTATCGCGGAAATTGAAGCGGCGCATCTGGAGTTATCACAGGCCAGAAGCAACCCTTCCGGCAGGCTGCGCATCAGTCTGCCACTGGTCAGCTCATTAATGCTGCCCGTGCTCGGTGATTTTATGCGCCAGTATCCGGAAATCAGCCTCGATCTGGACTTCACTGATAATTTGGTAGACGTCATCCAGGAAGGTTTTGATGCGGTGATCCGCATGGGAGAACCCGCAGATTCGCGCCTGTCCGCCAGGCGGCTTGGGTATTTTGGCAGTGTGCTGGTTGCGTCTCCGGCTTATCTGTTGGAGAAAGGCCTGCCGCAATCTCCCGACGATCTCTTACAGCACAGTTGTCTGCACTACCGTTTTTCACATACCGGCAAGTTAGAAAATTGGCCATTGCGTCTGGCCGGACATCTGACCCTGCCGGTGTCGATGGTGTGCAATAACATCGAAACACGTGTCTGTTTCGCCCTGCGTGGGCTTGGGATTGCCTGGCTGCCGGATTTTGCCGTACGGGCGTTAATTGCAGAGGGAGAACTGGTTTCAGTACTTGATGAGTTTATCGACTGGCAGGGCACTTTTCATATCTTATGGCCTGCGAGTCAACATGCTTCACCTAAGATCCGGGTATTAGTCGATTTCCTCACTGCACATTTCAGAAAAAACGCGCTGAGCCTGCTCAAGGTTAAATAACTATCCAGCACCGAAGCCTGAGGGGTGGCAGCACAGGGCGCGTTGGCCGGGTGGATGCCGCAGGGTTGCGGCATCCCTTTTATCCCGACCCTATTCCTGACCAAACAACGGAATCGCTTTGCCGGTGATATAGCGCTTACGCAATTTGGCAGACACGTAATCCATCGCCATCACGATCACCACCAGAATCAGGGTGATAAACATCACCACATCCCAGTTCCATAAACGCATATTCTCGGCATACACCAGACCCACGCCGCCTGCGCCGACAAACCCCAATACCGCCGCTGAACGGGTGTTCGACTCAATCTGATACAGACTCAATGCCAGAAACGCCGGGAAAGACTGGGTGAAAATCGCGTAGCGGTGCTTCTGCAACGCGTTCGCGCCCACCGCATTCAATCCCCTGCCCGGCGAGCGCTCGACCGCTTCGTGCCCTTCCGCATACAGCTTGCCCAACAACCCGACATCCTGCATCACAATCGCCAGCACCCCAGCCAACGGCCCCATCCCGACGGCGCGGACAAAAATCAGTCCCCAAATCGCCATATCAATGCCGCGCATAATATCCAGTAAACGCCGGACCACCAGCGCCACCGGCCGCAGCGGCTTCGATGACATCACATTGCGCGCCGCAAGGAAAGACACCGGTAACGCCACCAGCGTGGCGGTGAGGGTGCCGGCAAACACGATCGCCAGGGTGATGAAAATCTGGTTGAAGTAATAGGCGAACGGCCAGTTGGCCACGTCATGCCAGACAAACATCCGCAGGAAATAACGGCTGATTTGCAGCGAACCGGTGGCGATCTGCGCCCAGCTAATGCCAAACATGTTAAAAAAGAAAATGTAGTAAGCCAGAATGCACGCCGCCACCATTCCTGTCCGGCGCAAATAACGGCGCTGAACAGAAAACAGCTCGCTGTGCTGCGCTTTCAGGCGGTGCAATGTCTCTGAACCGGCTAGTGCAATCATGCTGCTTTCCCCTCAACCACCCAGCGGCGTAACCGCCCGGAGAGCGTATCCAGTAACGACACCACCACGATAATCAACAGCATGGTCATGCTCACCTGATCGTAACGATCCAGTTTGATATTGGTCATCAGCTCCTGACCTATCCCACCGGCACCCACCAGCCCGAGAATGGTCGACTGACGGAAATTCACCTCAAGACGCATAAAGCTGTATGACAGAAACACCGGTTTCACCTGCGGCCACAGGGCAAAGCGCATTCTCTGCAACGGCCCGGCACCACAGGACGCCAGCCCGCGCCCCGGCTTGTCGGACGCACTCTCAATCGCTTCATAAAACAGCTTGGTCAGACTGCCGATGGTGTGCAATGCCAGCGCCATAAAGCCGGGGATCACCCCAATGCCAAAGGCCATCACAAACATCACCGCCCACGCCAGCTCGGGCATGGTGCGTAAAAAGGCCACCGCCGTGCGGATGGCATAGCGCACCGCAACCGGCGACTGGGTATTATCCGCCGCCAGAAACGCCAGGATCACCGCGACAATCACCGACAGGATGGTCGCCGCTAACGCCAGATTCAGCGTCTCCCAGATTAACGGCAGCTGAATATGCAGACGGTAACCCCAGTACGCCAGCGACCCTTCCGTGTGCCCATCGGCAAACAGCATCTTCCAGTGCAGAACAGGGACGGTTTCGGCCAGGTAATCGAAGAAATGCGGAAGGGATGACCAGACGGTGGTCAGGCTGAACTCAGAAATAGTGCCGGAAGCCAGATACAGTGCCAACAGAACCAGTGACCAGAGCACCGTATCGCGTTTTTGCCTGCCACGGATCTGCTGATAATAGCGCTCGAACTCAGTGTTTTGCATACGGAACTCTCTTCTGGCAACGCCCTGCTCACAGCACAGGGCGTTGCCCGCAGTGACAGCTTAACGCGCGCCCTTGGTCAGCTCGCGTTTCATATCGATGATGTTTTTGTAGTCAGCCACGGTGGCTGGCGCAATGTGCTGCGTGCCGCCCATCGCCTTGATAAAGCAGCTGTGGTTGCTGGTATCCAGCTTCTTAATGGCGGTAATCAGTTTGGCTTTGAACTCCGGATCCAGCTTGTTGCTCACCAGGATTGGGCCGTTAGGAATCAACGGCGATTCCCAGATAATGCGGATTTGCTTCATCAGGTCCGGGTGATCCATGCGGATCATACGGGTGAACGCGCCGCTGGTGTAACCGGTGTTGTAATCACCGATCATTGACGCCCAGGTCACCGCGCCTTCGAACTGGCCGTTCAGCACGCCTAACACGTCCTGCTCATGGCCACCGGAGAAGGTCACGCTTTTGAAGAAGCCGTTGTACTTATCATCCACGCTGCCGCCAAACTCTTTCTTGAACGCCTGGTTCGGGATCAGGAAGCCAGACGTCGAATCCGGATCGGCCATGCCGAATGATTTGCCCTTCAGGTCGGACAGTTTTTTGTACGGGCTGTCGGCCTTGACGATCACCACCGAGTGGTAACCGGTTGACTTGTCGGTGTCGTCCGCCGCGATGCCGACCACGTCCACCGCTTTCGGATCGTTGATGTACACCGAAGCGTAAGACGACGGTGACATGCTAAACACCATATCCACTTTGCCGCCCAGCAGGCCCTGGATCACGCCAGAGTAGTCGGAAGAGTTGCGCAGCCTGGTATCGGTACCCAGCTCTTTATCAAAGAAATCCTTCACGCACTGGTTATCACCAATCTGCTGCGTGGCGTTCTGACCACCCAAAATGCCTAAGTTCAGTTCCTTTGGCGTGGCAGCCTGAGCAACGCCAGACGCCATCACGCTGGCCAGTACTGCCGATAAAAATAATTTTTTCATTGCTGAGTCCGTATCCCAAAAAGGTCTTAGTTAAGTTGCGTCATCTCTTCGCCATACAGCGTATGGAGAAGATCTTCTGTTAACTGCGACGGATGCCCGTCAAACACAATGCGCCCCTTGGCAATGCCAATGGCGCGGGTGCAGTACTCTTTCACCAGCTCAACCGAATGCAGGTTGACCATCACGCTGATGCCGTTGTCGCTCACCTGACGCAACACATCCATAATGCGGCGGGTGTTTTTTGGATCGAGGGAAGCGACCGGTTCGTCGGCCAGCAGAATCTTTGGGTTTTGCATCAGCGCACGGCAAATCGCCACGCGCTGCATCTGTCCGCCGGACAGGTTCTCGGCGCGTTGCAGCGCCTGCGGCAGCATATTCAGCCACTCCAGCAGGCCAATCGCACGGGCACGATCCGCATCCGGGAACACTTTGAAGAAGGATTTCAGGGTAGAGGTCTGGCTGAGACGGCCAAGCAGGACATTGGTGAGCACATCGAGGCGCGGAACCAGGCAGAAGTCCTGGAAAATCATCCCGCATTCGCTGCGCCATTCGCGCATCTGGCGCGCATTCAGCTCAACGATGTTCTGCTGTTGACCGCCGTCGCGGTAATTAACAATTTCACCGTCCGTGGCCGGTAAGGTGCCGTTCAGCACGTGCAGCAAGGTGGATTTCCCCGCGCCGGAACGGCCAACCACCGCCACCAGCTCACCGGCGTGCAGATCGAAATTGATGTCGTGCAACACGCGTTCCTGCGCGTTATAGGCTTTGCCGAGGCCCTTCACTGCCAGAACTTTTTTCTGTGCTGCCCGTAGCGGTGTGACGTCAGGAGCGGGAGCCGGTTTTAAAAGTGCCTGTGCCATAATATTTCCCGTAGTGAGTCAGGCGTTACGCCTTGTGCGCCCTATTAAGGGTGAGCGGGGTGACGTTTTAATGACAACAGGATGATGAAAGCGTGACGCCGGAAGGTGAAAGAGAAAACCCCAGCGCCATCAGGCCGTTTACGCCGCGGGCTCGGACAGCAGCGTCAGAAAATGGTCCAGCGTCTGGCTGAGCGGACCGTCGTTATTCAGCATCGTGCAGCATGCGGGCGCTCCTTCCTCTGCGCGGCGCAGCCGAAGGGCAATCTGCTCTTCGCTCTCCCTGCCCCGCTGACGCAGCCGCTGCGCCAGCACGTCAGGCGAGACCTGCAAACAGACCGGCAGCAGCTGCGCGCCATAACGCCGTTCAACGGCCGGCAGATGCAGCCGTGAACCGTTCACCACCACATCCAGCCCTTGCGATAGCCAGAAGTCGATCTCGATGCCCAGCGCGTAGCTGTGCTGATGCGCCTGCCAGTCAATGGCAAACAGCCCGCTCTCTCGCCGCCGGCTGAACTCGGCCTCGCTGAGGGCGACATGGTTTTCGCCCCCGGCGTCGGCAGCGCGGGTAATGTAGCGATGGGCCACCAGCACCCCGGCAGGAGCCGTTTCCCGCAGCGCGTCAAGCAGGCTGTCCTTGCCCGATCCTGATGCGCCCATCAGCCAGATCAGCCTGGCCATCAGTAAACGGCCTTGCCTTTCGCCCACACCGACCGCACGTAAACCTGCTGGTTATGCTGCTTAACCAGCACCAGATCGGCGCGCTTCCCTTCGGCAATTACCCCGCGATCGTGAAGGCCAATCGAACGGGCCGGATTGCGGGTCACCAGCGCAATGGCCGCCGGCAGGTCGTAGCCATTATCTGCATCGTTGGCGATACGGAAGGCCGCATCCAGTAGGCTGGCCGGATAGTAATCGGAGGAGAGAATATCCAGCAGACCCAGCGCCGCCAGCTGATGCGCGGCCACGTTGCCGGAATGCGATCCGCCGCGCACGATGTTCGGCGCGCCCATCAGCACCTGCAATCCCTGCTCGCGGGAGGCTCTCGCCGCCTCTTCGGTGGTTGGGAATTCCGCAATCACGCTGCCCACCTGCTTTGACTCTTCAACGTGGGCCAGCGTGGCGTCGTCATGACTGGCCAGCGGAATATTGTATTTGCGGCACCAGGCGGAAATCCCTTCGCGGTTCGGCTTTGACCAGCGATCGGCATAGCGCAGCTGGCTGGATTCAAACTCATCCATTTCCGTATCGCTCAGGTTGTATTTGCCCTGGAAATAGACGCGGTACTTCTCCAGCGAGGTGTACTGACGCTGGCCCGGCGAGTGGTCCATCAACGACACCAGCGACAGTTCCGGCGTGCACATCAGCTGCTCAAACAGCGGCTGGGTGGAGTCATGCGGCAGTTCGCAGCGCAGGTGCAGGCGGTGCTCGGCGCGATTCAGGCCGTGCTTTTCGCTGTAGCGAATGGCGTTGATCATCTTCTCCAGATTATCCAGCCGGTGGCCGCCGTCACGCACGTCGCCGACCCCAATCGCATCCAGCACGGTAGTAATGCCGTTGGCGACCATCAGCGCATCGTGGCTGCTCATCGCCGAGTGGGCCGGCCAGTCCACCTTCGGACGCGGGGTAAAGAATTTGTCGAGGTTATCGGTGTGCAGCTCGACCATCCCCGGCATCAACCAGCCGCCTTCGCCGTCGATTGCGCCCGGCAGCTGGCTTGCGGTGTCCGAAAAAGCCCGGATCACGCCGTTTTCACCGGCCAGCGATCCGTTGACCACTTCATTTTCCAGAATCAGTTTGACGTTATTGATGATCATAAGGCGCTCCCGGTCACAGGGTTCATCACATGCAGACGGTTGGCAATACGGTCGCGCACCGCGCTATCGTGGAAGATGCCCACGATGGCGGCACCGCGATCGCGGGCTTGTTCAATCAGGCTGACCACCGCGGCGCTGTTGGTGCTGTCCAGCGAGGCGGTCGGTTCATCCAGCAGCAACACCGGATAATCGGCGATAAAGCCACGGGCGATGTTTACCCGCTGCTGCTCACCGCCCGAGAAGGTTGACGGTGCCAGTCCCCACAGGCCGGAAGGCACATTCAGACGGCTGAGCAGGGCTTTGGCGCGCTCCTCGCTCTCCTGACGATCCACTCCCCGTTCCCGCAGCGGCTGCGCCACCACGTCCAGAGTGGTGATGCGCGGGATCACCCGCAAAAACTGGCTGACCCAACCAATGGTGTCGCGGCGCAGTGCGAGGATCTGTCGCGCCGGCGCGCTGACCAGATCGATCCATTCCTGCTGATGCCTGACCCAGATATGACCGCTGTCCGGCAAATAGTTGGCGTACAGCGAACGCAGCAGCGTGGATTTCCCGCTGCCCGAATGGCCGTGCAGCACCACGCATTCCCCCGCCCCCACCTCCAGGCTGGCATGCTGTAAAACCGGAAGCTCGGCACCGTGCTGATTATGCAGCACGAAGGTTTTCGACAAATTTTCGACGCGAAGTTGAAGAGTCATGTTTTATTCCAGAGTTAACCCAACACCGAAGAGACCAGCAGCTGCGTGT
Source organism: Erwinia billingiae Eb661 (assembly GCF_000196615.1). NCBI lineage: Bacteria > Pseudomonadati > Pseudomonadota > Gammaproteobacteria > Enterobacterales > Erwiniaceae > Erwinia > Erwinia billingiae. The sequence goes on from NC_014306.1 coordinate 3,078,405, forward strand.
AAGGATGATGCGGATCGTCCAGCACCCGATCGGTCAGCCCGCTTTCCACCACCTCACCCTCTTTCATTACCAGCAGGCGATGGGCCAGCAGACGCGCGACGCCCAGATCGTGGGTGACAATCACCACCGCCAGATTCAGATCCCGCACCAGGCTGCGCAGCAGATCGAGCAGGCGCGCCTGCACCGACACGTCCAGCCCGCCGGTTGGCTCATCCATAAACACCAGCTTCGGATGCGTTACCAGGTTGCGGGCAATCTGCAGACGCTGCTGCATGCCGCCGGAGAAGGTGCCCGGCAGATCGTCGATGCGCGACAGCGGGATTTCGACATCTTCCAGCCACTGGCCGGCCGTCTCGCGGATGTTGCCGTAATGGCGCTGGCCGACGGCCATCAGCCGCTCGCCGATATTGCCCCCGGCAGACACCTGCGGACGCAGGCCATCCATCGGATACTGATGGACCACGCCCCATTCGGTGCGCAGCAGCCGGCGGCGATCGCTTTCGTTTAAGGCGTACAGATCCTGTCCCTGATAAATAATGTTGCCCTGCTGCGGTGCCAGGCGCGCGGAAATGGCCTTCAGCAGCGTGGTTTTACCGGAGCCGGACTCGCCGACAATGCCCAGCACTTCACCGGGATACAGCTCGAACGACACGTCGCGGAAGCCTTTGCCTGGCGCATAAAGGTGGGTTAACTGGTTAACGGCCAGCAGGGGGTGTTCGCTGATCATGCTTGGTGTGCCTCTTGTTGCTGGTGGCAGTAATCGGTGTCGGAGCAGACAAACAGCCGGGTCCCCTGATCGTCGAGCACCACTTCGTCCAGATAGCTGTGCCGTGAACCGCAAATCGCGCAGGGTTCTTCCCACTTCTGCACGGTGAACGGGTGATCGTCAAAGTCCAGGCTTTCCACCTTGGTGTACGGCGGCAAGGCGTAGATGCGCTTTTCACGCCCGGCACCAAACAGCTGCAGCGCGGGCATCATGTCCATCTTCGGGTTGTCGAATTTCGGGATTGGCGACGGGTCCATCACATAGCGATCGTTGACCTTCACTGGATAGGCGTAGGTGGTGGCGATATGGCCGTAGCGGGCGATATCTTCATACAGCTTCACCTGCATAATTCCGTACTCTTCCAGGGCGTGCATGGTGCGGGTTTCGGTTTCGCGCGGCTCGATAAAGCGCAGCGGTTCCGGGATTGGCACCTGGAAAATCAGGATCTGATCTTCGGTCAGCGGCGTTTCAGGTATACGGTGACGGGTCTGAATCAGGGTGGCATCCACCGTGCGCTCGGTGGTCGCCGCGCCGCTCACCCGCTGGAAGAAGCGACGGATCGAGACGGCGTTGGTGGTGTCGTCCGCGCCCTGATCAATCACCTTCAGCACATCATGTTCGCCAATGATGCTGGCGGTCAGCTGGATGCCGCCGGTGCCCCAGCCATAGGGCATCGGCATTTCGCGGCCGCCGAACGGCACCTGATAGCCCGGAATGGCCACCGCTTTCAGGATCGCCCGACGAATAGTGCGTTTGCTCTGTTCATCAAGGTAGCCGGGGTTATAACCGCTCAGTTCAGTCACGGTGCTTCTCCTGGTATTCGGCACGCAGGCGGTTGAGCAGCTCAAGCTCGGCCTGGAAATCAACATAGTGCGGAAGCTTAAGGTGCGAGACGAAGCCCGCCGCCTCCACGTTATCGGCGTGGGACAGCACAAACTCTTCGTCCTGCGCCGGGCTGGTCACGCGCTCGCCGTGTTCGCCGGTTTGCAGCGCGCGATCCACCAGCGCCATCGCCATTGCTTTGCGTTCGGCGCGGCCAAACACCAGGCCATAGCCGCGCGTCAGGTGCGGTGCCTTATCGGCAGGCGTGGTGAAGCCGTTGACCATCTCGCATTCGGTCAGCAGGATCTCGCCGATATCCAGCGAAAAGCCCAGCTCTTCCGGCGCAATCTCCACCGTCAGATAGCCGGTGCGGATTTCCGCGGCAAACGGGTGATTACGTCCGTAGCCGCGCTGGGTCGAGTAACCCAGCGACAGCAGGAAACCTTCATCGCCGCGCACCAGCTGTTGCAGACGGGCGGAACGCGGCGACGGATAGGACGGCGGATCGCGGGTGATATCCACCGGTTCGCTGCCGTCATCCTCTTCCCGCAGGGCCAGCCCTTCGCGCGTCATCAGGTCAAAGGTATGCGCGCAGCGTTCATCCAGCGGCTGTTCGGCACGCGGCGCAGCGGGCGCTTTACCTTCTGCCAGCAGGGTGAAATCCAGCAGGCGATGGGTGTAGTCATAGGTCGGGCCGAGCACCTGTCCGCCGGGCAAATCTTTGTAGACGGCGGAGATGCGACGTTCCAGCCGCATATTCTCGGTGGCCAGCGGCAGGCTGTCGGCCAGGCGTGGCAAGGTGGTGCGATAGGCGCGCAGCAGGAAGATGGCTTCCACCAAATCGCCTGAGGCCTGCTTGATCGCCAGCGCCGCCAGTTCACGATCGTGGATGCCGCCTTCGGTCATCACCCGATCGACCGCCAGCCCGAGCTGCTGGTCGATCTGCTGGCACTGCAGTTCATCCTTGCCTTCGCCACGGCGCAGGTTTTCCTGCAGCTGATGGGCGGCTTCAATCGCCTTCTCGCCCCCTTTAACGGCAACGTACATCAGCAGACCCTCACGTCAGTGGTGCGTGGCAACGCCATCATGTTTTCGCCACAGGTGAAAATCAGATCGATGCCCTGCGGGAAGCAGTGCGGGCGCTCGCGCAGATATTGCAGCACGCCTTCCGACAGCTGCGGTGCAATCGCCCGCGTTTCCAGCAGGCCGGGACCGCTGAGGCGCAGCGTCAGCCCGCCGTTGAGGCCTGGCACTTCGATAATCACCGTGGTGCTTTTCTCCGGCGAAACGTTATTGCCTGCCGAAAACTGCCCAATCGCGGTATCGGATTTGGCATGCAGCAGCGCAAACGGCGCGTCGGTCTGTTCGGTTACCGGCGCGCCGGTGTGGAAGCGCAGATTGGTCAGCAGCGCCTCGTCATTCAGGGTGCTGTCGAGGTAAACCGGCGTTTCCCGGTCGACCAGCGTCATCAGTACCGCGGTGGCGGCGGAAGATACCCGTCCCCAGGCCGGCAGCTGCGGCAACGAGACCATCACGCCCGGCTCGCTCATGGCTTTCAGGATGCGGCGAAAGGCCCGCTGGGAATCGGCAACCGGATGGGTAAAGCTGGCAAGTAAGGTCATTAATTATCTCCCCGGACAAGGGTAAAGAAGTCGACGCGGCTGCTGGCGATTTCGCGGGCACGCTGGGTCAGAAGCTCCTGGCGGGCGGCGGCCAGAGGCGCGATGATCTGTTGCTGTATCCGTTCGGCGCTGCTGCTCTGTTGCAACAGGGCATCCAGTACCGCGCACAGTTCGGCATGCGCTTTATTACGGCCTATCACGTAGCTGTAACCACAGATGCCGTCATCCAGCCGCACCACGGCGCGGGTGACGGTGGTATCGCCCACAATAAAGCGGCGACCGGTGCCGCCCATTCTGGCCTGCAGGCGGGTCAAACCGGTTTCCGGCACCCTCAGTTGTTCGTAATGCGGATGAAGATTCAGCGGCTGCCAGTGGGCCAGCAGCTGCGCGGGCTGACAATGAGCCAGCACCGACAGCCAGCGCTGTCTTGCCTTGATCGGATCCATTTAGTGCTCCAGCGTCAGTTCAATCATGTCGGCGCGCGTCAGGCTGACGGAGTATTCCGCCAGTTGCTGCTCGCCGGTGGTGTTAAGCGTGCGGACGCACAGCAAAGGCGAGTGCAGCGCGACTTCCAGCAGCTTGCTCTCCTTAGCCTGGGCGCGCCGTGCGGTAATGCGGGTCTGCTTGCGGGACAACGCCAGCGACAGGTTCTGTTGCATATAGTCATGCAGCGATCCGCTGTTGAACTGCTGCAGGCTCGGCCACCAGCGCAGGTCGGGAAGATAGTGATTAATCACGCACACCGGCACGCCGTTCACCCGACGCAGGGTGCGCAGATGGATCACCGTGTCGCCCTCAACGAGGCCGAGCGCCGTGGCGATTTCCGCATTGCAGGGACGCAGCACCGCCAGCAGACGTTCGCTGGTGGGATGGCTGCCTTGCTCCAGCAGGTTCTGGCTGAAGCGCGCCTGAGAATGCAGCGGATAGTTGTACGGGCGCATCAGCACCAGGATGCCAACGCCCTGCCGCCGTTGCACCAGGCCTTTATTGACCAGCTCATCCACCGCGCGGCGTAGCGTATGGCGATTAACGGCATAGCGCTCCGCCAGCTGTTTTTCGGAAGGCAGGTATTCCCCGCAGCGGTAGGTGTTGCTGAGTTCCGTTTCAAGCTGGGCGGCAATCGCCTGATATACAGTGGTCGGATGTCTGGACAGGTTCAGCATGGAAAAATCCTCAATCACAGGGAGGAGGCGGTGTCGCGAGACGGCAATGCTCTGGCGACCTGACTTTTTCAATGCAGGTATGGTGCGTGCGCAATGTGACAGCGGGGTTAAGGCTAAGTGTCGGGCAGATGAATTTGAGGCTCAGGACAGAGTCAGGCAGTGAGCGTGCGCATTTGCAGAACCGGTTTTCGGAAAACAAGGAAGATTAGCAGCAGATATCAGGTCAGGATTATTGGCGCGTAGCCCGAAAGGTATGATGAATAATAAAAACCATTACATCTCTTATTAACATTTTATTATTATGCGCAACACCAATACTCTTCTGGCGTCCGCACTAATCCTGCAACAAAAACCCGCGTTTAATTATTTTTGCGAGCCGCCTCGAAGAAAATAAACGACATTCTCCCGCGTCAGTATTTACCGTCGTTTTAGCATTGACTCCTATATATCCATACAGGAGAATAGTTTCTGTTACGCACAACCCCTTATTTCCGCGTAACAAAAAGCAACGCCCCGAAAGTGCTTGGAACCACAATCAGGGCGTCTGACCACACACGTTAAGGACCAACGAATATGGCTATCGCGAATAGTAACACAGACGTTCGACATGATTTCACTTCCACACCGTCTATTTTTGATCTTGAAATCACGGCACTGCTGGAATTACCGGTAAGTCCTGCGCTGGATCTGTTCCAGATATTGGATCGGTGCCAATGCTACGTCGACGCATTAATTGAGAATGACAGTACCACCGAACGCATGGCGCTCTGTGGCCGGTTGTTCGCCGGGCTGGAAGTGCTGAAGCTGGTATTAGAGCAGCCCTTGCCGGATTATCTGGTTGCGCAGTTAACGGTCGATGAGGGTCAGCCCTGCGGCGCTGTCAATCCGCTGACGGCCGATTCGGATACGCTCTGCGGATATTGTTCGGCCCTGACGCTGGTGTTGCTTAGCCAGCAGCAGCCGACAGATCTGTCAGACCAGCTGATCGAAATGCTCTACGATATGCTGCACGTACTGGCTGACGATCTTAAGGCCCCGCGCTTTATCCGCACCCGTCATGGTTTAGCCATGATTGACGGCGAAGCGCTGTTGCAGGTTCACTAAGCCACTGTCATTCAGCCCGAGAAATCGGGCTGTTCTGGCGAATGCGTTGGGGGATGTCCGACAGCGTGTTTACCTTGCCCCGAACTCCCGGCGGTATCGGCCTGGCGAAGTGTTGAACTGCTTTTTGAAATGACGGCGCAACACCACTGCGGAGGTAAAGCCCGCATGGCAGGCGACCTGCTCCACCGACTGGTCGGTTTTTTCCAGGAAGCGCTGTGCCACCGCCAGCCTTTGGTTTAACAGCCACTGCGTAAAAGTGGTACCGGTGGTTTGCTGGAAGCGTCGGGTGAAGCTGCGGCGGCTCATAAAGGCACGTTCGGCCAGCGACTCCAGTGAAATTGGCTGCTGCAAATTTTCCGTTGCCCAGTTAAGCGATGCCAGAAAGTGATCGCCGCTTTTGGTGTTATACACCGGCTGCTCGACGTACTGCGCCTGCCCGCCCTGTCGATGCGGCGGCACCACCAGCAGTCGCGCCACGCTATTTGCCACATCGGCCCCGCGCAGTTTCCTCACCAGATGCAGGCAGCAGTCAATACTGGCGGCCGTTCCTGCTGACGTCACAATGTCGCCCTCGTCGATATACAGCACATCCCTATCGATGTTGACCTGCGGATAGAGGCGGATAAATTCCGGCGTCCAGTGCCAGTGCGTCGTCGCCCGCCGTCCATCCAGCAATCCCGCCGCCGCCAGCACAAAGGCGCCCATACACAACCCCACTATCGTCGCGCCGAGCTGATGCGCTTCCCGCAGCGACGTTAACAGCGTTGGGCAAGGCGACCGGGCCGGATCCGTCCAGCTCGGCACAATCACCATCTCAGCTTCCTGCAACGCCTCCAGCCCGTGTTCGGCCACGATAGAAAAACCGGCGTTGGTGCGCAGCACGCCCGGTTCGGGCGCGCAGATGGTCATCTGATAGGCGGGCGTTCCGTCAGGATTAAGCGCCTTTTCAAACACCGCGCACGGCACGGAAAGATGAAAAGGGATGATGTCATCAAATACCACTATCGCTACGCGGGTTATCACCGGTGTTCTCCCTGAGGTTGGCCCAATCTGCTCGCTTTTGGTTATCCAGGCTACTGCTGGACATCGACGAAAATCGTCATACTTCTCGCCGTTAACAAGGGTGCCAGCGGCACCGCTACCTTAAACTGAGAAGGACAATACCATGAAGAAATTGTTTATCTGTTCTACCCTGGCGCTGTCAATGATGGCGTCTTCCGCCGCCTTCGCCGACGGTCGCCAGGCTAACGCGCCAACCATCCGCACCCTGAGTGGCGCCACGCCCATCACTTCGCTGACCGCGAAAAAAACCGCGCTGATTGTGGTCGATTTCCAGTACGAATACTTTGATGGAAAAATGAAAATCCCTGATGGCCTGAAAGCGCTGAAAGAGGCGAAAAAGCTGGTGGATTTTGCCCATAAAAAAGGCATGACGGTGGTCTTCGTGCGTCATGAAGGCCCGGCAGACGGCCCGCTGTTTGCCAAAGGCAGCCACTTTGCCGATTTTCACAAGGATCTGAGCCCGGCGAACGGTGACATTGTGATCACCAAAGCCACCCCGAGCTCATTCGTGGGCACCGACCTGGATGCGCAGTTGAAGAAGTTAGGGATCAGCGATCTGATTGTGACCGGTCTGATGACCCATATGTGCGTCTCCTCCACCGCGCGTGATGCGGTGCCGCTCGGCTACCAGGTGATTATCCCGGAAGATGCCACCGCCACCCGCGATCTGGCCACCTGGGATGGCAAGGTGATTCACCATAACGATTTACAGCGTGCTGCCCTGGCCGGTGTGGCTGATGTGTTTGCTGAGATTAAGACCACGCAGCAAGTGCTGGCACTGCCGGTGAATTAACCATTGAAATAACCGCTGCAGGCATCATAAATCTGCTGCCTGCCAAACATTAATTCATGCTGTTAATCAGCTAACGCTTTATTTCTTCCTTTAATTCATCACACTGCGCGCTTACCACTCATCATTTATTTTTTATTTTACACAGGATTATTTTTATCCCACCGTGTTATTTGACGCAATAATGAAAAATAAACAGTCACCGTCCGGGTAAACTTTTTTCTTCGGCTACGCTTGAGGTGTACATCCTGTTTAATTTATTTATTACTGGAATCAATATGACAATTAAAACGCTTGAAGATCTGTTTATTCATGATTTATCGGATATTTATAGTGCTGAAAAACAGATTACCCGTGCACTGCCAAAAATGGCGCGTGCCGCCACCGATGAGAAACTTGTTGCTGCTTTTAAACAACATTTGGAAGAAACACGCGGTCAAATTGAACGCATCGATCAGCTGGTTGAAGCCACAGACGGCGTGCATATCAAAAGGATGAAATGCCATGCCCTGGAAGGCCTGGCCGAAGAAGCTCAGGAAATTATCGACTCCGTGGAAGCCGGCCCGGTTCGCGATGCCGGCCTGATTGGTGCCGCTCAAAAGGTTGAGCATTATGAAATGGCAGCTTATGGCACATTACAGGCCCTTGCCCTCAAGCTGGGCTATAAAGATGCCGCGAAATTATTGGGTGAAACGCTGGCAGAAGAACGGGCTACCGATGAAAAGCTGACCGAGATTGCTGTGCAGCAAGCCTGATTAGGGCCAGGGATGACTGATAAGTGCTGCCACCTGTCGCCAAATGGGCCTGACAAAAAGAAGTGAATTGAAAGGATTGAAGAGTGTTGCACAGTAAGGAACACGTAGCTAAAGTGTTCCACACCAGGGAGCATTAACGAAGATGCCTGGATATTAATGAAGATGCCTGGATATTAATTAAGAGGATTATCAAGGATGAAAATGTTTAACCCGCCTCATGCCGGAGAAGTCATCGCCGGCATTATGGAAGACCTCAACATTGGTATTCGGGAACTCGCCCGTGCACTGGCAATTGCCCCGTCAACCGCTTCACGCATGGTCTCCGGAACGACGACAATCACGCCTGAAATGGCCATCAAGTTGGCTGCCGTTCTGGGGAGTACGCCGGAAATGTGGCTGAGAATTCAGGCGACTTACAGCCTTGAAAAAGCACAAAAAAATGTCGATTTAAGCAAACTCAATACTTCTTACAAGCCACAGCCCTTAAATAGCTGAGCGTGATCGCTATAGGGTTCGAAGCAGGTTCAGGGCGCCATATTGACGAAAATATAACGCCCCGGCGGGTTAAATAACCTGCCTGCCGCTGGCCTGCATCACCCTTCCGCTCAACCCAACTTCTTCTGCCAGTGAATCCCTGAGGTGCTGTTGATAGGCATCCAGCAGTTGCCGCTGTTTTCTCAGCGACTCTGTAAAGGCGCGGATTTCGCTGACCGTCCGTCCAGCCGCTAATGACTCCATCGCGCGTCCGGGTTCCGGCGTAAGAAAGAAGGTCGACACGTCCAGCTGCAGGGAAAGGATGTGAATTTGCCATGCCAGCCATTCATCCGGGAAATGCTCGCTCAGCAGGAATTCACATCTGCCGATCTGCTCATCAGATAATTTGACCGGGCTCTCATCCACCCGCTTCAGCCAGTGCTGCAGTTCAGCGGCGTTTACCAGCCCTTGCGACGTGACTGGCGGGCAACGAGACTCAAGCGTAACAATCAACGCATCAATGTAGCCGATCACGCCCTTCAGGATTTGCCTGCACTCTGATGTCATGCTTTCAACTTCGGCCACGCGCAGATCACTTTCGCTGATGCCTGGACGGCGTATGGCAAAACTCACGCTGAACAGAATTGCCATTACCACTGCCGTAAGAATTAACAGATCCTGCGTAGTCATAAAATTTTCCTTATTCACGCTCTGTCGGAGACAGAACACTGAAGACCCGCTGATAGTGCCTGTTACAGAGAACAGACTGACTTTTTAAAAATAGATGAAGATGCGGAATTGGATATTGCGGCAGGAAAATATTTTTGCGGGACGTGGCAGTAACGGTGAATTACGACAGGGCCTTACTCATGCGGCATCTTACGAAGCGCACCAGCCGGATGAGAAGACCGTTAATAAAAGCTATATTAAATGATGAAGTTAAGATTAATCGCCAGTCTCAGACCCGGTACACAGGCGGCAATAATCCGCAGCGGGTAGACGTTGTCTGGCCACCATCAGTGCCTGATGATCGGTATAGAGGGTGCCGAGGAAAATCCGGGTTTTGGGCATAATCCTTTCGCAGTTTCTGCGGTGAATTTCCCACTGTGATAAGTCCCCGGAACTGGCATAGTAATATTTGGCTGTGAACATAAAATCATCCCTAAAAAAGAGTGCGAATTATACTGAATCCACCCTAATGTCTTTCAAGCATAAAGTGGCATTTTGATTGCAACTTAGACAACAGACTGAAATTGCTAGCAATTTAGTTTCCTTAGGCAACTACCTTTTTAGGGAATATTCGCCAACCTGGTCAATTAACCCCCATAACGGGCGATTAACTGAGCAAAAACAGTGCGCAGAATATTCTTAAAACAACGGATTAATAGGTTTAATTAATCCTTGCCTGATAATAATCACCAACGTCATTAAATCGATATCAGGATAGAAAATGGCTATAAATCATCGCCATGCAAGCCTGTTATAAAGTTCAATATATTTTACCTTTCAATATAACAGGCTGCATTACAGTCCCTGCGTTGGATTTATTTGGCCCTGGCTTCTATATTTAAATTGCTTCACTAAGTAGTTAGCTTGACTAAATAGTTGGCTTGCAATTTATATTTATCCCGGAGGTAATTTTGTCTATTTCCAATGAAGATGAAACGCATGAACTTATGATTGGCGAAGCTGCAGTAAGCCTTCTCTTCAACCGGAAAGATATTACGACCACTGCCCTGCTCGACGAGCTAAATGTGATGGGCAACGTTGAAGAGGATGATGACCGGTTACTTGCCATCTGGTCTGCTCGCCGCTGGCTGCTGAGCCGCAGGAGAAGCAGTTATCCAGACAATAATCATCAGGACTGGCTGGCAGAGGCCACCGGACAGGCAAATACTCGCCATCCGCACCGTGAAGACGCCATCCGTCTCACGCAGTATCAGGACGAAGACTAGTTTCTGACGGCTGAATCCCGCCCGGCCGCCTGGCCGGGCATCCGGTACAACTTCCCCCCGTTGTACAATCTCTCTGAGCCCCCCCAGCGCGCTAAACGCCCTCAAACGCCCTTTGCTTATCGCTAGCAACCCTATGAAAAATAAAGGCTAGCACTTTTTGCAAAAAAAACCGAAGTGCTGTTTATCACAATTGCTGTACACATACTGAAAACTTGTATAACTTCAGCGTCATAAAAGCTGCACATATTTTAAACTTAACAGATACAGGACTCTTCATATGCGTCAGCACGGCCAAAATCCTCAGAATGATGCCGATATCAGCCGCTACTTTACCGAGGCGTCGCTGCCCTCACAGCAAGAGACCCTCGGACAGGTTGTCGTGGAGATCCTTCGCGCAGGCGCAACGTTAAATCGCAAAGCGATTTGCTCAAAGCTGTTGAGACGCCTTGAGCTGGCTTCTGGTGCGGAGCAGGAAAAGCACTACCATGACCTGATTGGCCTGCTGTTTGGCCGCAATGATTAAAATTCAGTGATGAGGCCGGCGGAAGCTTTTAGATTTCGCCCGGTTCTTTTATTATCAGCGCGGCGCGTAAGCCGCTGACAGGGAATGATAACAAGAGGTGGCGGTCGCGTAAGACGGTCCCACAGCGTTAATGTCCGGATCGATACGCTTTTGCCCGTATCGCTGTTTCAGAGAAGTTGTATGCAAAAAGATGATGAAGAACAAAAACTGACAGATATCCTGATTGGCGAAGCGGTGTTAACGCTCCTCCGGCAGGATGCGGTAATGAATACGTCGGCGCTTATCGACCGACTGCAGGCTATGGCTTCAGGTGAGCATGACACGCTCAGGCAACGCGCTTGCCGACGTGCTATCAGTGAGGTCAGAGCAAGTCGTCAGAGCGATAACAACAGCGTTACCCAGGAAATCCGTGACCATGAGAACGTCATGCATATGTTTAATAATGACGGTCCGTCGGACGATTCTAAAAAACACTGAGTGCAAAGTTCACACACTGAAGCCATTAATCCGGGCGGCTTAAGGCCGTCATTCCTGTGAGGTAACCGCATGAACCAGCAGTCCACCGAAAATGCCATCCTTGCGTATTTTCAAAGCGAGGGTGACCTACTCTCTGATGAAACCGCGGTTATTGGCACCGTCATCCGCGAAGTTGTCGCGATGAAAGGTACCGTCAGCAACAAGGACATCATTCTTAGCCTGATTAACCGGCTGGAATCCACCACCGACGTGACGCAGCTGGATATTTATCGCCAGGCGCTTGAAGTTGTGGTTGGCCGCACGCCAGACGACGTCTGAGCCTGTGGTACTCAGGCGGCTCCGCTGTGGGCCGTCTTGCCTTTTGTTCTCCCCTCCCAGCCTGACCCTTTCCTGTCTTCTAATGTGTTCACTTCAGTAGGTTTCCCAGCCATCACAGACCCTGCCGGGTTCTTAAACGGTGGATTGAATGCGTTTGGGGAAGATACCGGCGCACCTCTACAGAGGATACGATCGCGGATTTAATGGAAGCGTTCGAGGATGGCACGGAAAGCCAGCAGGTAAACCGATTTAAGCGCTTCATCGTTGGTCTGCTCGCTGTGTTCATGGAGGACCAGAAGTACGCTGTGCTTATTGATGGCTTCGTTGGTGCTGATGAGCTGGGCCACTGCTCTGCCAACCACTGCACAGATGTCTGATGGATATTCTGAGTCTTTGTCGGGCACGTTCACCCCTGAATAGTTCTGGATATGCATACAGTTTACCATCTGGAAAAGCGCAATGCATCTCCGTTAATGCTCCTATCCCCTTGCTGGGTCGTTGAAAAAGCCCAACCCTGCAGGCCATCCGGGCACAATGCTGCACAGATCGCTAGCGCTTGTAGTGCAAAAATCTGAGGCAGGATACCGTGGTCGGTTTGGGATTTGGGGGAAGGGTCTGGCGGGGAAGCAGCACAGCCCGTAAGGGCTGCACCACCTGGTGATATTATTTAGTCTGTTGCTGCTGCTGTTGCTGCTTGTCAGCCTCTTTGTCTTTTTTGTTCGCCATATGATGGCCAACGGCACAACCCGCCGCAGCACCCGCTACGCCATGGTGAGCAACATGCCCTGCAACGCCGCCAACAACGGCACCTTTGATACATCCCTTCGCTTCAGCCTGAGAAGTCACAGACAGTAACAGCCCTGCAATCACAACAAACGTAGAAAGTTTAAACATTGAATTCATCCTTTTTTATTAAAATAACGCTTTGCGTCCGATGAAAGCATAGTAACTCCTGTATAACCCGTTGTTAATTATTGTAAAATGATGTTCCAAAATGACACTTTTCTCTCCTTGTCTCATCTGGATACGCGGGAATTACCCTGAGTCCCCCTGAAGCCTCAGGCGAAATAGAACCAGGCAGTGGCAATAAGGTCATTTTGGACATGAAAAACAGCCATGCTTTCCAACGGGGTTGGAGACAGGCCATAAATTAATTCGTGGTCAAATACCTTATCGCCTATTACCACCCGGGAGATAAGTTCAGCGCGGAGATCGGGATTGTTGAAACGATGGTTAACGTAAAACTCGCGTAATGCGTGTTTTCCCTGAGTTGAAGGGCTCTCGGTTGGCATCCGGTAGCCTTTGAACTCTTCGGAAAAACACGCCATAAACGCGTCGATATTGTGGGAATTATACGCTTCAAACTGTGCCTGAACGGGTGACTCTGCCGACATGCTAACCTCGCTTTCATTTCAGATAATTATGCAAATTATTAACATATAAATTCACACATTGAAAGCAAGATAGCCTTGACCATGACGGTCAGGCTGTTCTGAACTTGCGGGTAAGCGGCTTCTCTATTTCCACAATCAGGAACATCACAAAACCGATAATCAGGGTGATTACCCAGTAGCGGAATGGCAGTGCCGCTGTGCCAAACAGCACCTGCATAAAGGGCGCATAGATAATCAGTAGCTGCAAGACCAGCAGCACCGCACTCACCACCCAGATTCCCTTGTTCAATAGCAACCCTTTACTCAATGAGAATCCGTTCGAGACGCGACAGTTGAGCATATAGAACCATTGCGCGGTCACCAGAGTTTGCAGTAAGACGGTACGAATGAATTCGGCAGAATAGCCGCGCGGCTGCAGCCAGGACTCCAGTACAAATGCGCTGATGGCAATCATCGATCCGACAAAGATCACCCGCCAGATGGCAAAACCATCCATCACATGCAGCTTCGGATCGCGCGGCGGTCGTCGCATAATGTTTTTCTCGCCTTCTTCAAACGCCAGACCGAAAGAGAGGGTTGCGGAGGTGGCCATATTCATCCACAGGATCAATACCGGCGTCAGCGGAATTAAATTTCCCGCCAACAGCGCAATAATGATTAATAACCCCTGAGCCAGGTTGGTCGGCATGATAAACAGAATGGTTTTTTTCAGATTGTCGTAAACCCGACGCCCTTCCCTGACTGCGCTGGCAATGGTGGCAAAGTTATCATCCGTCAGCACCATGTCTGCCGCTTCTTTTGTCACCTCGGTCCCTTTAATGCCCATCGCGATGCCGACATCGGCCTGCTTCAACGCCGGGGCGTCATTCACGCCGTCTCCGGTCATCCCGACCACTTCTTTTTTGCTCTGCAACGCCTGCACCAGACGGAATTTATCCTCCGGGCTGGTTCGCGCAAAAATGTCGTACGCTTGCGCCGCTTCACTCAGCTGCCGGTCATCCATTACCTCCAGCTCACCGCCGGTGATGGCAACACTGGCATTACTGATACCCAGCATCTGACCGATGCTCATGGCGGTTTGCGGATGGTCACCGGTAATCATCTTGACGCGGATCCCTGCCTGCAGACAGTCGCGGATGGCGGTGATGGCTTCCGGTCGCGGCGGATCCATCATTCCGGCGATGCCTAACAGGATCATCCCCTGCTGCAGATCCTGATGCGTTAATTCGCTCTGGCCTGGCGAGGCCGGTTTCCATGCCGCCGCGACCATGCGCAGCCCTTCCTTCGCATACTCTTCTATCTTCGCTTCCCACCAGGCCACGTCGAGCGGCTGCAGTCCGCTTTCCGTTTGCTGCTGCTGGCAATGCCTGAACAATACGTCCGGCGCACCGGTAAGCAGAACGCACTCCTCTTCACCAATCAGATAGTGGGTCGACATGTATTTATATTGCGAATCAAACGGAATTTTATTGCGCAGTTCGGTGGTAACTGTCGGAAGTTTCCCTTTTGCGGCGAGCACCTTCAGCGCCCCTTCAGTCGGGCCGCCGGTGATTTTCCACAGGCCGCTCTCATCTTTGATCAGCTGGCTGTCATTACACAAATCAATGGTTCGCAGATAACGTTCCAGCAGCGAACCCGGCGTGATGGCGACGGGCGACGCGTCATCGGCCCGGTGAAATGTGCCCACCGGCTCATAGCTTGCACCATCGACGCGGTAGATTTGATCGGCGGTAATAATGGCTTTTACCGTCATCTCATTCATGGTCAGGGTGCCGGTTTTATCCGAGCAGATAACGGTCATCGCCCCGAGCGTTTCAACCGTCGGCAGTTTGCGGATAATCGCCTTCTGCCTGGCCATGGTTTGTACGCCCAAAGAAAGGATGATCGAGATGATTGCGGGTAGCCCTTCCGGGACCGAGGCCACGGCGAGGCTGATCAGTGACAGCATCAGCTCAGAGAGCGCCATATCGCGGAACAGCAAACTGAAGACAAACAGCGCGGCCATCATCGCCAGAATGATCAGGAAAATGGCTTTGCCCAGCTTGTCCATCTGCACCAGCAACGGGGTGCGCTGGGGTTCAATATCGGACATCATCTGGTTGATGTGCCCCAATTCGGTGGCACCGCCGGTCGCCACCACCAGCCCTTTCCCTCCGCCAGAACTGACGGTGGTGCCGGAAAACAGCAGATTCGTCCGGTCGCCCAGCGGCAGGTCGCCGGTCAGCGCGTCGGTCCCCTTTTCCACCACGGTGGATTCCCCGGTCAGGATCGCTTCTTCAACACGCAGGTTATGGGCTTCGATTACCCGCAGATCGGCCGGGATGCGGTCCCCGGCGCGGATAACCACCACATCGCCCGGGACCAGTGCGGTGGTGGGAAGCGTTTCGTGATTGCCGCCGCGGATCACCACCGTTTCACTGGAGAGCATATTACGGATACTTTGCAGCGATTTTTCCGCATTACTTTCCTGAATATGACCGATCAGCGCATTGATCACCGCCACGCCGAGGATAACCAGGGTATCGATCCAGTGTCCCATCACCGCAGTCAGCAGGGCAGCAGCAAGCAAGACGTAGATTAAAACATCGTTGAAGTGGGCCAGAAAGCGCAGCCAAACAGGTTTACCGGGCTTTTGCGGAAGGGCATTTTCCCCGTATTGTTTTAACCGCTCTGACGCTTCAGAGCTGCTTATCCCATCGGGTGAACTGCGGGTACTGGCCAGCGTTTCATCAACAGAAAGCTGATAGTACGCACTTTCCGGTTTAGCTGTTTTCATCGCTTTCTCCTCAAGTCCTGTTTCGGAAATCAAGGCGGTGATATCCGTTTATTAACAGATCGGCATTTACGCAAATGCTAAGGCCTCTGGCCGTGAACAGGTTCGCGTCAGATGACGATATATGTCATTAATGGCTACTCACAGGGAGCTGATTAGTGAAAAACCTTAATGTTTCACAGATAATTCGGGAAATTAACGCTTTAAACGTAGCACAGCGAAAATAATTTCACTCAACTCGCCATATTGGGTATTCGCCCGAGCCTGAATCTCTCACCCTTCACGCCGTCTCATTCAGCCAAATATAAATTCCAGATAAAATTCATAAGGCTGCCATTATTTCCCCTGCCGTTTAATTAAAATCCACACCGTGCATTACACTGCAATAGCAGGCTTTAACACTGAATATTTAATCTTTTAAGGATTTATGTATCGGTAATTGCATCAAAAATATTACAAACTACAAATCTTTACTTTTTTGATTTACCCACCTAGTCTCATCTCAGACCCAACAGGCTTATTAGCCGCACTCATATTTTTCGCTATGCCGTAATTTTCATATAGCCATGATTAATGGAGGTAATGATGTATGGCTTAAGCCTGTTCCGCCTCAGCCTGTATGTTATCTTTGCGATCATCACCTGCTCGGCCGTAGGACTATTCACTTTCGTGGTGGTTTCTATGCTTGGCAATTAAATAATTCGACGCGTTTGCGATTAAATCGTTGTTGCTGAGGGTGAAACAGTGACTAAATATTTTTTCGTGGTTGCCATTATTATTTTTATAACAACCGCTTGCGATCAGAAAAAACCGCAACCTGCCCCACTGCCACGCATGGTTAAAGTTGTCGAGGTTATTGCGTCCGGCGAAACGCAACAACGCCTCTTTCCGGCGCGGATCGAGTCCGGCGACTCGACCGAACTGTCGTTTAAACGTGCCGGGCAGATTGAATCACTCGAACTTCGTCAGGGGGCACGCGTTGAGCAGGGCCAGACACTTGCGAGGCTGACCGCGCGTGAAGCGCAGCAGCGCGTCAATGAACGGCAAACTGCCGCAACCCTTGCTCAGCGCCAGTTTGCCCGTTACCAAACGCTTTCTGGCCAACAGGCGGTTTCCCAGGCGGATATGGACATTCAGCGTGCAAACCGGGATGCGGCGAATGCCGCGTTGCAGATCGCCCGCGAAGAGTTAAGTCAGATGACGCTGACCGCGCCGTTTAGTGGGGTGGCTGCCATGGTTAACGTGCGAAATCATCAGGTCGTCGCTGCGGGTCAGGTGGTGGCCATTCTGACCCGCAGCGACCTGCTCGACGTGGTGTTCAACGTTCCTGAAAACCTGTTTACCGCGCTGGATATGCGCAATATGACTTATCGCCCGCGGGTGCGCATCAATAGCCTGCCCGACCGGGAGTTTCAGGCCGATTATAAAGAACACACCGGCAGCAGTAGCAGCGGTTCCCTGACCTGGCAGGTTATTTTGACGATGCCGCGCCCTGCTGATTTCCCTGCCGTGGGCGGCGTCAGTGGCACGGTCAGCATTAATCTCTCCAATCTGCCGGCCAACGTCGGTCACGCATCGTTAGTGGTGCCGGTCGAAGCGGTATTCAATCCGGATAACAGCCAGCGTAATGACGCCCATGTCTGGGTGGTACAGGAAGCCGGTAACCAGCTGGTGCTGGCAGATCGTAAAGTCAGCGTCGGTGAGGTTACCACTCAGGGCGTGGTGATCACCGCCGGACTCCATGCGGGAGAACGTGTGGTCGCCGCCGGAGTAAATGAGTTGCATGCCCGCCAGCCGGTGCGTATCTGGACGCGTGAGCGGGGGCTGTAATGGATCTCTCCCGGCAGTTTATCGACAACCCCATTCGCGTCTGGCTGGCCATTCTGTTATTGGGCATCGGCGGCATTTTCGCCCTGCTCAATATTGGCCGTCTTGAGGATCCCGCCTTTACCATTAAAACCGCGGTTGTCCTGACGCAATACCCCGGTGCCTCCGCCCAGCAGGTGGAAGAAGAAGTCACCTTGCCGCTGGAGAATGCGCTACAGCAACTGCCCTATCTGGACAATGTCAGTTCAATCTCCTCCAACGGCCTGTCGCAAATTACGGTGAATATTGCCTCGCGCTACCACTCGAATGAATTGCCCCAAATCTGGGATGAAATGCGCCGCCGGGTCGGTGATGCATCGCGCTTCTTTCCTTCCGGCGTCGCCCCGCCTTTTGTAAATGATGATTTTGGGGACGTGTTTGGTTTTTTCTTTGCCATTTCTGGCGACAGCTTCAGTAATCCGGAGCTGGTTCAGTACGCCGAACAGTTACGCCGCGAGCTGGTGCTGGTGCCGGGGGTTGGCAAAGTGGCGATTGGCGGAGCGATCCCGCAGCAAATTAATGTCGATGTTTCCCTGACGATGATGGCCGCACGCGGCATCACCCTCACTCAGCTTTCGGGCGTGCTCAGCCGCCTGAATGTGGTCTCCAGCGCAGGGGAAATCACCTCCGGAACGGAAAGCATTCGCCTGCATCCGACCGGCGAGTTTCAGAATATCGACGAACTGGGCGAGTTGCTGGTCAGTCCGGTCGGTGCGCCGGCCACCACCCGATTGCGCGATATCGCCACGCTGTCGCGCGGACTCAGTGAATCGCCCTCCAGCATTTATCACACTAACGGACGCCAGGCGGTGACTATGGGGGTGTCGTTTATCCCCGGCGTCAACGTCATCGATGTGGGCAAAGCGCTGGAAGCCCGGCTGCAGCAAATGTCTGCGGAAAAACCGGCGGGTATTCAGCTTAACGTGTTTTATGACCAGGCGGCGGAAGTAGCGCATTCGGTCAATGGCTTCATTACCAATTTCCTGATGGCGCTGGCGATTGTGGTCGGCGTGCTGCTGATTTTTATGGGCGTGCGCAGCGGCATTATCATCGCGCTTTCACTGGCGCTTAATGTGCTCGGCACGCTGCTGATCATGTACCTGTGCGGCATCGAGTTGCAGCGTATCTCATTGGGCGCGCTGATCATCGCCCTCAGCATGCTGGTCGATAATGCCATTGTGATTGTTGAAGGGGTGCTGCTCGCCCGCCAGCAAAATACGTCCCTCGCATCGACCCTGAATTTCGTTATCCGCCGCACGGCTTTCCCGCTGTTGGGCGCAACCATTATCGCCATTCTGGCTTTTGCCCCTATCGGGCTATCGCAGGATTCCACCGGCGAATACTGCAAATCGCTGTTCCAGGTGCTGTTAATTTCCCTGCTGCTGAGCTGGGTTTCTGCCCTGACCATTACGCCAGTGCTGATCAAGTGGTGGTTGTTTAGCGCGAAGGCGACGGCAAAGGCATCAGCAGAGGTTACTCCCCATACTGGCGGTTTTTACCGTCTTTATCAGCGCGCCCTGCGCGCCCTGTTAACGCAAAAGACGCTCACGCTGTCGCTGATGGTGGTGCTGCTGGCGGGCGCGGTTTGGGGATTCGGTTCCGTACGGCAGAACTTCTTTCCGTCGGCGAATACGCCCATTTTCTTTGTCGATCTGTGGATGCCCTACGGCACTGACATCAACGCGACTGAGAACATAACCGGCGATATTGAAAAATCGATCGCCGGACAGAAAGGCGTGATCTCAACGGTGACCACCATTGGTCAGGGCAGTATGCGCTTTATCCTTACCTACAATGGGCAGCGTCAGTACAGTAACTACGCGCAGATTATGGTGCGTATGGACGATCAACGCAGTATTACCGCCCTGTCGCGGCGTATTGATGCCTATATCTCCCAACAGTATCCGCAGGTCAATGCCAGCACCAAACGGGTGATGTTTGGTCCGTCCGGTGGCAGCGCCATTGAAGTGCGAATCAAAGGCACCGATCCCGACAAAATGCGCCTGATTGCCAGCCAGGTGAGCGACGCCCTGGCCAACGACCCGGCAACCGACAGCGTGCGCAATGACTGGCAGAACCGCAGCAAAGTTATTCGCCCGCAATATAATCCGGCGCTCGGACGCGAGCTGGGCGTGGACAAACAGGAAATTGATAGCGCACTGCAGATGAATTTTTCCGGCAGTCGCGTCGGGCTGTATCGTGAAGGGGCCGATCTGCTGCCGGTGATTGTCCGCCCGCCCACCCGCGAACGTCAGGACGCGAACCATCTCAACAATGTGCTGGTCTGGAGCCAAAGCCAGCAACACTATATTCCGCTCAGTAACGTGGTGAGCGCGTTCAGGTTGGAATGGGAAGATCCGCTGATTTTGCGGCGCGATCGCAGCCGGGTGCTCACCGTCCAGACCGACCCGAATCCGCTCAGTCAGGACACGTCCGGTGATATCCTGGCGCGCGTGAAGCCGAAAATCGATCGCATTCCGCTGCCGCAGGGCTACCAGATTGAATGGGGTGGCGATGCCGAAAGCTCCAGTGAAGCGCAGCAAGGGGTGTTTACCTCATTGCCGCTGGGTTATCTGGTGATGTTCGTGATTACCGTGCTGATGTTCAGTTCGTTGAAAAATGCCATTGCTATCTGGCTGACGGTGCCGCTGGCGCTGATCGGCGTGACGCCAGGATTCTTAATCACCGGTATCCCGTTCGGCTTTATGGCCTTAATCGGCCTGCTCAGCCTGAGCGGGATGTTGATCCGCAACGGCATTGTGCTTATCGACGAGATTGAACAGCAGAAGCAGGTAAAAGCGCAGGAGGAGGCGATTATCAGCGCGGCCACCTCGCGTCTGCGCCCGATATTGCTGACGGCCTTCACCACCGTGCTGGGGCTGGCTCCGCTGCTGCGCGATGTCTTTTTCCAGAGCATGGCGGTGGTGATTATGTTTGGTCTGGGCTTTGCGACCATACTGACCCTGCTGGTGCTGCCGGTGATTTACGCCTGCTTCCATCGCCAGCGTGCCGCGAACGCCCCATGAATATCACCGGGCTGAACGTGATTAAAACGCTGGGATGTATGACGGCGGTGACCTTTTTCACCCTGTATAACACCTGGGACCGTTACGATTACGATTACCACTGGATCCTGCCCTTTCTGACGTTTATTTCCACCATCGCCACGCCGCTATTTTTTGTGGTTGCCGGCATTATGGATGCGCAATCAAAACAGGATTTACGCTGGCAATTGGGCAAGATTCGAAATGTGGTGATCGTGTTTCTGTTCTGGATGACGGTTTACTATCTGTGGGAGCCCTATCAGCGGGGTTACCTTATTCAGCCGTGGTTTATCTGCTCTTTTATTATCATCTACAGTTTCCACCCGCTGTTAAACTGGCTCAGCCAGCACCGGTTAATATTCCTGGTGCTGGTGATGGCGCTGCTGCTGTTTTCGTATGGCTATGACCTGATGTATGTTCTGACGCCCAACCCGCGATTCTTCAGTCTGGAACCGCAATACCGGCTGTGGACCTGGCTGCTTTTTTATTTAACCGGCCAGCTATTGTGCGATCCGTTCATTGCCGACTGGATGGAACGTAAAAAGGCGGCACGTGGCGCGGCAATCGCCTTGCCCTTTGTTTACCTCTTTACCTGGTTCTATGAGCAGCACTTTTTCTTTGCCTTATTTAAAGCCGACCGCAATGCCTTTATTCTCACCGGCTCACAAATTTATCTGCTGGTGGTGGTACTGGTCATCGCCGCCAGTCAGGTGCGTTTTCAGCGCAATGCCGCGGTAAAAGAATCCTTTCTGGCGGCGATCAGCAAAACCATGACCGGGGTGTATATCCTGCACTACTCCGTCTTCCATCTGTTAAGCGTGCTTATTCCGATTACCTCACTGGCTACCAAACTGATGCTTATGGTGGTGACCTTTATCGCCTCGGTCCTGCTGTCGAGGTTAATGCTCTCTATCGCGTGGGTTAAAAACGTCATCACGCTGTAAGGTCAGAAGCCATAACGCAGCCAGGCGAAAAGCACGTTGCCATTATTATAGGTGCCGGGAATGTAGGTGAATTGCAGGGTTAACCGTTTATAGCCGGCGGAGAAAAGCGGAAGAACCAGCGGCAGCGGCACATAATTGGCGAAATCATCGCGCGCGGTGATCCCGGCGGTTAAGCCTAAACCCAGGCGAAAATCCTGCTGCTGATCCAGATACCAGCCCTTTTCCCAGCCGTAACCCACCATCGGCTGCCACTTATTATGGGAATCCTTAAACGCCATGGCATAGAGCGCACTCCAGTTACCTTCTGCGGTATAGCGCGATACGCCGATGCCGCCGCCCCATGGCGTTTCGTTATAGTTGTCAGTTTTGTGTTTGTCGTAAGCAAACCGGGCGTGCCAGCTAATAAAAGGCAAATAGAGATCGTGGTATTGAGGCTGTTCCCATGTCTGGGAAACATCATCCTTCAACCATTCCCAGCCGTCGCTGACGCTATTACTGGCGAAGGCGGGATCGATAAATAACATCAGGCACACAGACAACGCCACAGTAAGACTGCGCATAGTTTTTCCTCTGTTAAATTAACTGATGCATAAACAGGTGTAACGCGAGAGTTGACCGTCCGTGAGCCGCTGGTAAGTATTATAGTTGTATATCCGGGGCGGCATTTACTGGCCTGCCCTGTTCCATTTGTGTCGAGGAGAATGGGTACCGATGTTCACAGGTTGGTTAGACTCTTTCACGCCCTTTGCCCGGGGATTATTTCTGCTGGCTTGCCTGACGCTGGTGTTAATTGGCTTGCATCTCGCCGCACCGCTGATCAATCAGGTGCTGCTGGCGCTGTTTCTGGCAATCATGCTGGATCCACTTATTAGCCGCCTCGAAAAGCGCCGCGTTCCGCGTATTATCTCCTCCCTGCTGGTAATTATGATCCTGCTGCTGCTGATCGTGATTATCATTATGTCACTGAGTGCCGCCACGCCAGACTTGCTTCAGCTTAGCCGCCAGATGCCCGCGCTGGTGGCGGAAAGGTTACAAACGCTGGCGCATTTGCCTGGCCAGATGGGCATTGTCTTTACCTACGAAGAAATGCTGAATTTGATTGATGGCAGCGCCATTGTGCGTTTTATCGCTACCCAGCTTTCGCTGATCCCCGGCATGCTTTCATGGTGGCTGATGGTCTTTCTGATGCTGCTGTTTATGCTGTATGAGCTGCCGATGTTTAAAACCTTCCTGCGCGCCAAAGAACGTCATTCGCGCCTGTTTACCGCGCTGGAAGAAGGCATTCAAAGCGTAATTGTTTACGCGCAGGTGAAAACCCTGACCGGCCTGCTCGGCGGATTGATTGTCTGGGCCGCCGCCCATCTGCTGGGGTTGAAGTTAGCCTTCCTGTGGGGTCTGCTGATGTTTATCTTCAACTACGTGCCGGTCCTCGGCTCGTTTCTCGCCGCCATCCCGCCGGTAGTGCAGATCTTTATCCTGTCCGATACGCAAACCAGCCTGCTCACCGTGGGATTCTTTGTAGTGTTGAATCTGTTTTTGAGTTCCGTCCTGGAGCCGCTGATGCTCGGCAGGCGGCTGAATTTGTCACTCACCGTTCAACTGCTGTCATTTTTATTCTGGCAGTCGTTGCTCGGGATCACCGGGGCGATTCTGGCGATCCCCCTGACCTTTTTACTCACCAGAGTCTGGCTGGCGTTGCGACAAGCGCCTGACAGCGCCTGATTGCCGGAGCGTGATGGCGTCCTCCGCTGATGGCTTCTGAACCCGCTTACCGCCCGATCTGTCACCCGGTTAATCTTCAGAGTGACGGCTGATCCTTCGGCTTCTCAATCCCCGAATCGGTCAGCGTTGCTCTCACCTGCGGCAGGCTTTGCGGATAATTCTGCTGCACAAACTCAATCATTCTTTCCCGCACGTAGCAGCGTAAATCGAAGGCCGTGGGGGAATTCTGTGCGGTCATCAACATTCTGATGGTCATGGTTTTGTCGGTGGTATCGGTCACCTGCAGCACCTTGGTTTCCTGATCCCACAGTTTGGTTTCGCCGAGGATTTTTTCAAAATGCTGACGCAGTGGCTCTAAGGGCATGGAATAGTCGAGATACAGGAACACCGAGCCTAATATCTGCGCGTTATTACGCGTCCAGTTCTGGAAAGGATTTTCGGTAAAGTAGGTAATCGGCAGCACCAGTCGGCGCAAATCCCAGATGCGCACCACCACATAGGTCAGGTTTATCTCCTCAATCCAGCCCCATTCATTTTCCACCACCACCGCATCATCAATTTTAATCGGTTGGGTAAAGGCGATCTGAATGCCGGCAAACAGATTGATTAGCGACTTCTGCAGGGCAAAACCAATGATGATACCCGCGACGCCGGCACCCGCCAGGATGGTGGTGCCGAATTTTCGCACGGCAGGGAAACTGAGCAAAATCAGGGTCAGACAGAATGACACCAGCAGGACCATCGCGACTTTTTTGACATACATAATCTGCGTGCGAATTTTACGGGCACGAAGATTATTCGAAAGATTAATGTCGTAGCGGATAAAAAGCATGTCCTGCGCCACGTTGGTCAGTCGAATTAAAATGGAACAAAAAGACAGGATAATGAAGACGTTAAGGGTGGAGGTGATAAAGCCCAGTGATTCCGGCTGGATGGTAATGTAGTTCACCCCGACATTGATCATCAGCAGGGGAATAAACAGAAACATCGATCCACGAAGATGCTTTTCCAGTGATTTGAACAGCTTCCGATCGCGGCTTTGCCAGTAGCGGATGAACCGGAGAAGGATAAAGCGGGCCAGAAATCCCAGCGCGAGTGAAAGAATGACGAGCAATACCGCAGGCACCCATACTGGCGCACCAGATAACTCACCGAAAATCGTTAGCATTCAGTTCCCTTACCCTGTGAAAAAATGTCGTTAACGGGCTTTTCAAAAAAAGCCAAAAGTAACCGATAATTTAAGGTTAGCATAAATGCAAATCACTGAAATTTAAGATGACGTTTAATCGGATTAGTCCACCAGCGGGTTGACGATGCTCAGGTCACGCTGGCGTCCGCCGCCGGAGCCATCGCTAATTCCTCAGCGATAACATCAATCAGCTTTGTCACCCGGCGCGGCTGCACGCGGGAGGGAGGATAAACGATATGCAATGCAGTCGGCGGAAGCGCGTAATCGGCCAGAACCTCGACCAGTCGGCCCGCGACAAGGTCGGCCTCAACATCCCAGATGGACTTTTTGCACAGCCCCTGCCCCTGTAGCGCCCACTGTTTAATTAACTGGCCGTTATTGGTGGTGCGCTGCCCGTTGACCGAAACGGCATAGGGCGCGCCATCGACCTGAAAAGACCAGACTCGATCAATCCCCTGCATAAAGCGCATCATGATGCAGTCATGCTGGTTCAGGTCGTCGGGATGCAGTGGGGTTCCCCGCCGCTGCAAATACTCAGGTGAACCACAGACCAGGCGTCGGTTATCGCCAATCGCTCTGGCCTTCAGCGTGGAGTTAGAAAACTTACCATAGCGGATGGCAAAATCTATTCCCTGACTCGCCAGATCGACAAAGCTATCGGTGAGATTCAGATCGATGGTGACAGCGGGATGCTGAACAAGGAAACGGTCGAGGATCGGCACTACGCGGGTTTGCCCCAGATCCACCGGTGCCGTAATTTTGATCGGCCCGGATATTTTTTGCGTGCCCGATCTGATGCGGCTTTCAAGCTCATCAGCTTCGGCCAGCAGCCGTCGTGCCCCCTCGGCAAACATCCTTCCTTCGTCAGTCAGACTCAGTGAGCGTGTGGTTCGCGTCAGAAAAGTGGCCTTGTAATACGACTCGAGCATCATCAGACGTTCAGAAACGGATGCCGGTGAAAGTCCCAGCTCACGACCGGCGGCTGACAAACTGCCCTTTTCCAGGATCATCAAAAACAATTTAAGGTTTTCTAGCATTCTTCGACATTCCCGAAAGATATATTCGTTATTGCATCACTTATCAATAATTTCCACAAGGCGTAAACTCCCCCTTCTCGCTAAACACCTTCGCTGAACCAGGGATACATTTTGACCACACAACCGCCGCAGAACCGAAACGCCGCGCCTGAGATAGCCAGCCTGACGACAGCCAACGTTATCCTGTTTGCTTTTGCCTGCGGTGCCACCACGGCCAATGTGTACTATTCGCAGTCGATTGCGGGTCTGATAGCCAGCAGCCTGCATCTGCCGGCAAGCCTGGCCGGGCTGATTGTCACCACCACCCAGTTGGGTTATGGCATCGGCCTGTTTTTTTTGGTTTGCCTGGCCGACCTGGTGGAAAACCGCCGACTGGTATTGATCACCACGGCGGGCACCATTCTCAGCCTGATTGGCGTTGCGGCCAGTTCAAGCGCCACGGCGGTGGTGATCGCCTCATTCTTACTGGGAATTTCTACCGTAGGCAGCCAGGTTCTGGTGCCGCTTGCCGTTCATCTTTCTCCTGAAGGTCAGCGCGGTAAAATCATCGGTAACATCATGTTCGGGCTGGTGTCCGGCATTATGCTCTCTCGTCCGCTGGCCAGCTTTTTGGCCGGGCATTGGGGATGGCGGGCGATATTTATCTTCTCGGCGGCGGTGATGCTGAGCACCTTTATCCTTATGGCGCGCGCATTACCGCAGTGGCATCCTCAACCGAAGCGGAATTATCTGGCCACGCTGCGCTCGATGCTTACCCTGCTGGCAACGTCGCGAACGCTGCAACGTCGGGCGGCCTATCAGGGGACGATGTTCGGCATATTTAATATGTTCTGGACCGCCGCGCCGGCGATGCTGCACCTGCGCTTTGGTCTTGGACAGTCGGGGATTGCCGCCTTTGCCCTGGCCGGCGCAGCAGGTGCACTTTCGGCACCGGTAGCCGGTAAAATCGCCGACCGGGGAGGTTCAAAAATCGGCACCGGCGTAGTGATTGGCTGCGCAGGGTTGGCGCTGCTTATCAGCGGTTGGGGACAGGCGATAGCGTCATTGATGATCCTGATCTTCGCCGCGATTATTCTCGACGCTGCCACCCAGGCCAATCAGGTATTCGGTCAGCGCGCCATCCAGAGCCTGGATGCCGAAGCGCGGGGTCGGTTAAACGCGGTCTATATGACGGTTATCTTTATCTGCGGTGCGGCGGGTTCGGCGTTGGGTTCATTGACCTATTTTCATGGCGGATGGGTCACCACCGCCACGGTGGGAGCCGGTTTAGCCCTGGTGATGCTGCTGGTGTTTTTGACCGAATTGCGCGTAAAAAAAACGGGGTGAACGCCGTTTGCAGGCTGAAAATTCCGACCGTGATCTGAATCCGGGCAGAAGTTGAGTAGTTATCCGCCTCATTCAAACTGCCAGTAAAGCGGCGTGCCGAAAACCTCAACGTAGTAATCAATCACCGCCCGCACATTTAACGGTGGATGCCGCACGTTGGGATAGATGGCGGCAACATGCTGCGGCTCGGTTTTACTCGCGCCCTGATATTTTTCCATCACCCGGACCAGCGCCCCTTTTTTCAGGCTGTCACCGATGAGCCAGTCGGGAAACAGCACCATCCCCATCCCGCCAAGCGCGCTGGTCAGCAAGGATTCGGCGTTATTGGACGTCAGCAAGCCGTTAACGGGAAAGTGCGTCCAGCGGCCTCCGGGTTTTCTGAATAACCAGCGATTGGGGCCAGAGAAGCCGCGGTACACAAGGCATTTGTGCTCACTCAACTCCGCAGGCGAAGCCGGCTGTCCGTGCTTTTCTACATACTCCGGCGAGGCAACCAGATGATAATGCTGGGTGCCAAACACGCGCGCATGGAAAGAGGAATCGGTCAGGGTGCCAATCCTGAAAATCACGTCCGCCGCATCCCGGTGAGGATCGATATAGTCATCGGTCTGGGTCAGCTCAATTTGCAGGCGCGGATAGCGGTTCGACAGTTCTGTCAGCCAGGGCGCGATATGACGCTGGCCAAAAAATACCGGCGCATTAATCCTGATCAGGCCGGAAGGTTCCAACGAACGATCGAGCATCTCGGTACGGGCTTCACTCAGCTGCTCGGTCATCGCCCTGGCATAGTCAATGAACAGCCTTCCCGCTTCGGTGGGGATCACCGCGCGGGTATTGCGATAGAAAAGCTGCTGCCCGAGCGTGTCCTCCAGTTGCAGGATCACACGGGAGATCATCGATGCAGAGACTCCTTCCCGCCTGGCGACAGCCGAAAAACTCTGCTCATCGAACACACCGATAAAAAAGAGCAGCGTGCGGAAATTTATCGCGCCTGGGTCGTACATTATCCTGATTCCTGCAAAGGTGTTTCCTGAATTATACCGTTTTTCATTATGCCGCGCTGCTATAGGATGCTCCCCCTACACCACTGGAGACTGTTCAATGCCGCTTTTATTTATATTACTCGTCGTCGCTGGCGGGATGGGATTATCCGTTGAGGCCGGCTTATTAGGGCCGCTGGGGAGCGAAGTCGGTGACTTATGGGCCACCTTCAGCATTTTTGGCGTCGGTGCGGCGCTGACCTTCCTGTTGATGCTGTTCTTTAGTCCCCGCAACAGCCCGTCATTCTTTACTCAGCCATCATGGACGCTGGTGGGGGGTATCCTCGGGCCAATCTATGTGGTCATTCTGACGGTTGCCGTGCCCATTATCGGCATTGCGATGACCATGATTGGCATTCTCGCCGGACAGGTGTTCAAAAGCCTGGTGATTGACCATTACGGTCTGTTTGGCACCGCCCACCGTAAAATTGACAGCAAGCGCATTATCGCGCTGATTTTTATTGTTGCGGCATTGTTCCTTGTGGCAAAAGGCTAAGGTGATTTTATGCATATTTTAATGATTATTCTGGCGGTCGTCGGTGGCGCAGTCCTCAGCATGCAGGCGGCGATTGGCGGCAAGCTGGGCAGCAACGTCGGCGTATTTCGCAGCGCGTTTCTGACCTTCTCGATTGGCGCACTGGTCACCGCACTGCTGATTTTCTTCTTTGAACCTAAACAAGCCCTGACCTTGATGGACGTGCCGAAATGGCAACTGCTGGGCGCACTCTGTGGCGTTCCGTACATCGTGATTATGGTGCTGGCGGTGCAGCGAATTGGTTCGGCGGTTGCCACGGTGGCGGTGATCTTTGGTCAGCTGGCGATGAGCATGCTGATTGATAACTTCGGCTGGTTAGGCAATGAGGCGATTCACTTCTCCGTGACGCGTCTTGGTGCAGTGGTTTGCCTGGGGATCGCGCTGTTCTTTATTTACTCCAGCAGTAAGACCAAAACCACACCGGCGGAAAAAAACGTCAAGCAGGCCTCGGCGCGCAGCTGAATGCTGGCTGGCTGTCTGGCTGTCTGGCCAAGGTTAAACCGGCTCAAACCACATCGGTCGAAAAACAAAAAGGCTCCTTTCGGAGCCTTAGTCAGTCCAGCGCAATCGCTGTTAAACCTACTTAATCTCGGTAATAAAGTTCTCGCGAGCACGGCGGACTTTCTTCAGGTTAACCAGCCAGTCACCTTCGTCGGAACGGTAGCCCAGCGGTAAAATGATCACGCTGCGCAGATTTTTGGCGCTCAGGCCCAGAATCTCATCCACTGCCGCCGGATCAAATCCTTCCATCGGGGTGGCATCTACCTGCTGTTCAGCGGCGGCAATCAGTGCGGAACCCAGACCAATATAGGCCTGGCGGGCCGCGGCCTGATAGTTGGCTTCCTGACCGCGTTCCGCCACGATGCCCAGCAGCATCTGACGATAGTTTTCCCAGCCTTCGTTGGTCGAGTTGCGCACGTCATTGGTCAGATCGAACATCATATTGACGCGATCGGCGGTGATGTCGTCCCAGGCAGCGAAGACCAGCAGATGCGAGCAGTCAGTAACCTGCGCCTGATTCCAGCTGACCGCTTTGATTTTTTCGCGAATTTCCGCGTTGGTCACCACCAGTAATTCAAAAGGTTGCAGGCCGCTGGAGGTCGCGGTTAAGCGCACGGCTTCAAGAATATGTTCCAGCTTGTCGGCCGGGATTTTCTTCGCCGGATCGTATTTTTTGGTTGCGTAACGCCAGTTAAGAAACTCGGTAATCTTAGTCATTAATCTTATCCATCGCGATAGAGTTGAGGGTGGTGTGCAGCTTATAAGCCTTTATATCGCCCCCAGTCTAACGACAATTCAGGCGGAAGGCGTAGAGCAAATCGAGGCATATTAAGACTATGCGGAATTACATTCTCTCCTGTCAGGCCCGCCTTATGTTGTCCAGGAATCTGACGTTCCAGTACAAAACGTGCGTATATCAAATCCGCGCAGAAGGGCTGGGTTACCGACTCAGGAATCCGCTCGTCACGGTTTGAGAGAATTTTCAGGGAGAGATTACGGTGTTGCACGATAGCCGGGAACCTGGCTGTGAGAAATATGTCGATGGGCCTGAGCCCTTACCTCTTGATGACGAGAAGAGTGTTCATGAGTGGGTTGAGAATGTGCGTTTCTGGCGGGTTTTCGGGTGGTTTGTTACCCTTTTTACCGGTTATTCGTCAGAAACACCGCCAGCTTGTTTTAGCGGTACGTACAATTAGAAAGTTATGGGTAAATCTCATTTGTAATGGCCAATGGCTTCTAAGAGCGAGGGACGGACATTGGCTTTTCGTGCCAATAAGAGTGTAGCGGTCAACAAAAACTGGCCACAGCTTTAGAGTTTTTCCAGAACAATCGTTCTGATTCATTCGGCGTCAAACCACCATTATATTGATGAGGTCTGAGCTGGCTGTAATATCCTGTGATGTAATTCGTTATTGCCGTGCTGGCTTCGCTAAAATTCGCGTAGCCATTATCCGGTACCCACTCTGTTTTCAGGCTTCTGAAGAATCGTTCCATTGGGCTGTTATCCCAGCAATTTCCCCGGCGACTCAGGCTTTGCTTTATCTGATATCTCCACAGTAACTGCCTGAAATTCCTGCTGGTATAGTGGCTGCCTTGGTCCGAGTGATACAGTAAATTAGCCGGCTTTCCTCGCGCTTCCCAGGCCATGGACAGCGCTTTAGCTGTCAGTGCAGAATCCGGGAAAAATGACATCGCCCAGCCAACCGGTTTACGGGAAAACAAATCGAGTACAACAGCCAGATAAGCCCAGCGTTTTCCCGTCCAGATATAAGTCACATCACCGCACCAGGCCTGATTAGGCTCGGTAACAGCAAACTGGCGATCCAGATAATTAGGGATCTCAATGTGCTCCTTAGACGCCTTCTTATAACGATGGCCAGGTTGCTGACAGCTGATAATATTGAGCGCTTTCATTAGCTTTGTTGCCCGCCAGCGGCTCAGTTTTATACCTTTGGTGGTGACCATCGCGGCAATGCTTCGCGCTCCTGCTGAGCCGTTACTTTCGCGATAAACTTCACGCACAAGGCTCAGTAATGCCACTCTCGTGGCGTCAGGCTTCCTGGGCTGCCGCCAGTATTTATAACTGCTGCGATGAACCCCAAACACGTTGCACACAACGGCAACAGGAAACCGCGCCCTGAATTTCTCAACTAATGAGAATTGTTCAGGGAGTCTGACATCAAGAGCGCGGTAGCCTTTTTTAATATATCCCTTTCCATTTCAACGCGTTGAAGTCTTTTCTTTAGCTCGCGTATTTCAATCTGCTCAGGTGTCATGGGTGAAGCAGTGGGTGATTTTCCCGCTCGCTCTTCTTTCAGTTGTCGAACCCATTTGTCCATTGTGGATTTGCCGACGTTCATTGCCGTAGCAGCGGCGGCAACGGTGTAATGCTGATCGAGTACAAGCTGGGCAGCTTCGAGGCGAAACTCGGGGCTAAAATTGCGTCTGTTACGTCCGGTCATAATGTCACCTGTTTTGACTATGAGGTGATGATATCACCTCTATTCAGGTGGCCAAATTCAGTGTGCCACTACAGAGATACCCACCGGGTGGGTAGGCTTTTTCACTATGTCATTGCCAAACTTATACCGCACCTGCCTCTGGTGTTCCCTGATGGAATGCCAGCTCCCATCGCTCCCTGTCAGAATACATCCAGCAGGAAGAACGCAGGGATGCTCGGCTGCCGTCCGAATTGTACGTCTTGTAGTGCAAAATGGCGCAGTACTCCCCCATGCTGATCAGCCGGAAATCACTGCTAAGAATGATCGTAGGACTTAATTCGCCAGTCAGAGATGCTATCGTCTCCGCGCGGTCAACTATTACGCCTGACCGTGTAATTTCCCGAAATTCCGGATGCAAAATCTGTTCAAGCCATTTCCGATCATTCCTCCGGGCACCGTGAAGACTGCATTCAAGTGCTTTTAGCTTTTCCAGGAGCATTCTGCTCACCCTAATTGAACCCTGACAGTTGAAGGAATTTATCATAACATCCCAAGGCTAATCTTTAATGGCCCCGAGGGGTAACCTACGCTTTTGGCACAGGACTACCCACGACAATACCAAAGGGCATCTATGAGCAAGGAGCGGACTCTGTTGCTTTGGATTAAATCATCTTCTCAGCATGGTTTAAAATCACAACCAGAGGGGGGTTCTGCAAAAAGAATGTCTGGTAAAGTCTGCGTCAGAAAGTCATAAGAATTCGTGCACCCTTCTATGCGTATACGTACCATCACTCCTTCATAACTATGAATGAGCAGCTTTGCCGCGCTTTCCGGTGACATCACCGGCGATAAAGTCTGAGCATGCTGAGCGTCATTAAATACGTTTATCAGATCGCGCTCCCAGCAGGAAAAAAACGACAGCAGTTTTTGCCGAATTTTTTCACTGTTTACCGAACTTGTGTGTCCAATAATACCCGCCAGGCAGCCTGTTGCTTCAGGTTCTCGCTCAATATATTCCCTGTGCCCGTTAAGCCAGCTCATCAGGCGCATGCGAGGAATCATGGTACTGTCCAGCAATGTATCCGTCCGTAGTTGAGCAAAAGTCTCGATATAAGCGTCAAGCGTGGCACAGGCAAATTCTTCTTTACTCGGAAAGAGATTATAAAAAGACCCTTTAGGCATGCCTGCCTCGCTCAGAATCGTCGTGATCCCCCCGCCTTCATAACCCTCCCTCATGAAAACTCGTATACCAGCGTTCAAAAGACGTTTGCGCGTATCACTTTTCGCCATAATAATTAGACCATTCTACTTTTTTTATAAGACTAACACAGGCAGGGATTAAAGATGCCACTTATTAAAACCCTCAGCAGGCACACTCTGGGGCTGATTATGGTGTGCCTTTCGGCCATCCTGTGGAGCTCAGCGGGATTTTTCGTGAGAATGATCGATATGAACACATGGGCTATGGTCGCATGGCGCTCACTGTTTGCTTTCCTGTCGCTGATTCTTCTGCTTGCATGGGGCGGGTATCTACGCCGCTTTTCATTCCGTAATGATGTGGGCTTAAAAGGGCTGATAACGGCTGCTGTAATGGCAATTTCCATGTTCTGCTACGTAGCGGCACTGAAACTCACCAGCGTCGCAGGCGTGATGACCGTCTATGCCACAATCCCTTTTTTTGCTATGGGGTTGGGCTGGCTGATACAGAGTAAAAAAATTACGAAACGCGCGCTTATCTCCGCAGCAGTTAGCCTCGTCGGCGTTGTAGTTATGGCTGCCTCCGCATCGGGTTCAGGCGATACGGCAGGTAACGCTCTGGCTCTGATAATGACTGCCGGGTTTGCCGCCAGCATAGTTATGTCCGGAAAGTGGCCGGAAATGAACCTGCCTGCAGTCACAGCTCTGGCTTGCGCCCTCTGCGGAGTGTTCTGCTTTGCGATGATGCCGCAGGGTCTCCCTGTTCCAGGTACGCATGACATCTTATGGTTAATTGCTTTTGCGCTGTCCACGCAGAGTATGAGCTATCTATTGTTCATGGCAGGAAGCCGGCATCTTGACCCTGCAGAGGCCAGTCTGATTGCACAAGCTGACATCGTATTGGGGCCCATGTGGGTCTGGGTGTTCTTCAGTGAATTGCCAGCCAATAATACGTTGTTGGGTGGGGCAATAACCTTTGTTGCAGTCACAGGTTACCTTGCAGGTGAGTATTACCTGAAAAGAAATTCGGCACGGAAAAACTGATCGCTTTCGTTGTGTAAGGATATACCTGATCTTTTACAAATCACTCGCTTACAACTTCCGCTTCTGGCACAAATCGGACATTGCTGACAGGCATACCCGGGCGGGACAAATACAGTAATGGACACAACCGTAATTCTGTCCGGTTCTTGTACCTTGCTGGCATTACGACAGCTGCAGCTGCGCGGCCAGCCTGAAATCTGCTGGCATACTTTGCGCTCGATGCGCCGGTGAACACGGCCCGCTGCTGGCATCTTCACACATAACCAGTACTGTAAAAGTCCCGTAATACCGTGTCGCCCGGACATTTTATGTACCGTTTGGCCGCTACCATTCAGTACTTTCACTGTTTTTATTTATTTTATTCCCAGGAATCGCAGAAAAAACCCCGCCACACCTGTCCTATTTCGTCGATATCATGGCAAAATACCCCAATATCGCCCATCGTCGGCCATCTTTGCCAAACCTCGCACCCGACATCCCAGAGTGTGAATGTGTAAAATATTATCTATTTATCAATAACTTAATGCGTCATTGTTCTAAGTATAAATCCATATGGCGGCGAGATACTTGCCCTGAAACAAAATCCGGTATTCGGATGGATTTGGGGCCATCTGCCCGCCATATAGTTTTATAAGCTGATACATATACATTTCCTCATTATCAGTACTGTAAAAGTCCCGTAATACCGTGTCGCCCGGTCATTTTCAAACCACCGTTTGGCCGCTACCATTCAGTACTTTTCGTCCTGCTGACAGATGCGCCATCGCACCTGCGCGGCCAGCCTGAAATCTACTGGCATACTCTGCGCCCGTGCGGTCGCAGGACTGCTGGCAGACCGTCCTTTCTTCATTTTCCCGCTACCTGGACACAATGGGTATTCTGTCCAGACTATGCAGACTGAAATCACTGGAACAATCATGAAAATCCAACTCACAAACATCACCCCGGACTGCCCTGGATTTGCTGAGTTAAGATCGCAGAGCATGGCTGAAGGATTTAACATGCTGCGCAGACTGGAAGAAAACTGGCTTAGCGGGCAGAACCGCTTTGACAGGCCCGGAGAAAAAGTAATTGGGGCTTCTGTCGATGGATTAATCGTCGGCGTGTGTGGACTCAACATCGATCCATTTACGCTAAAAACTGGCATTGGCCGTCTACGCCATCTCTATGTAGATTCAGGATGGAGAAAAAGGCAGATTGGCAGCGCCCTTCTCAATGAAATTATTAAGGATTCTGGTCGCTGGTTTGATTTCATCAACACAAACGCTCCTCCATCGGCTTTCACCTTCTATGAACGAGCTGGCTTTGTTGCTTTAACTGGCATAGAAAAAGTCACGCACCGCCTATGCCTCAGAGACACAGCGCGATAATACAGTCACGTCTTGGACACACTGCATATTCTGTCCAAATATGCAGAACGGCGTTTTAAACATCTTCAGAATTCAAAGTAACTAACTGGCAGCTTTGAGCGAAAAGCGGACCTTGTTTATGGATTGTATGGTGTTGAGGGGGGACCTCATACAAACAACTACTCAGCAATTAAGCCTTCATAACCAGAAAGCTTAATTGCCAGAGAATGCGCGAAGAGTTTCAGTTCAGAAAAGGAGGATTCTCTTCAGAGAACCAGCCGGGAACGTACTCGCTCCAGCTGAACTTCCACAAAGCCTCTTCTTTGCGAAGCTCAATTCGATAATGAGCACCGTACATCCACTCACCATTCTTATTTTTTATCTGTCCTGGTATTAAGCGCCCCGTCCACATTTCAGCTGTTTTACCGTCTGTTCTGAGGGTGATTTTTAGTGGGACACCATAATGCTGCATCCAGGGCCAGTGACGACGAAACTCTTTAAGCGATCCTACAATACTGTGCAGACCTTTTAATGGTCCCAGTGGAGGGAATTGTCCGCAAGCATCTAAGGTGTAACAGGTCCGGAACTGGCTAAAATCATTCTGGTCAATCCCCCACGAATAACGTGAATACGACTCCTCAATTTGCTCTTCCTCAGTCGCCTTTATCTGGTTCTGCGCAATGCAATGCCAGGGGGAATCCAGCTCACTGACCAGAACAGGTGGCGCATCTCCCGGACGCCACCCCTGTTGCCCAGGAGGCAGACGCCAGTTAACCAGATAATCAGTATCACCTTCCGCCCAGCCGATGTTTATAAGCACTTCGGTCAGCTTCCAGCCATCAGACTCTGCTTTCAGCGTCAGTCGCAACACTGCGCCAAACAGGGCAACGGGATTATATTTTGCGCCTGGTGCTACCTCACCATACAGATAGGCGCTTACCATGGCGGTCCCTTCTCCGTCCGCAGCCGCGTAAAAATTAGAGGTCACCAGATTTAGATGCTTTTCAGAGGATGTATCTTCACGTAACGCTGCGATTAATGCTGATTTACCATGAAGTATGCCTTTGTGGCTGCTTCTGAGTTTGACCGTTTCAGCCACAGAGCAATCCGTATCGGCCCAGTGGCCGGATTCCCAGTTTTTTCGAAGTGTTTCCATAAAACTGAGTGCATCTGAGCGGCTAAGAGGGGTAATCATTGAATATCTCCTGTCTGTACAGCGCCTGTTTTCGATATTTCTCTGTCTGATGTGTGCATTTTGACGGTCCGGAAGTAACCAACGCGATCGCAGGCTAAGAGTGATGTCTTAACGCTTTCTGATTTCGGTGATGTAGGTAATGGCGGCGCTATCGACAAAGTTCGGCACATCCCGGAAGGCTTCCTGACCAACCGGCGAATCAAATGCAGCCACGGCATCTTCGATGGAGTCGAACCATAATTCAGAAAACCCATCTACCGGGGCATCCGGGTATTTTTCCCGATCGACGGGATTTAAAACGTAGCCCCGTAATCCCGGCAAACGCAGAGCAATTTCCGTGTGTACTTCATCCCAGTGCTTTACAAAGTCTTCAAAACTCTGTCCTTTTTTACGAATAAGAAAGCCCACATGCTTGAAGCCGTTTAAAGTTGTCATCGTATTCTCCTGTGTGCAGTGTCCTGCAATTTATTGTTTGGAAAGGCGTTATTAATTAATCTGGTGCAACTGGACCCAATGCCATTTACATGACCAGTAGCAGGTTAGTGCTGCCTGATGTGCCCGCGCCTGGACGGTTCACTGGCTGCGCCTCAGTCATGATCTTCACCATGGAAGGGATAATCGGTATAGCCTTCTTCCCCACCGCCGTAATAGGAACTTCGCCTGGCCATAGTCAGTGGCCAGCCCTTGCGCACCCGCTCAACAAAATCTGGATTGGCGATAAACGGACTGCCAAAAGCCGCAAGATCGGTCAGTCCATCGTCGATAAGTGCCGCGGCCTGAGCGGGAGTAAGACCACCTGCGAGGATAAGCGTGCCACGCCATACCTGTCGGAAATCGCGCAACAGGCCGTTAAACATCACGGGCCCCTGGGCCATCAGGTGGACATAAGCTATCCCTCTGCGGCTAAGCTCCTTACCGATATAAAGATAGGTTTCCGAGGTATCGGCGTAATGAGCCATGTCCTGAAGTTGATTACAGGGGGAAAGGCGCACGCCCGTCCGGCTTGTACCAATTTCATCTGAAATGGCGTCAACAATTTCAAGAAGAAGGCGCGTACGGTTTGCCAGGCTTCCGCCGCCGTAGCCGTCATCGCGCGTATTCAGTACAGGATTAATGAATTGTTCAATGAGATAGCCATTGGCACCATGCACCTCCACGCCATCAAACCCCGCCGAAATGGCGTTGGCAGCGGCATTGCGAAAATCAGCCACTATCTGCTTAATCTCTTCAGTCAGCAGGGCGCGGGGCGGGCTTGCAGTAACCGTTGCAGGTTCACCATTTTCATCCCAGGCAAAGGCGCTCCCACCCTGAACGGAGACGGAACTGACAGGGTGCTGCCCCTCAGGCTGGAGGCTGGTATGAGATACCCGTCCAACATGCCAGAGCTGAGCAAATATTTTTCCTCCTTTCTTATGCACGGCCTGTGTGACTGGCAGCCAGGCTTCAACATGACTGTCGAGATAGATCCCCGGATTAAAGAGATAGCCAGTGCCTTCGCGAGAGACCGGTAAACCTTCTGAAATAATTAATCCGGCGCTGGCACGTTGTGCGTAATAAAGTGCCGTTAAGGCATCAGCATGCTCGTCCCGTGCGCGGGAGCGCGTCATGGGCGCCATGATAAAGCGGTTTTTCAGCGTGATATCGCCGAGCCTGTAGCCGGTAAATAGCTTTTTCATAGCCATCAGTTCCAGGCTTCAGCGATGAGCTGATGTGACCTGATCCTTGCATCGGCATCATGTATCCACGAATTCACCATAATTTCATCCGCACCGGTACGGCGGACCAGGTCATTCAGGCCGGTCCGGACGGTCTCTTTTGTGCCCCACACCGATTCACGCAGCTGAGTCAGTACGCGCTGAGCCTCTACCGGATGCCAGAGCGCATTCATATCGTCTACCGGCTTCGGTAATTTCACCTCAACGCCCCGCCCAAGATTTACAAACTTCTGCAGTTCGGTAGTCGCCAGATAGTCTGCTTCGCTCTGGTTTTCAGCGGCGACGACGTTGACGCAAATCATCACATACGGTTCGGCAAGCGATTCTGATGGGCGGAAGCCTGAACGATAGGTATCAATGGCAGCGAGCATGGCATCGGGCGCAAAGTGAGAGGCAAAAACAAGGGGCAAACCTTTCTGCGCCGCCAGCTGTGCACTGAAGGTACTCGAACCCAGCAACCACAACGGAATATCGAGTCCCGCACCTGGCACGGCCGTAATACGCTGTCCGCGTTGTGCAGGCGCAAGAAAATGCTGTAGTTCATCCAGCATGTCGGGGAAGTCGAGTCCCTTGGCGCGGGTTTCACGGCGCAGCGCCTGCAATGTTTCCTGGTCAGTGCCCGGCGCACGGCCCAGTCCTAAATCAACGCGGCCCGGATACATAATCTCAAGCGTGCCAAACTGCTCAGCGACAACAAGCGGTGCATGGTTTGGCAGCATAATGCCACCCGAGCCAATACGAATTTTTTCAGTTTTTGCGCCGATATGGCTGAGTATCACCGCCGTCGCCGCGCTGGCGATATCGACCATATTGTGATGCTCTGCCATCCAGAAACGGTGATACCCGGCTTTTTCGGCCGCCTGCGCCAGCCGCACGCTGTTGGTAATGGCGTCAGAAAGGGTATTGCCTTCGGTAATGGGTGCCAGGTCAAGCAGTGACAGGGGGATTGTTTTCTCTTTCATCATTATCTCCACATCGCCGGAACAGTCGTCCGGAGGTAAATTAATCATTTCGGAAATTACTATGATTGTTTTTACACGGATGATAAATCGGGTTTCGGTCGCATCTATGCGGACTTAGATTCTACAATCCTGTTTCTTCTTTAGGGGTATCTTTGATGTCTTACTCTGCGTCAACAAACCAAAACCACCTGCGACACGACACGACAGACAGACAGACAAGGAAAAACCATGACTGAAGAGCAGATTTGGAAAGCCCGGTATTACTCGGCATGTGATATTGCCCATCGCTGGTTTGCTTTTTTTGAGGGACAAACAGAGGAGGTCAGCCGGCATCTGGATATTTTTACTCCGTACGTCAGGCTGGTTCATGCCGGCACGCATCTTCTGGCCGAGGGAAAAGACGGAATGGATAGCTGGTTGAAAAGCCTGCCATACGAAAAGGGCTCGCACTTTATCCGGCGCTTTGAATTTATTCCCGGCCAGGAAAACGAGGCAACCGTTAATATGGATATTGGCTACCAGAGGGTCGAAAGTGATTTGACGGTGGGAGGGGCACTTTCGGAATACCGGACAACGCTCTTATTCGGTGAGGGAGAGGACGCTTTTTTTACTTTCATGCAGAAAACTCCCGTATATCAAAACCCTGATAAGGTATTCCGTGAGTCATTCAGTGAAAACCGGGTACATTCGTTTATAGCCCGTTTCTTTCAGCTTATGCTGACCGCAAGGTCTGGGGCTGTTTCAACGATCGTTTCCGGGAAAGCCGATGAGAATACACGGCAGAATTTACCCGCATTTTTACGCAGTGCCGATCCCGACGGGATAAGTATTGAAGAGACAGACATTCTGGCGATGAAGAGCACCCTGTTACTTCCTGTAGATGGTACTGAACGGAGACTCTGCCTGGAACTGGCTGAAGAGGGAGGCCGCTACCTCGTCATTCGTCACGCAGACTGGTCCTGAAGCACTTAACGGAATATTCAACATGCGAAATACCGATCACCTGGGCGGAATTACCGCCTTTGTCACTACTGCACAGCAGGGAGGTTTTACCGCGGCGGCTGAGAGACTCGGGCTGACAAAATCAGCCGTGGGTAAAAGTGTGGGTCGCCTTGAAGCCAGGCTGGGACTTAAATTGTTTCTGCGATCCACGCGGCGTCTGAGCCTGACGCCGGATGGTGAGCGTTTCCTGATAAGTTGTCAAAATGCCATGGATATTCTTGAGCAGGCAGAAGCCGAGTTGACCTCTCATATCTGCCAGCCTTCAGGGCGGCTTCGGGTGGACTTACCCGCAGCCTTTGGCAGACAGCGTATTTTGCCGATCCTGCTGCAGATTACACGCCGTTATCCCGAACTCGCATTGACCGTCACTTTCAGCGAACGATTTGTCGACCTCATTGAGGAGGGTATTGACCTTGTCATCCGCATTGGTGAACTTGCCGACAGCAGTGGGCTGGTTGCCAGAAGGCTGACCACGCAGAAACTGGTTATCTGCGCTTCTCCTGACTATTTACTGTACGGTGGAGAACCCGTTTCATCTGAAGAACTGAGCCAGCATCAGTGTGTGGTGGGGTTTCGCCGGAATCAGCCGATCTCCTGGCTACTCAAAGAAAATGATGGTCAGATTTCGCGGTATACGCCGCCACCGACCCATGAGTTTGCGGACGGAGATGCGATGTTATCGGCCACGCTGGCGGGCTGTGGGCTTTCACAACTGCCGTTATGGCTGGTTGGAAAATATCTTGAATCAGGGGAGCTGAAAGAGGTTCTGGTCGGACATTCCGGTGGAGAAATGCCCATCAGTGCGCTCTGGCCTAAAAACCGCCAACTGTTACCTAAAATTCGTTATGTTGTGGACACGTTGATAAAGGCAGCAGAAGACGGCTTACTTGA
The DNA here is from genome assembly GCF_000196615.1 of Erwinia billingiae Eb661. Taxonomy (NCBI): domain Bacteria; kingdom Pseudomonadati; phylum Pseudomonadota; class Gammaproteobacteria; order Enterobacterales; family Erwiniaceae; genus Erwinia; species Erwinia billingiae. The sequence continues at coordinate 3,119,403 of NC_014306.1, forward strand.
CTGATGGGACGACTATGCCGTTGTATCTGGCCAGAACGGATAATCGGTATAGCCTTCCTCAGCCCCACCATACATTGTTGCCCGGTTAACTTCATTCAGCGGCCAGTTGTTTTTCATCCGCTCTGTGAGGTCAGGATTGGCAATATAGGGTCTGCCAAAAGCAATGAGATCCGCTTTTCCTTCCTGCAGGTAAATTTCGGCTCGTTGCTTATCGAATCCCCCTGCAATAATGAGCGAGCCGCTGTAGGCCTTTCGGAATTTCTCAATGAATCCTTCAGGAATAGCCTGTTCACCTAAAGTCTGTTGATCGCTCAGGTGAACATAGGCCAGCCGGCGTGTCGTGAGCTCTTCTGCCAGCGTCAGCCAGGTTTGTTCTTCACCGCTGAATGCATGCATATCAAACAGACGACCAAATGGCGCAAGTCGTATGCCGGTTTTTCCTCCACCGATCGCCCGTGATACAGCGTCAGTCACTTCAAGCACGAATCGCAGTCGGTTCTCAATTCTCTCACCACCGTATTCATCGCTGCGCGTGTTCAGAGCGCCATTAATAAACTGTTCAAGCAGATAGCCGTTTGCCGCGTGGATTTCGACGCCGTCAAAACCCGCTTCAATAGCATTTTCAGCGGCCTGTACATAATCCTGAATGACCAAACCGATCTCTTTGGCTGAAAGAGCGCGCGGGAATGAAACCGGAACAGGTCCAGCAATGCCATTTTCATCACGGGCATAACACGTCGAGTTTTCAGCCCTGACGGCAACTGAGCTGACGGGGGCGGCGCCATTCTTTTGCAGACTGACATGCGAAATTCGCCCAACATGCCAGAGCTGGATGAATATTTTGCCGCCTGCCTGATGAACAGCCTGAGTCGTTTTCTTCCATCCCTCTACCTGTGCAGCAGAGTAGATACCAGGCGTAAAAAGATACCCCTGCCCCTGAACGGAAATTTGAGAGCCTTCGCTGACGATAAGGCCTGCTGATGCGCGCTGACGATAATATTTAGCGGTGAGGTTATCGGCAATATCCCCTTCTCTGGCCCGGGAACGGGTCATCGGTGCCATGACAATACGGGTTTGAATTGTCGTGTCGCCGACGGTGTATGAAGTAAACAACTTTTCCATTACAGGCTCCTTTTAATCACTGAACTCCATAATGCGGTGCTGAAAGAGGGAATAAAACCCCCGTTCTGTTCCGAACAGAGGTTCCATAGATTCTACTTAGAGCAGCGATCCGTCTTTATTTTTTTCAGGCCATCTCTTCCTGAACCGGTACTGATTTAGTATCAGAGCGGTGTTTAATCAGAATGCTGACAAATGCCAGCAGAGTGAAGAGCACGCTGCTCAGTACCACCGAGTGCGTCCCCAGGCGGGCGATAAACCATCCACCCGTCAGTGAACCGAGGGTAATTCCCAGATTGGAGAACGACATATAAAGGCTGTTGGCAAACTCGGGCGCTTCGCTGGCTTCACGCATCAGCCAGGTCTGACTGACCACCAGGCCGGATGAGTGGAATGCGCCCCAGAACACGGTCAGCAGGCACATCACCAACGGTGAAAAGCCAAAGAACCATACCAAAAGCAGAAGCAAGGTGAACAGCAGCGGGTAAACCAGAGTGGTTTTAACTACGTTCTTTTGCAGGAAACTGCTGAACACGAAGTTGCCAGCAAAACCACAGACACCAAAGAGGATTAGCATGGCGCTGATGTAATTGTTATTCAGGTGAGTAACGCGTGAAAGATAATCTGCAACATAGCTAAAGCTGGAAAACATTGCGGCGAAAATTAACGTTACCGTTGAGATGGTCAGCCACAGCTTACCGTTCCGCAGAACGGAAAGCTGGCTGGCAAAGGAAACCTTATGCAGGGTCGGCATTGATGGCATCAGGAACAGGACGCCCAGGAAGGCCACCACGCACGCTGCAGCACCAAAGTAAAACGCTGCGGATAAAGAGAAATGCTCGGCAATCAGAGAGCTGAGGGGGACACCCAGCACCAGCCCAATGGCCACTCCGGCAAACACTTTTGCTGCAGCGCCTGCGGCTTTTTCTTTCGGTACGGAATTAGCGGCCACAACCAGCGCAACGGCAAAGAAGACGGCATGAGCCAGCGCAGGCAGAATGCGAAACACCAACATCAGGTTGAACACGTCAGTGGTGGCATAAATCAGGTTCGACACAATAAAGACGACAAGAATGCTCAGCAGAACCGTTTTCTTGTTAAAGCCAGACAGCATCAGCGTGATAAAAGGCCCGGTAACGGCCACGATAATGGCATAGATGCTGACCAGAAAACCGACCTGGGTGGGCGTGACGTGGAGCTGAGAAACCAGTTTTGGCAGTAAGCCGATGATGGCAATTTCGGTGGTGATTACCCCGAAAACAGCCACAGACAGCGCCAGTAAAAGCAGAGTGCTTTTATTTTGCATGGAATACCCTTAGAAACATTGCAGATGAAATTCACAAAGTTAAATAGCGAAACGTAACTTTTATGCGTTGTTGCCCGGATGATTTTCCGGAGAAAGGATCATCGCTGAGTTTGATAAGGGGGGAAATACGTATTCAGGCGTTTCTATGTAGACATAAATTCTTCAATGCAACAGACCTGATCTTCGTTGGTTGGTATAACTGACCATGAGCAATGTCCGCTATTGGCTGTGAGTTCAACTAATGGATGCAACACACCGGTTAAATCGCTCTGCGGGTGACTCAAAGTCTAGTGTTTTTCTCGGCCTCTCGTTAAGTTGCCTGGCAACACTATTTAATCTTTGCTGGCTGTGAACTGAAAGGTCTGTCCCTTTTGGAAAATACTCTCTGAGCAATCTGTTCGTATTTTCATTTGAACCACGCTGCCAGGGGGATTGAGGATCACAAAAATAGACCTGTATATCAGTGGCTACGGTAAACATGATGTGGTTGGTCATTTCAGCACCCCGGTCCCAGGTTAATGTTTTATACAGTTCTGCAGGTAAACTTTGGGCTTGTCTGATAAGTGCTGATATTACTGTGGAGGTCTTGTTATCACTGATTTTTGCCAGCATAACAAAGCGGGAATGGCGTTCTACCAGTGTGACGATATAAGAGTTTTTCGAGCCCTGGATCAGGTCACCTTCCCAGTGACCCGGTATGGCTCTGTCTGCGGCTTCAGGTGGCCTTTCGCTGATGGGTATCGCGCCCGGGATTGACCCTAATCCTTTCCCTTTAAGCGATGTTGTTCTGGATTTACGCACTGTTCTTCCGCTTCTGAGGCACTGTTGTAGTTCTTTTTTTAATGCTCCCCGGGTTTGTATAAAAAGCGTTTTATAAATCGTTTCATGTGACACATGCATTTCCTGATTATCGGGATAACAGCGTTTCAACCAACCGGCGATTTGTTCTGGTGCCCAGCCCTGATGCATTTTTTCCGCAATGATTTTACACAATGCGGAGCATTCAATTAGCTTACAAGGTTTAGGTCTGAGGGTACTGTTCCACGCTTCCTTATCAGCTTTTGCTGCACGGTATTGATTTGCACCTCCGTGCCTCTGTATCTCGCGGCTAATAGTCGAGGGGGCTCTTGATAATTTATCAGCTATTTCCCTGATACTGCGTTTTGCTACCAGCCCTCTGGATATCTCCTCTCTTTCATCAAGCGAAAGAGATAACCGGTGCCGTTTTCGAGTTGGAGGACGGTACCCACCCGTTTGGTAAATCGTGGGCATAATAGAAGAGTGATATCTGTCGAACATTCTGGCGATTTCATGCAAAGAATCACCTTGCTTATACCTGTCCCAGATAATCGCTTTCTGTTCTGGCGTGTAGTAAATACGGGATCTTTGTTTCATGGTAACGCCCTCCTTGTTTAAGGATAGCGTTGCATCGACCAATTGAACTCACAGCACAGAGCGTACCTTCATCATCTGGCGTTCTGTCCGCGGTCAGCGAACCCAGTCTTTCTGCAACAGACCCGGCATTCGCGCAAACTCTCTCACATTATTAATCACAAGAATGGCTACAGCCGCTATGGCTTGATCCCCATTGATTAACACAACGTGTTGTTAAAAATATCCGCTTCTGGCTGTGAGTTGCCCCCAGAGGAAATTAGGGCTGACGTACGGTTAAATGGCAGTAGGTAACCGGAGAAAAAGTGTTTTTCCCTGTGTCATTGAGGGCTGGAATCCATGATGCAGGTAAAACTGTTTTGCCACATCAGACAAGGCATGCACCATAATGGCCCGGACGCCGATATTCTCCGCAACCCGGCAAATACGGAGTATTGCATCGTGCAGTAAATCCGCACCAAGACCCTGGCCCTGGCAACTCGAACCAACTGCCAGCCGGGCCAAAATTATGATGGGAAGGGGGTCAGGCATGTTTCGTCTGAGCCCACCGGGTGCAATGGCATGAGTGACACTGCCGGTGGCCAGAGAGTAAAAACCAACCACGTGTGAAGAATCTTCCCGGCATACCACAAACGTTCTGGCGGCGCCGGTCGACTGGTTCTTTAACCCCCTGAGCCTGATCCATTCATCCAGTGCAGCTTCCCCGGAGTGAAACTCTGAAAGAATGTGAGTCGTATTTAGCGGTGCTGGAGCGGTTACTTTTCCCACTGCGGTTTTCTCGCCAGGAGCGTATCCAGTGCCGGATTCGCTTTAACGGGTGCATCCAGCATATTGATAAACTCGGCGTACTGTTCATCATCGAGATTAAACATCCGACGATCAAGGATAACGTTTTCAGCAGCCTGGCAAGCGATGTCTAGTATAAAGTCGGTGCGTGATTTATGAAGAATAGCGGCAGCGGTATCGATCAACACGCGCTGGGCTTCTTTAGCCCGAATGTTAAGCTGAACATCAGATTTCATGATGAGCTCCTGTATAGCAAATGATATACATAGCTTACATCTGCCGTATAGAGAATGCTATACACATTGACAGCGAATTTTTTGTGACGGGATAGCGTTGAAACAATCAACCTCTACCTTAGCCTGAGGAAAGAACACTTGTGTCTTGCAACAAAAAGGCCTTTTCTGCTTTGCGTTGACAAGAGCACATCGAGGCATATTTCCTTAGTCAGCCAGGGTACTCAACAACGCCTGCTCCAGCTTATCGGCGGTAATCGTAAACGGCAGATGCTGCAGGCTGTCCGCCGGGAAGCGGATGGATTCAGCCAGCGCTCTGACCCGCGCTTTGCGGTCATCACCAACAAACGGCAGGGTCAGCGGCGTATTGAAGCGCTGCAACAGCCCCATCAACCGGCTGTCCGCCCGATCGCTGTTTTGCTCGATAATCGATTGCACCCGCAGGCTGAAACCAACCTTCTCGCCGTGCAGCCAGTGATGTAATTCGGGCTGATGGGTCAGGCGATCGTGGATCACGTGGGCAAATCCCGGCGTGGCAAGCCGATCCTGAATGCTGTTTGCCAGCCCGGCCAGCACGATATTGGCCTCAATCACCTTTTCCAGCGCCGGCGTCACCCGCTGTTGCGCATTGTCGGCAACGGCCTGCTCGCCCCACTTCTCAAACGCGGCCACCGCCTGCCAGGCCGCATAGACTTTCAGATCCAGCGCCAGACGGTCGGGGTTTTGCCGCTGATAGGGCTCAAACTCGTACCATTTGGCCAGCGCATCGACGATGCCGGACTTCAGATAACGCACGTCGCTGCGGGCAATGACCTCGCTGTCCACCAGCACCAGCGCCGGCATTTTATTGAGCGGATCGCTGCGCAGATGCCCGCCCTGCTGATTATAAACAATCGCCAGCGGCGACCAGGCGGCACAGGTGGCGGCCAGCGTGGAGAAATTGATCAGCACCCGATCCGGCAGCGCGTCGTTGACCGCCTTGGCGGTGTCCAGCACCCTTCCTCCGCCAATCGCCAGCACCACCTTGACGTCCTGCTCCTGCACGCTGTTTTGCAGCGTTTCTATCGCCGCATCGGTGCACTCGCCGTGCAGAAAATTGAGCTGCCAGCGGATGCCCGCGCGTTCCAGGCTTTCGCTCAGCTGCGGGTTAACCGCTTCCCAGGCCTGCGGCGAGGTGAGGATATGAATACGCAGGCCAAACGGCGCAACAATCTCGCCCACTTCGGCCCGCAGCCCCGCCTTTTGCAGGTAGGCTTTCGGCGATTTAATGGCAAACATGGGAAGTCCTCTTTTCGGTTAGCGACGGTAGGCCAGCGATCGGACAATGCGGTCGCCGATCTTTTGAATGACCTGCACCATCACCAGCAGCACCACAATCGTTGCCGCCATAATCTGATTGTCAAAACGTTGATAGCCGTAGCGGATCGCCAGGTCCCCTAACCCACCGCCGCCGACCACACCGGCCATGGCGGAAAAGCCAATCAGCATCACGATGGTCAGGGTAATGCCGGCGATCAGCGCGGGCAGCGCCTCGGGCAGTAATACCCGGCTGACGATGTGCCACAGATTGCCGCCCATCGACACCACAGCTTCAATGCGGCCGCGATCGACCTCATCCAGCGCGTTTTCGACAATACGGGCAAAAAACGGAAAGGCGCCCAGCGTGATCGGCACAATGGCCGCCGTACTGCCCAGCGTGGTGCCAACCAGCAAACGGGTGAACGGGATCAGCGCAATCAGCAGCACCACGAAAGGTAAGGCGCGGCCGACGTTGACGACGGTATTCAGCACGGTGGCAAGCGTGCGGTTGGGCAAAATGCCGTTCTTGCGGGTTAAAAACAGCAACACGCCCACCGGCAGGCCCAGCGCCACGGTAAACACCGCCGCCAGCAGTACCATATAGGCGGTTTCACAGGTGGCATTCAGCAGCAGATCCTGAAAGCGGTCCCAGTTTACGCTACGCATCTGGCCTGCTCCTCACGCTGGTAGCGGGTAATAAAGGCTCGATCGGCTTCGCCATCTTTCAGCAGCATCTGGCGCAGGCGTCCGTCGGCGCGAGCCATAATTTCGGTCACGCTGCCGCTCTCCACCAGTCGGCCATTTTCCAGCAGCGCCGCGCCGTCACAGATACGCTTCACCACGCCCATTTCATGGGTGATCAGCACGATGGTAATGTTGAGCTGCTGCTGAATATCGGCCAGCAGATCGAGGATCGAGGCGGTGGTTTCGGGGTCCAGCGCGCTGGTGGCTTCATCGCACAGCAGGTAACGGGGTTTGGCGGCCAGCGCCCGGGCGATGCCGACCCGCTGTTTTTGCCCACCGGAAAGTTGTGATGGCCAGGCGTTGGCAAAGTTTTCCAGACCAACCAGCTGTAGCAAGGCGTTGACGCGCTCGCGCCGCTGTTTCGCGGGAACACCGGCAATTTCCAGCGGCAAATCGATGTTGTCGTGAACGGTGCGGGAATGCAGCAGATTGAAGTGCTGGAATATCATGCCCATCTGCTGCCGCTGACGGCGCAGCTGCGGCAGGCTGAGCTTGCCAATGTCTTCGCCATCAATCTCAATCTGCCCGGCGCTGGGCTGTTCAAGCAGGTTCAGGCAGCGTAACAGGGTGCTTTTTCCCGCGCCGCTGCGCCCGAGAATGCCGAAGATCGAACCATCCTCAATGGTCAGCGAGACCTGATCTAACGCCGGCACCTCCGTGCCGGCATAATGTTTAGTGATTTGGCTGAGTTTAATCATGCTTCTCGTCCGCAACCGGGATCACCGAACCGTTGTAGTTCTTGCGGATAAATTCGGCAACCTGCGGTGAAGTCAGGTCTTTTGCCAGTTGCAATACGCGCGGATCTTTCGCCAGTTCAGGCGTGGTCACCAGCAGGTTGGCATACGGATTATGCTCGGCGGATTCCAGCCCCAACGCATCCTTCGCCGGGGTTAAGCCCGCTTCCAGCGCGTAGTTACCGTTGATAATCGCGGCATCGACGTCATCCAGCGAGCGCGGCAGCTGCGGCGATTCAATTTCGATGATTCTGATTTTTTTCGGGTTGTCGCTGATGTCTTTCGGCGTCACCAGCGTCGATCCGGCCTCACCCTGCGCATTCAGCTTGATCACCCCTTTCTGCTGAAGCAACCACAGCGCGCGGCTCAGGTTGGTGGTGTTATTTGGCACCGCGATGGTCGCCCCCTGCGGCAGCGCCTGAAGGCTTTTCACCTTGCGGGAATAAATCCCCAGCGGCTCAATATGCACGCTGGCCACCACGCTGAAGGTTTTCCCGAGCGCTTTTTCCTGATCCTTCAGATACGGCAGATGCTGGAAGTAGTTGGCATCCACATCGCCTGCCGACAGCAGTTCGTTCGCATTCACCCCACCGTTCAGTTCGACAATATTCAGATCCAGCTTCGGATCGATTTTCTTCACATACTCCAGGATCTCGGCATGTGGCACCGGATCCGCTGCCACGCGTAACGGCGCCGCATATAAGCTCTGTGCAACCAGTAATGACAGCCCTGCCAGGGTAAATACGGTCTTTTTAATCATCATCATTCTCTTGTTGTTATTGACTGTTGGTATGTTCGGGATAGAAGCGTCGGGCCACTTCGGGATGGGAGCGCAGGCGGCCTTTCAGGTAATTCCAGCCCACTTCGCGTAATAAGGGATTGAGCGGATCGCTGGCCGGACCCAGCGCCAGACGGGCAAGCGAGTCCGGCAGCTGATAGACCGGCACCACCGCATCGAGCTGGGCACCGAGGAAAAACGCCACCGACAGACGTTCCTTTTCGGCCTTCGGTGACACCACGCGATGGATGGTGGCGCGCAGGTAGCCGTTGCTGGCGAGTTCCAGCAGTTCACCAATATTGACCACAAACGAGCCAGGCAGTGGCGAGGCGGCAATCCAGTTATCGGGCGTAACCTCAACCTGCAAACCCGGCTGGTCGTCCTGCAACAGCAGCGTCAGGAAACCGGAATCTTTATGCGCGCCGACGCCCTGCGAAGACTCGGACTCACTGCGGCCAGGATAGCGGATCAGCTTGATATGTTCGTTCGGATACTTGCCATACAGGTTATCGAAGGCGTTGCGCGGCAGTTGCAGCGCTTCGGCAAAGCCGCGCAGCAGCTCAAGCGCCACCTGGGTCATATCCTGCTGCCAGCCGGTCAGCACGGTTTTTAATTCGGGCAACGCCTCCGGCCACTGATTCGGTCCCTGCATCCGCTGCCAGGTGGGTACTTCCGGGGTGTTTACTACCGCGTCACGATCGGCACCAATATCGAATTGTTCGCGGTAATCCGGCTGGCTGCGGGTTATTTCCACACCAGCCAGGTTATATCCGCGAAAATGCGGCGAGTTCTCCATTTTAACTTTCAGCTTTTCTTCTTGTGAAAGCGAAAAAAAAGAACGGGCCACGTTCTGTACGTTATCTAATACGGTTTTTTCAACGCCGTGATTAATCAGATAAAAGAAGCCGACATCGCGCGCGGCCTGGCCGAGTTTCTCAATGGTGTGTTTTCTTTGCTGCTCATCGCCGGTTAACTGGGCGAAATCAATTACCGGCAGCGCGAGCGTTTCTGTCTGGCTCATAAGTCTTATCCCGTTGGCATGTCATAGAACAACAATGCCATTTCCGCCGGGGCTTAACTACGAAGTAATCCTGCAATCAATATGCAATCGGCAGCATTTCATGAATAACAGTGAAATGGCTGAAATAACAGCGGATTACTCGCCGGGATATTTCACAAATTGCGGTGGGTTGTAGGCGGTAATTTCCGGCAGCGGCTGGTCAAACAGCTGAATATCGACAAAGCAGGTTTGCGCACTGCAGCCCTGGCCCAACCGTGAACTGCCGCGATCCTCGGTCAGCACGTTGGGATTGCCGTGCTTGTCCATTGGCGCGGCCTGATGCGTATTCAGCGGATCGTACCAGGCGCCCGTCGACATCTGCACCACGCCCGGCAGAATATCCCGCGTCAGATGGACGCCCGCCAGCAGGGCTCCGCGTGAATTGAACACTTTGACGATGCTGTTTTCGCCGATGCCGCGCGGCTGCGCATCGTCCGGATGCATCCAGAGCGGTTCGCGCCCGGCGATTTTGGTCTGCTGGCTGACTTTGCCATGATCGTACTGGCTGTGCAGACGCGTGCGCGGCTGGCTGGAGAGCAAATGCAGCGGCCAGTGCTGCTTCACCGCCTGCTGAGCCTCGTACTCCGGCTGATGCCAGTAAGCATGGCCCGGCGCTTCCTGATAATCGAAGCCGGCGACCGTGGCGGAAAACAGTTCAATCTTGCCGGACGGCGTCGAAAGCGGTGCCGCGTCGGGATCGTCCCGAAAATCCTGCAACATAATCTGCGGCTGCGCCGGTCGGGCGTATTCCAGCTTGCCGGTTTCCCAGAATTCGCTGAATGAAGGCAGCGTGATCCCCTGCTCTTCCGCACGCGCTCGCGATCCCTCGTACATCGCCTGCAGCCATTCGCGCTCGTTCCGGCCTTCGGTGAACGCCGGGGCAAAACCGAGCCGTTCCGCAAGCGCGGCGAAAATCGCGTAGTCAGACTTCGCTTCGGCAAACGGCGCAATATGCTGCTGCATAGCGATCATAAAGCCGTCATTGCTGGCGCTGCCGATATCTTCCCGTTCCAGCGAGGTGCTGGCGGGTAACACGATATCGGCGAATTTCGCCTGCGCGGTCCAGAACTGCTCATGCACGATAATGGTGTCCGGGCGCTGCCAGGCGCTGACCAGCTTGTTGAGATCCTGATGATGGTGGAAGGTGTTGCCGCCGGCCCAGTAGATCAGCCGGATGTCGGGATAGCTCAGCGACTGGCCGTCAAACTCGAAGGGTTCACCCGGCTGCAACAGCATGTCGGCAATGCGCGCCACCGGGATGCGACGGCTGACCGGGTTCTTTCCGACCGGCAGGCGCGGCCCGGAGAACATCCGCCGATCGGCACCGGCCAGATTGGTCGAGGCATAGCCGAAGCCCAGTCCGCCGCCGGCGGTGCCGATCTGCCCCAGTAAGGCGGTGGTGGCGACCACTGCCCAGAACGCCTGTTCGCCCTGCCGCGCGCGCTGCACGGACCAGGCAATATTGATCATCGTTTTGCGGCTGGCCATCCGCCGCGCCAGCTGACGAATATCGTCGGCCGCCAGCCCGGTAATCTCAGCCGCCCATTCCGGGCTTTTCACCACGCCGTCGCTTTCACCCAACAAATAGGCTGAATACGGGGCAAAGCCGGTGGTGTAGCGTGCCACGAACGCGCGATCGACCAACTGTTCAGCAATCAGTACCTGACACACCGCCAGCAGCAAGGCGGTATCCGTGCCGGGCTGGATCGCCAGCCACCGGGCATCGGGCACCGCAGAGAGATCGTTTTTTACCGGGCTGACGTTGATAAATTCGGTGCCGTTGTCGCGCATTTTATCCAGCCAGAACGCCAGCGCATGGTCGTTGGCTCCGCCGCCGTTCACCTGGGCGTTACGCAGCGGCAGGCCGCCAATCGCCACAAACAGCTCGCAGTGTTCCGCCAGGACCGGCCAGTGGGTGTGGCGGCGTTGCAGCTCATCCAGATCGCCGAGAATATGCGGCAGCGTGCGCTCACCGGCGGCGATGCTGTAGGTGTTGCTGCTGGCGGTATAGCCGCCAAACTGGTTCAGAAAACGGTGCAGCTGGCTTTGCGCATGGTGAAAGCGCCCGGCACTGGACCAGCCATAGGAGCCGCCGTAAATCGCCTGATTGCCGTGCTGCTGCTTCACCCGCGCCAGTTCATCCGCCACCAGCGTTAACGCCACGTCCCAGCTGACTTCGACAAACGGCTCTTTGCCGCGCGCGCTACGTGATGCCGCCTTGCCCTGAAGATAGCCCAGCCGCACCGCCGGGCGTTGAACGCGGGTATTTCCCTGCACCGCGCCAGGCAGCGATTCGCCTATCTTTGACGGCTGACGATCCCAGGCCACCGGCGCAACCTTTGTAAGCACGCCCTGCTGCGTGGTCACCCGATAGGTGCCCCAGTGCATCACAGCCAAATCTTTATTGTTCATCAGGCGGTTACTCGCGGCGAAGTCGGCGCGCCAGACGCGTGCCAAAGGTCTGTAATAACTGGACGATAACAATCAGCACCAGCGCGGTAGACAGGGTGGCAAAGACGTCAAAGCGTTGATAGCCGTAGGTAATGGCTAAATCGCCGATGCCGCCGCCGCCCACCGTGCCCGCCATTGCGGTTGCCCCCAGCAGGCCGATGGTGGCGGTGGTCAGCGCCAGCACCAGCGAGGACGCGACTTCCGGCAGCATAAAGTACCAGATGGTCTGGAAGGTGGTGGCCCCCATCGCGTTGGCGGACTCGAGAATACCTTCATCCACTTCCAGCAGCGCGCTCTCGACCAGTCGGGAAATGTACGGCGCGATAAAGATCACCAGCGGCACAATCGCGCCCGGCGTCCCGATGGTGGTATGCACCAGCAGGCGGGTAAACGGCAGGATGGTGATCAGCAAAATGATAAAGGGCAGCGAGCGGATGACGTTAACAATCGGGTTCAGCACCTGATGCACAAAGCGGTTGGGCAGAATGCCGCCCGGACGGCAGATCACCAGCACGATCCCCAACGGGATGCCGAGCAGCGAGCCAAACCCCAGAGAAACGGCAATCATCACCGCCGTATCATGCAGCGCCAGCAGAAACTGATCGCCGGTAATGGCGGTATCAAAGAGATCAAACATCGGTGATTTTCACTCCTGACTGGCGAAGAAAATGAATAGCCGCCTCGGTGTGTGCCGCGTCGCCTTTGAGCTGCACGATCATAAAACCGAGAATGGTGCTCTGCACTTCCGACATATTGGCAAACAGGATATTGACCTCCACCGGAAAGTCGCGGATCAAGCGGTTAATGATCGGCTGCTGCGCGGTGACGCCGATAAATTCCAGCCGTAACGAGCGCGCGGTTTCCTGTTCCGCCAGCAACGCCAGCGTTTGTTCCGGCAGGCGATCGTGGATCACCGACTGCACAAAGCTGGCGCTGACCGCGTGCTGCGGATTACCGAACAGGCTCAGCACATCGCCCTGCTCGACAATGCGCCCCTGTGCCATCACCGCCACCCGGTTGCAGATCTTCTGCACCACCGACATTTCGTGGGTAATCAGCACGATGGTGATGCCATAACGCTGATTGATCTCTTTTAACAGCAGCAGAATTTGCACCGTGGTTTGCGGATCCAGCGCGGAGGTCGCCTCGTCACACAGCAACACCGAGGGATTGGTTGCCAGCGCGCGGGCAATGCCGACCCGTTGCTTCTGACCGCCGGAGAGTTCGTTGGGAAAGCTGTTGGCCTTGTCGCTCAGACTGACAAACGCCAGCAGTTCTTCCACCCGCGTGCGGATAAACGCCTTATCCCGCCCCTGCAAAATCAGCGGGATCGCCACGTTATGAAACACGGTTTTGGCATTCAGCAGGTTGAAGTGCTGAAAGATCATGCCGATGTCTTTCTTCACCTCATTGAGTCGTGGCTTGCTGACTCCCTGCAGGGATTCGCCATTGACCCGCACCTCGCCCTGGCTTGGCGTTTCCAGATGATTGATCAGCCGCAGCAGCGTGCTTTTACCCGCGCCGCTGGTGCCAATCACGCCAAAGATATCGCCCTTTTCGATGGTGAGATCGATACGGTCGAGGGCCAGAAACGCCACGTTGTTACGTGAAAACGTTTTGCTGACGTTGCGAAACGCGATGGTTGGCTGACTCATTTGAAATAGTCTGGCAGCAGGTAGCCCTGATACTCAGCGTGGCTCTGGATGTACTGTTTGAATTCGGCAGAGTGATAGCCGGCAATAATATCTTTGGCGAACGGCGCGTCTTTGTTTTTGCCCGCCACGGTGACGATGTTGATAAAGTTGCTGGTGGGATCTTCCAGCTTCAGCGCCGAACTGAGCTTCATGCCGCTGGACACCGCAAAGTTGCCCTGGATCACGCCGTAATCGACATCAGGCAGTGCCCGGACCTGCTGGGCGTTATCCATCTCTTTCAGCACAATTTTGTACGGATTTTCGGTGACGTTTTTCTGCGAAAAAGTAGCGGGATCGCTTTTCGGGCTGATTTTCAGCCAGCCGATGCTTTGCAATAACAGCGCCGCGCGATACTCATTGGACGCCTGATTCGGCACCGACACCGTTGCGCCTTCAGCCGGCTTAGTCAGCGAGGTGATTTTGCCGGAATACAGTCCCATTGGTGGGGTTGGCACCTGCACAATGCCGACGTTATCAATGCCTAAGCGATCGTTGACCGACTTCAGATAGACCGGGTGCTGCATAATATTGGCTTCGATATTGCCACGGCTGACCGCATCGTTAACCTGAATGCCGTCACTGAAATCTTTATATTCGACCTTATAGCCCTTTTTAATTAACGAGGGCGCGACGCCTTTCTCGAACTGCTCTTTATACGGACCCGGATTAAAGCCCACCCGGATCAGTTTATTGTCGTCAGCATGGGCGGTGGCCAGAACGGCGGCGGAAGATAACAGGCCAAAAACGATCCCTTGCAATACAAACTTGCTCATCAGTAAATCCTTAATGCGGATAATGAAAGAACGTAATTAAATCACAGCTAAAGTTTGATCCTGAAGGTAAAAAGCCGTTGCCGTTGGGCTTAATTCTGCTAAAGATAGTCATCATTTGAATTAACGCTTTCTGGCAATGGATAGCGTTATTTCTGCTAACGTCCGCGTGGGTTTTCCGTATTCACTGTTCAGGCGATATGCCATTATTTCCCGCTTAACCGTTTTATTTCCGGGGGGAATATGCCTGACTTTGCCGCATCGCAATTAGTGGAAGACTTAGAAGAAAATTTATTTGGCGTGCTGGAAAAGCTGGCGGCAAACGTCGACGGCACGCAGCTGCCGCTGATCGACCTGTCATCCGGCAGCCCGCGCCAGCCGACGCCGCCGGAAATCATCGCCAGCCTGCAGAGCGCGGCGGAAAACCCCGGCAATCACGAATATTCCTCATTCTGGGGAAAACCGCAGATCCGCACGGCCATCGCCGCATTTTATCTGCGCGAATACGGCGTGGAACTCGATCCCGATCGCGAGATCGCCGTTTTTCAGGGATCGCATATTGCGGTCAGCGGCATACCGCGCGCGTTGCTTAATCCCGGCCAGGTGCTGATTTCCACCGATCCCTGCTATCCCCTTTACCGCTCTGCGGCCAGGCAGTCGCAGGCCGATTTTTACGGCATTCCACTGGATGAAAGCACCGGTTTCCTGCCGGACTTCAGCCGGGTTCCCGAGGATATCGCCCGTCGCGGCGGCCTGCTGGTGCTTAACTATCCGCACAATCCTACCGGCGCGATGGCGACGCCGGCCCTGTTCCAGGCCGCGCTGGAATTTGCCGAAAACTATCACCTGCCGCTACTGCATGACTTTGCCTACGCCTCGATTGGCAGCCACCGCCAGGATCGGCCGATCAGCCTGCTGTCGCAGCCCGGCGCTAAACAGTGGGGCGTCGAGGTGTATACCATGTCGAAAAGCTTCCTGATGGCCGGCTGGCGCTTTGGCTTTGCGGTGGGCAATGCCTCGATTATCAGCGCTTTTAAGAAGCTGCACACCCACAGTTACAGTACCGTGTATGGCGCCGTTCAGGATGCCGCGGTCACCGCGCTGGAGCTGCCGAGCGAACGCATTGACGCGCTGGCCGATATCTATCATCAGCGACGCGAGCAGGTTTTTACCAGGCTGGCGGAGATGAACTGGCCGGTGAGGAAACAGCAAGGCACCTTCTTCCTGTGGCTGCCGGTGCCGGAGGGCTTTAGCGGCGAGGATTTTGTCGGCAAGCTTCTGCACGAGGCCCATGTGCTGGTTGCACCGGGTGATGGATTTGGTGAGCACGCCAGTCAGTATATTCGCATCAGCCTGACGGTGCAGACTGAGCTGCTGATGGCCGCGCTGGATCGCATTGCGGCGTTGGAATTTTTTGCGGGATGAAGGTGCTGAGGAGTTGACTCCTCAGCAGTGCGGCAAGCTGCTAGCGAACCCGCCGCGCGTTAATCATTTCGGAAAATCAGTGCCGACCGAGGTATCTTTCCAGGCTTCAACCTGGGAAAGACGCGCTTTGAGTTTCGCCGTTACCGCATCGTGACCCCAGGCGCCCATCACCAGATGCCGCGGCGCATCGTCGGTGTGGGTGATGGCAATCATTGCCTGCGCGGCGCGCACCGGATCGCCCGCCTGCTTGCCGCTGTTTTCGGCGGTGCCTTTCATCCTGGCGGCGGCGGTTTCCTCGTAATCATTAATTTTGCTTGGCGTCTGATGCAATGAACGACCGGCCCAGTCGGTGCGGAACGGTCCCGGCTCGACGCAGGTGACGTGAATGCCTAACGGACCCACTTCCGCCAGCAGGGAATCTGACCAGCCTTCTACCGCATGTTTGCTGGCAGAGTAATAGCCCGAGCCTGGGAAGCCAATAATGCCCGCCACCGAGGTGATATTGATAATGTGTCCGCTGCCCGCTTTACGCATGGTCGGCAGCACTTCGCGGGTCATGGCAAACAGGCCAAAGACGTTGGCATCAAACTGGGCGCGGATTTCCTGCTCTTCACCCTCTTCCACCGAGGTCTGATAGCCATAGCCGGCGTTATTGACCAGCACATCGATGGTGCCGAATTTCGCCAGCGCCGCCTCAACCCCTTTTTTAATGGTGCTGCTGTCGGTCACGTCCAGCGCCAGTGCCAGCGCGCGATCTTCCACGCCGGTCACCAAATCCTCAATTTTTGATTTATCCCGCGCGGTGACCACTACGCGGTAATTCTGTTTCAACAGCTCTTTTACCAGTTCGCGCCCAAAACCTGTTGAGCAGCCGGTAATAAACCAGACGGGATTCTTGTCAGTAGCCATGTTGTTATCCTCAGTTCTGCAGTGTTGAAAATGAGAACCCCACCACGAACGCAGTGGGGAAAAGCATGACCCAAAGCGTAGTTGCTGAAACGCCTCGCTGCCTGGTTGCTTTGTGCGAAAGTATGTCCCGACCGACGCGGAGCCGCGGCAGTCGGGCCGATGAAGGCATTAGCGAAGATTCCGTGGCGGCCCTATTTCTGCTTAATAGCCGCGCGACCGGTCAACCAGGCCGATCATCGTTTCGCCCCGTTCAAAGCGGCGAATATTCTCCAGCAGCGCGCGCACCGCACTTTCGGGCTGGGTCTGGCTGGCGATATGCGGCGTCAGCCAGATGGCCGGATGGGTCCAGAACGGATGATCTTGCGGCAGCGGTTCTGGCGAAGAGACGTCAATCACCGCCGCCAGCAGCTGACCACTTTCCAGCGCGTCCAGCAGGTGTTGATGATGAAGGTGCTTGCCGCGCCCCACCTGCACCAGCGACGCGCCCGGCGGCAGCTGGCTGAACAGCGAAGCATTCAGGATGCCTTCGGTGGCGGGCGTCAGCGGCAGCAGGCAAATCAGGATATCGCTGCGTGCCAGAAACGCGCCAAGCTCGGCGTCACCGACAAAGCTGCTGACGCCGGGGATGGCTTTGGCCGAGCGGCTCCAGCCGGCGCAGTCGAAGCCCAGTTGCACCAGCGGCGCTAAGGCCGCCTCGCCCAGTTCACCCACGCCCATCACCCCCACCCGACAGTGTGCCGCGGGTTTGCTGCCATGGCCGAGCCACAGCTGCTGACGCTGCTGATGCAGATAGCGCGGCATATTGCGGTGCAAACCGAGCACGGCGAAGGTGACGTATTCCACCATCCCCTGGGTCAGGCCCGGTTCGATCATCCGCACCACCGGCAGTTCTGGCGGCAGGCGGGAATAATCAAACTGGTCGGCCCCGGCACCCACCGAGAACAGCACCTTCAGATTCGGGAACTGCTGCAAGATCTCCTCCGGCGGCTGCCAGGCCACCAGATAGTCGATGCTTGCAGAATCGCCGATGTCTGGCCACTGGCGGAAGCTGGCGTCCGGGGCCAGTTGCGCCAGCAGATCCGCCCACAGATCGCCGCGTTCAGAGGCGGATTTATAGAGGATATTCATCAGGCCATCGCCTGCGACATCAAGCCAAACGCCAGCATTCCTTGCGGCTGCCAGGGCTTGCCGTGGATCATCGCCACCGGGCGGTCAACTTCCAGCAAACCCAAAGTATTAAGCCAGTCGCCGAGGCCGGTTTCGCTGCTGGTATCCAGGCGAACAAACTGCCCCTGCAATCCCGCCAGCAGCGCGCTAATCAGCACCTTTGCACGCGGAAGATCGCGGCAGATAACCGGGCCAACGCTATAGCCGTGACCAAAACGCCGCAGGCAGGCAAAACCTTGCACCGTGCCCTGCTCTTCCAGCAGTAAAATTCGCTCTGCGCTGTCGAACAGGGTGTCGATAAGCTGCGGCCGGTATTGACCGTGCGCCTGACGATCCAAAGTGGTCATCAGCGCCAAATCGTCACGGCAGGCAGGCCGCAGCAGCTGCCCCTGTTCAGGTAACAGCGGGATCACTTCGGCCAGTTCACGGCACTGATGCTGTTCTATGTGCCCACAGGCGACAAACCCCAGCTTCTCGTACAGCGGTTGCCCCATCTCCGTGGCGTGCAGGCGCGCGTTGCGCCCTTCCAGCTTTTGCAGCGCGGTTTGCATCAGCTGCTTGCCAATCCCTTTGCCCTGCGCCTGGTCGGCGACAATCACCAGTCCAATCGAGGCGTAATCCTCGCCCCAGCGCCAGAAAATTGTCGTGCCCAGCAGTTCACCGTCCTGTTCCACGGCGATCCCCTCGCCCAGCTGCAGCGCCTGTTGCCAGTCCGCCAGCCGGTGCGGCCACTTGAGGTGTTGGGTCAGAGCAAAGGCCTGTTGAAGATGCCGGTCCTGCAGTGCGCAAATCGGGTAACTCATGCTTATTCCTTTACGGCTGAAGGCAAAAAAAACGCCCATCTCGGGTGATGAGAATGGGCGTATTTGCGCTTCTTTTTCAACTGTTTTTGCTTCAGGCGAGCCTGAACGGTCAGATCTGGAAGTCGAGTACCGGCTCCTCGGTGGTGACCGCCAACGCCTGACGCTTGATCTCTTCCAGCGACAGATTGGCATTGCACAACTCAAGGAATTGCCAGACAAAGTTGCGCTGCAGCTGGCCGCGCTTCAACCCCAGCCAGACGGTGTTGGACTCGAACAGATGCTTGGCTTCCAGTCGGGTCAGCGACGAATGCTCGTCCAGCTGGCAGGCCTGATCGGCCAGCACGCCGACACCTAAGCCTAATTCGACATAGGTTTTCACCACGTCGGAATCCTGCGCGCTTAACACGATGTCCGGCTTCAGGCTGGCAGAATGGAAGGCGCGGTCAACGCGCGAACGTCCGGTGATGCCCTGGCGGTAGGTGATTAACGGATAGCGGCTCAGCGCTTCCAGCGAGACCGGCTGCTGCTGCTCCAGCTCATGCCCTTTCGGCACCAGCAGCGCATGATGCCAGTTAAACCACGGGAAAGCGGCCAGCGCCGGGTTATTCACTACCTGCTCGCTGGCGATCCCGACATCGGCTTCGCCTGCAGCCAGCATGGTAACGATCTCCTGCGGAGATCCCTGGTTCAGTTCAACGCGGACATTAGGATAGAGCGCACGGAAGGCTTTGATCACCTTCGGCAGAGAATAGCGTGCCTGAGTGTGGGTGGTGGCGATGGTCAGCACGCCGCTGGATTCATTGGTGAAGACGTCCGCCAGGCGGCGCACCTTGCCCGCTTCATCGAGGATGCGTTCAGCAATGGTCAACAGCGCTTTACCGGGTTCGGTCATGCCGAGCAGACGTTTGCCACGACGGATAAACAGCTCCACGCCCAGTTCATCTTCCAGATCCCGGATATGGCGACTGACGCCCGATTGCGAAGTGAATAACGTATTGGCAACTTCGGTAAGATTAAAGTCGCAGCGTGCGGCTTCCCTGATGATTTTAAGCTGTTGAAAATTCACGCGCGCGCCCCTTTCTGTTTTCTGTTGGATAACGACATGTTAAGGAGGCTAATCGATATCAACAAATAATAAAAAAAGGTTTTATATGCTTTTTAGTGCTAAGAAGTGAGGCGCGCAACCGCGCGCCCGACAGAGGGGATTAGCTCACTAACATCAGTTCGCGGTCTTCGACCACCGGCTTGTTCAGCAGCGATAACAGAATATTTTTCACCGCCTGCGCCGATGGCGACAGCGGCACGCGGGCAGAGACGTTCAGCGACAGCGGCAGATTCAGCGTTGGGCTGTTAATTCGCGCCATCCACGCATTGGTCGAACTGACCAGCGCACGGGCAGCAGATTCTGGCAATACGGTGACACCCATTCCGCTGGAAACAGCGGCGGTCAGCGTGGCGATAGATTCGATTTCACCGATAATGCGGGCGCTGAGGCGACGCAGTGAGAAGGCTTCATCAACGCGTTTACGCACGGCGCTGTAATCACGCGGCAGGAACAGGTTCATCAGCGCCACGTCGGCCAGGTCAATGGTCTGTCCAGGACAGTCCGTTGCGCCAACCAGATACAATTCTTCTTTCATCAGCGGCATGCTGGTGATGCCAGCCGTAGGCGCACGATCGTAGAGCACCGCCATGTCAAGCTGCCCATTCATCACTTTTTCGTTTAATGACGAGCCGCTGTTCTCATGCAGATAAACCAGCACATCCGGGAATTGCTCACGCACGGTTTGCAGTAAAGGCATGGTCAGCGATGACGCTGCGGTGCCCGGTGCAAGTCCGATAGAGACCTGACCATTCAGTGACTGACCGGCATTGATCACCGCGGTCTGGGCCTGCTCACATTGGCGCAAAATGGTGCGGGCATGGGAATACAGGATCTTGCCCGCTTCGGTTGGCGTCACGCCACGCTTGGTGCGGATCAACAATTGCTGGTCCAGTTCATTCTCAAGCATCGCGACCTGCTGGCTGAGGGCAGGCTGTGCAATATGCAGGACTTCTGCGGCCTGAGTCAGGCTGCCGATGTCGACGATTTTTACGAAATATTTGAGTCGTCGTAAGTTCATGTTGCCTCCGTCACGGATCCCCGAATGCCATTTTCACTGGCGTAAGAAATAAGTTTTCACTCTGGTGCACGGAGATAATTGCAATCACCGTGCCAGAATTTTCTTAAGGGGAGAGTTCAGGGCCAGCTTATGGCTAACAGGCGGTAAAATAAGAGAATCTGATTACCCCTTTAGGGTTAATCATAATTATTTATACCTTGGTGGGGGAGACAGACAGGATTGGCGCACTGCATTGGTGCAAAAATTGCTGTCCAGGCGTGCATGTAACCGTTACCACGTCGTCGAAAGGGCCAGAACAGTGATGTTCTGGCCCTTAGCGTGTGTTGCAGAATGACTTAACGTTTCTTGCGGTTGCGGTACATATCGATGGAAACCGCGGCCACGATGATGATGCCTTTAATGATGTCCTGCACGTAAGCATCGACGCCGACGAAGGTGAAGCCGCTCTTGATCAGCCCGAGAATCACCGCACCAATCAGCGTACCGGTGATGCGACCGACGCCGCCCATCAGGCTGCTGCCGCCGATAACCGCTGCGGCGATGGCATCCAGCTCGTACGACATCCCCATGCTTGACTGGCCGCTACTGACGCGCGCCGCCAGCACCACACCGGCCAGACCGGACAGGCCACCGGCGATGGTATAAACGATGATCAGGTATTTGTTAACGTTAATCCCGGACACCTTCGCCGAGGTCATGTTGCCGCCAATGGCGTAAACATATTTACCGTAACGAGTGTGCTTCAGGGCAATGTGGAAGATCACCGCCACCACCAGGAAGATGATAACCGGCATCGCGCCCTGACCAATCGAGGTGAAGCCATCAGACAGGAAGCTGATAGGGTTACCCTGAGTGTAATACTGCGCCAGACCGCGCGCCGATACCATCATCCCCAGTGTGGCAATAAAAGGAGGGATGCCGGTACGGGTGATCAGCACGCCGTTGATCACCCCGGCGAGGAACCCGACCCCCACCCCGGCGACAATCGGTACCACCGCAGGCAGGTTCACCAGCGACGGATACATTGGCGTCAGGCTGTCGGAGGTTTGTGCCAGACTGGCCGCCACCACCGCAGTTAACGCAATCACCGACCCGGACGACAGGTCGATCCCCGTGGTAATAATGACCTGCGTCACCCCCACGGCAATGATCCCGATAATCGCCACCTGCAGCACAATCAGCACCAGGCGATTTGGGTTCATCAGAAACGACTGGTCACGCACATACCAACCGAAGGCTTCAAAGATCAGCGCAATGCCGACCATCACGATAAAGATACCGGTGTCTTTCGGCAATTTGCCTTTCAGACTGGAGAATACAGAAGCCGAGGGGGCCGGCTGTTGAGTTGTCATTTTTACATCACTCATAGGGTTACCTTACGTCCTTACTCGGACGCCAACGACAAAATGGTTTCCTGGTCAGCCTCTTCTTTATCGAGGATGCCGGTAATACGACCGCCGTGCATCACCATCACCCGGTCACTCATGCCCAGAATTTCAGGCAGTTCAGAAGAGACCATAATGATGGCGACGCCACGGTTCGCCAGTTCGCTTATCAGGCGGTAAATTTCCGCCTTGGCGCCCACATCGATGCCGCGTGTTGGCTCATCGAGGATCAGGACTTTTGGCTGCGCCAGCAGCCAGCGCGCAATCAGCACCTTCTGCTGGTTACCGCCACTCAGGTTGTTGATGATTTGGTCCATGGTCGGCGTTTTGATGTTCAGTCGCCGGATTTGCTCCATGCAGTCCTTCGCCATCTGCACATGACTGACGAAACCGCCCTTGCTGCTGTATTCCGGCATGTTGACGATGCTCATGTTCTCCATCACCGACAGCACCAGGAACAGCCCGGACTTTTTGCGATCCTCGGTCAGGAACGCCAGCCCTTTTTCAATTGCCGTGGAAGGCGAATCGATTTTGGTGGGCACGCCGTCAATCAGGATTTCGCCGCCGTCGATGCTGGTCATGCCAAACAGGCTTTCCATCACCTCACTGCGGCCGGCACCCACCAGCCCGGCCACGCCGAGGATTTCACCGCGACGCACGCTGAAGCTGATGTCATGGAACACGTCCTTGCGATACAGATTGCGTACCGTCAGCACGTCCTGGCCAATATCATTGTTGAATTTCGGGAACAGCTGGGTCAGTTCGCGCCCCACCATCTGGGTAATCAGTGACTGGCGGGAATAGCTGGCGGTACTGTCGCTGCCCACCCACGCGCCATCACGGAACACGCTGACTTCATCGGTAATGGCAAAGATCTCATCCATTTTGTGGCTGATATAGATGATGGCTTTGCCCTGCTCACGCAGGTCACGAATGATGGCAAACAGGTGCGAGACTTCCGTTTCGGTCAGCGCCGAGGTCGGTTCGTCCATGATCACCACGTCGGCATTCCACGACACCGCTTTGGCAATCTCCACCATCTGCTGGGAAGCGATGCTTAACTCCCCGACCATCCGCTCCGGCGTCAGGCGAATATTCAGTTTCGCCAGCAGCTCTTTGGTCATCTTGTTGAGTTTGCCGTGGTCGACAAAGCCATACTTCATCGGCTCACGACCCAGCCAGATATTTTCGGCAACGGTCATATGAGGGACTAAGTTGAGTTCCTGATGGATCATCGAGATACCTGAACGCAGCGCGTCCATGGTGTCGACAAACTGCACCGGCTCCCCTTTAACTTTTATTTGTCCCTCATCGGGACGGTAAATCCCGATGAGGCACTTCATTAAAGTGGATTTGCCCGCGCCATTTTCGCCCATCAGCGCATGGACAGTTCCTGCCTTCACGCGTAAAGAGACATTACTTAATGCTTTTACGCCCGGAAAAAACTTGCTGATGCCTTCGGCTTCAAGCGCATATGCGGCCATTCTTCACCTCCGTACGGCGGGGTTATTTTTGGTTCATGCTGGTGAATTTTTCGTAGTTGTCTTTGGTGATCAGCTGGAATGGGATATCCACGATCTTCTGCACTTTTTCACCATTGGCCAACTTCACCGCAGTTTTCACTGCACCCTCGCCTTGACCCTTGGCATCCTGGAACACGGTCGCGACCATCTTGCCGTTTTTAATCATCTGCAATGCATCTGGCGTACCATCGACACCGGCAACCAGGATGTGAGAATCGTTTTTACCGAGCGCCTGCAGGGCACCGATCGCCATTTCATCGTTGTTAGCGGCAATCGCGTTGATGTCATCACCGGCGGTTAACCAGTTGCTGACCACATCGACGGCATCGTTACGGGTGAATTTAGCGGTTTGTTCTTTGGTGACTTTCATACCTGGGTATTTGGCGATGATCGCTTTCACGCCGGCGGTACGTTTACGGGTGGATTCGTTGGCAAGGTCACCCAGCAGGATGGCGACGTTACCTTTATAGTTCATGTTTTTTGCCAGCGCTTCCATCTGCAGACGACCGGCCAGCTCAGAATCCGAGCCAACATAGGCCATTTTGTCCACCAGCGGCTGAGCCGGTTCGCGGTTCACGAAGATCAGCGGGATGCTGGCTTTCGCCGCCAGGTCCATAATCGGCTTCACGGCGTTGGTATCCACCGGGTTGACGATGATGGCGTCAACGCCCTGGCCGATAAAGTTCTGCACCTGGGAAAGCTGCTGTGCGACATCACCCTTAGCGTCTTCAACCTGCCCTTTCACGCCCTCTTTCTGCATCTCTTTCTGCATGGAGGTACGCAGAATGGTCAGAAAGTTGTCATCAAACAGCGCCATAGAAACACCGACCTGCAAATCTTTTGCGAAGACGGAAACGGGTAACATACACACTAACAGCGACGCTAAAATCGTTTTTTTCACGTTCATGGCTAAGCCCTTTTTATCGTTAGTATGCGCAGGCTGGTTGTTACATCGAATGAAAATTTCTTTTACATTCACTCAACTTCACCGACGGCTTCAGTAAAATGTAGGGTAAATCATGCTTAAGGTAAGACCCGACTGCTGTAAACGCTCCTTTCAATTACTCGTAGTAAATCATCATGTTAAACCTGCTATTTCGATCTTAATCTGGCCGCCCGTTACCATCAGCCTGCGAACCAGTTCATTTGTTTCATAATAACGTCATATGAAATTTTCAATATGAAACCACCGAAACGCCTGTTTTAAAATCGACAAATAACAAAAATTTGACACACCTCTAACATCGGCAAAGGATTCCGATCAAAGTGAGATCTGGCGCATGAGATTGCATTTTGAGCAGGTGGGTGGCAAAAACGACGATTCGCTGTTTTTGCCAGCAAACGCACGCGATTTTTGCATTCGCCCTTTGACAAGCGACGGTGCTGCCGATAACATGCGCCCCGTTGAAACAATTCCTCTGTAGTTCAGTCGGTAGAACGGCGGACTGTTAATCCGTATGTCACTGGTTCGAGTCCAGTCAGAGGAGCCATACATTGAAAAGCCCGCTCAGGGAAACCTGAGCGGGCTTTTTGCTTTTCTGAATCTGAACGAATCTTGGTATAAGCGGATTGCAAAACTCATCCGGGCCAATCATCAGCGTTACATTTATAAGGCGGCGTTTAACGCAGGAAAGCGTTTGAGTAATTTCGCGAACAGCTCAGACATCTGCTGTTCCAACGCTAATTCGCTACCCTCGCCTGCCTGCACCGCCGCAAATACCTGATGCTTAAGGAAGTGACGCCAAACCACCGGGCGCTGCGCGAGGAAGAGGGTCAGCAGATGGTAGCGTTGCGGCGTCCACAGTGTTTCAAACTCACGGCGGGCGCTACCCACGTCAAAGTGCTCCCCGTTACTTTCCGGCATCTGGCTGCGTAAACCCGCAGTACCAACTTCATCAATCTCGCCCTGCTCCAGCATCACGCCGTACTGCTCTCGCGCTGCCTGTTCGCTGAGAAAACCGCACTGCACATCCTGTAATACCGCCTGCGCGCTGCGATTTTTCGCCAGGCCGTAGCCGCCAGCGCCGGGGCCTTTAATGGCGACGACATCCCCCGGTCCGCAGTGGATCACGTCGGTATTGCCGTGCTCGGTGACGCGTCCGTCGGCGTGTTCAGTGCGGAACCACGAGGTGCTGCCCGCCCTGCCGCCCGCCGCGCCCGCCGAGGAGAACACCGAGCGATTGCGATTGCGGGCGGTAATTGTCGTATTCGGCACGAACACCTCAAACGCCATCTCCGTTGCCAGCCCGCCGCGATACTCCCCTGCCCCGGCGCTGTCGGGCGCCAGCCCGTAGCGGTGGAAACGCACCGGCACTTCCGTTTCATTAATCTCAATCGGCGTATTCTTCAGAAACGCCGACAGGCCGCCGGAGCCATCGGGGCCATCGTGCTTCGGCGTGCCGCCCGCACCGCCGCCAACCGGACCGAGCGAGGCAACCACGCTGCGATTCTGCCCGTCAACAGTGCGGATATTGATGATGGAATTGCCGCCCGGCGAGTTAGCCGGCAGGCGCTCCGGCATTGCCAGAGAAAACGCGCCGACGGTGGCGATCTGCGACATCGCGCAGGTCAGCGAACGCATTCCCACCGCCGCCGGAGCTTCGCAGTTCATAATGGTGCCCGGCGGCAATATTGCCCGCGTCGGGCGCAGCGTTCCGGCATTTAGTAGCAGTGAACTGTCAAGGGTGGAGAGCACATAGGTGACGCCAACCAGCGCCAGCGGATGGCGTTCGCGCCCGCCGGTTGGCATATTCAACGACGACATAAGTTGCGGATCGCTGCCGGTGTAATCCAGCTCCAGCACCTCGCCTTTGACGCGCAGCGTGACGGCGATGCGGCAAGGATAGCCGCCCTCACCGTCTTCATCTGCATAGTCGGCGTAGAAATAGTCGCCGTCGGGAATGGTCCTGATAATACTGCGCGCCTGCTGCTCGGCGTAGTCGAGAATGCCTTCAATGCCACTGAGGAAGTCGTCGACACCGAAGCGGGCGATGATCTCCTGCACCTTACGCTCGCCGATATTTACCGAAGCGATCTGTGCGTTGAAGTCGCCCCAGTTCTGCTCAGGCGCTCGCACGTTGAGGCGCATAATGCACGCCACCTCTTCGTTCAGCACCCCGCCGCTGATGATTTTCAGCGGCGGAATGCGGATACCCTCCTGCACGATTTCGGTTAGCGAGCGCGACAGCGAGGCCGGAACCGCGCCGCCAACGTCGGTGTTATGGATATGCCCGACTACAAAGCACACCACCTCACCATGATGGAACACGGGTTTCCAGATATGGATATCCGGCGAGTGAGTGGCCACATTACCGGCGTAGGAGTCGTTGGTGATGCAGATATCCCCTTCCTGATAGCCGTCGATCAGTTCCAGTACCGGACCGTAGTCAATGCCGCTGTACCACGGCGCGCCGAAGCTGCGCGGTGAGGCGAACGCCATACCGCTGCGATTGACAATCTGGCAGGAGAAATCCTCCGTCTCTTTAACGAAGGTGGAGTGCGCGGTGCGCATCAGGGTAAAGGCCATCGCATCAGCGGCGGCGGCGCAGTAGTTGGCGAGTATTTGCAGGTTACGACCATCAATTGCCATGATGCGCTCCGGTTTGCGGGGTAATAATCAGATTGCCGAAGCGGTCGACATCGACCTGCATTTGCGGCGGAACACAGGTGGTGCAGTCATCCTGAGTGATAATCACCGGGCCGCTCAACTGGTGCCCGGCCAGCAGCGCGCCACGCGATACCACACCAACCTGCCACCACTGGCCGTCAATCCACGCGTCCACTTCACTCAGTACCGTCACCGGCCCGCTGGCCTGCGCCAGGGTGATGAGGCGCGGTTTCGGCGTTGGCGAAGAGAGCACCAGCCGCAGGTTGATCAATTGCACTGCCGCGCGCTCATCATGGTGACCGAAAAGGCGGGTGTGATGGGCGTCAAACGCGGCGCGCACGGCAGCGAGATCTCCCGCCAGCAGCCACGATTCCTGCAGCGCCACATCGATTTCAAACGATTGGCCGCGATAGCGCATATCGGCGGAGAAACTCAGTTGATACGGCAAATCGGCACCGTATTCGCGCGCCAGCCAGCCTTCGGCTTCGGTGCGCAAATCCTGCGAGTTGTCCTTCAGGTCTTCAGCCACCGCCGCCGTCAGGTCGCAGTAAACCGTGCGAATAAAGTCATTTTTCACATCCGCCACCAGCCCGCCCAGCGCTGACAGTACGCCCGGCGTTGGCGGCACCACCACGCCTTTTAGTTTCAGCTCACGGGCCAGGAAGCAGCCCATCATTGGGCCGGCACCGCCAAAGGCGAGGAAGTAGAACTCACGCGGGTCGAGGCCGAAGCGCGATATCAATCCGCTGGTGTCGCTGTACATGCTGGAGATCGCCAGTGCGATGATGTTTTCAGCCGTTTCTTCAACACTGATACCGAGCGGTGCGGCCAGTTTTTCTACCGCCGCACGCGCCCCGGCCACATCAACCTGCACCGCGTTATAGCCCAGATCGCCGTGCCCGATCAGCCCGCAGGCGGCAAAGGCATCGGTGGCGGTGGCTTCGGTGCCACCACGCCGGAAACACACCGGGCCAGGCAGTGAACCGGCGCTGTCCGGCCCGACCTGAAGGACGCCAAGGCTGTCCAGCCAGGCGATTGATCCGCCGCCCTGACCGACCGAGGTGACCGATACCGATGGGATGTAGATCGGGAAATCACCGATAATTTCCCCGCTGCCGTACTCCGGGCGGCCGTCGATAATGACCGCCACATCGGCGCTGGTGCCGCCTATATCAAGGCTCAGCAGGCGATCAAAACCGCAGATTTCGGCAATGTAGCTGGCGCCCATCACGCCGGAAGCGGTGCCGGACAGCACCATCTGCACGCACTCGGCTTTGGCCTGTGCCAGCCCCATTACTCCGCCGTTGGATTTGGTAATGCGCGGCAGTACCGGCACGCCCATCTCTTTCAGCGCGCGCTCGAACGAGTCCAGATAATGGATCACTTTCGGCTGCACGTAAGCGTTGATCACCGCAGTAATAGTGCGTTCGTATTCGCGAATAATCGGCCAGATCTCGGCCGAGCAGGAGGTCAGCAGGTCGGGGGCGATTTCAGCGACGATCTCGCGCACCTGCGCTTCGTTGCTGCCGTTGCGATAGCTGTGCAGCAGCGAGACGACAATGCCCTGGCAGCCGGCGGCCCGTGCGGCATCCACCGCCTCGCTCACGCTCTGACGGTCAACCGGCAGCAGTACGTTACCGTCACGGTCGCTGCGTTCTTTGATGGCGAACACGCGGTCGCGGGTGATCAGCGGTGCCGGGCGGCGCGAGAACAGGTCGTGGATATGCGGGATTTTCAGGCGCGCCAGTTCCAGCACGTCGCAGAAGCCCTCGGTGGCAAACAGCGCCAGCTTAACGCCCTTGCGCTGGATCACCGCATTCACCCCGACGGTGGTGCCATGGGTGAAGTAGTGAATATCGGCAGGGTTAATGCCGTCGCGCTGCTGGAATGCCGCCAGCCCGGTGGTGATTTCATTGCCGGGGCTGTCGGGCCGCGACAAGACTTTCAGGGTGCGGATGCTGTTATCGCGCTCGTCGAGCAGCGCAAAGTCAGTAAACGAGCCGCCGATATCGACGCCAACGCGGTAAGTCATGGAGTACGGTCCTCTGGTGGGGTGGGAATAAATTCCATCAATCGTTCTGGCTGTGCCACTGGCTTCCAGCCCGCGCGGCGATAGACGTCATGCGCGTCGTCGGTCGCCAGCATCCAGCGTTTTATGGTTTTCAATTCAGGGTGATGGATAATCGAGGCAGCAAACCAGCGCCCTAAGCCTTTGCCACGATGCGCTGCGTCAATCATCACGTCGCTAAGATAGGCAAAGCGGCTGTAGTCGGTGATCAGGCGGCCAAATCCCACCTGCTGCTGCTGGTAATAGATGCCGAAGGTCATCGATGCGGCGAGGGAGCGTTCGGTCATCTCCAGCGTCTGCCCCTGCGCCCAGTAACTGTGTTCGGAGATCTGCCCGTGAACCCAGGCAATATCTATTTTTTGCGGGTCGCTGCTTAACAGATACTCATCGCGCTGCCATTCAGCAACGGCAGGCACAAACGGCTTTAGCATAGGGAGCCCTGACTGTTTTCTGATGTTAAAAACAGTGTAGAGCCATTAACGGTGAGAGTTTTTTTGTTGATAAGGGTAAGGACAGCGTTTTGTGGGGAATTGCGGGCGGGTGGGGAAATATTCTGCCGGTGCGATGTTGCATCACGGGCGGACCGAAAAAGAGGTCCGCCCCTACTTCTTCCGGGTATGCATAACCTGACAGTCCAGGCGCGGCCATACAACAACTAGCCTGACCAGGTAAAAAATTAAAACTCAACCTGCGTATGACGAGCGATCAGCGAGCGTAGCGGGACGCTGCTTTTCATAATCGGTGATTTAATCACGATATAACTGAAGTACTTATCGATGCCCACTTTGGCGTCCAGCAGCCCTTCAATCACTTCCTGGTAATGCTCAATACTGCGGGTGATAAAACGCAGCAGATAGTCGTAGCCGCCGGTGATCAGGTGGCACTCCATCAGTTCGTCCACTTCACGGATCGCATTCTCGAACTTGAGGAAATCTTCGCGTCGGTGTCCGGATAGCGTCACTTCGGTAAACACCGTCACCGAATCGGTGATTTTGGTGAGGTTAATGTGCGCTTCGTAACCAGTAATAAAACCCGCAGTTTCCAGACGCTTTACGCGTTGCAGGCAGGGGCTGGGCGAAAGCCCGACTGTATCGGCAAGATTGACATTGCTGATACGACCATCTTTCTGTAGCTGTACCAGAATGTTGATGTCGATACGGTCCAGTTTCATTAAGCCGTTCATAAAACCCCTCATTGGTTCACATCACCCAAATGGTATAGCACGCTTAATCACTGATACGCCAGTGATTTAACATCGCGTGCTATCCGAGCGTAATTATCAATAAATGCAATAATATCAATGAGGAAGAATTATCAGCCCAGGCGTCCCGTGGCGCGCGCCAGTGCGATATCAAAGATATGCAGCGCTTCTTCCAGTTGCGAATCGCTGGTCACCAGCGGTGCGAGGAAGCGCACGGTATTACGGTGCAGGCCGCATTTGATCAACAGCAACCCTTCCTGACAGGCACTGTCGAGGATCTTCTGCGTCAGCGCCGCGTCAGGATGTTTGGTTTCGAAGTCGATAATCTCTACCGCCTGCATAAAGCCGATGCCGCGCACTTCGCCGATGCAGGCATATTTATCCGCCAGCTGCTGCAAGCGTGCATTCATCTGCTCGCCGAGCTGGTTGGAGCGCTCCAGCAGATTGCCATGCTCCAGCAGATCCAGCACTGCCAGCGATGACGCGCAGGCCAGCGCATTCCCGCCGTAGGTGCCACCAAGACCGCCAGGTGTTGGCGCATCCATAATCGCCGCTTTACCGACCACACCGGAAATCGGCAGGCCGCCGCCGAGGCTTTTCGCCACGGTCACCAGGTCCGGCACAATCCCGCTATGCTGGAAGGCAAACATCTTGCCGGTCCGTCCAAAGCCGGTCTGCACTTCATCGCAGATCAGTAGAATGCCATGACGCGTGGTGATCTCACGCAGCGCCTGCATAAACGCCGGGGAAGCTGGCAGGAAGCCGCCGTCGCCCTGCACCGGTTCGATAATAATCGCCGCCACGCGCTCCGGCAGGATCTGCACTGCAAACAGCGTATCCAGCGCTTTTAAGCAGTCCGCTTCTGAAATATCGTGGAACGCATTCGGGAACGGCACGCGGTAAATATCGCCGGGGAACGGGCCGAAATTCTGCTTATACGGCTGACTCATACCGGTTAAGGTTACGCCTAATAAGGTACGGCCATGGAACGCACCATCAAACGCAATAATGCCGGGGCGATTGGTGTGCGCACGGGCAATTTTTACCGCGTTTTCTACCGCTTCCGCACCGCTGGTGAAGAACACGCTTTTGAACTCTTCACCCGCACCAACCAGCTTATTCAGGCGCTTGGCCAGTTCGATATAGCCCGGATAGGCTGCCACCTGGAAGCAGGCATGGGACACTAACTGCAACTGCTCGGTCACGGCATTGATCACCGCCGGATGGCTGTGGCCGACGTTTAATACGCCGATGCCTCCAACGAAATCTAAATAACGATTGCCTTCCACGTCCCACACTTCAGAACCTTTACCTTTGGCAATCACAATCGGGTGTGCGGTGACGATGCCACGCGGCACGTTCTCGGCACGGGCGTCCAGTAACAGGGCGTTATCAGAAAATGTCTGCTGCTCAGCCAGTAAATTATGCATTGTATGCCTCATTGACGTGAAGATGATGAATTGCCCCAACGGGCATCTGCAAAGTATCGCAATAAGCCGGACCATTAAGCTGCCGTTCCGGGGGCGGCAGCGGCATTAGCTTTCGTAATTCGGGCCAATCTTTCGGTTAAATTTCAGACCCGAGCGTTTCCTGCACCAGCGCGTCAGGCAGCCCCTCTTCCGCGGGTTGGAAGATAAAATTCACCGTACCGTCGAACTGCACATCCATATCAATATCCTTTATCGCGATCGACCACGCCGACCATGCTTTCACCGCGCTCATAGCGGCGAATATTCTCCAGCAGTGCGTTGACCGCGCTCTCCGGCTGGGTCTGGCTGGCAATATGCGGCGTCAGCCAAAGGGCCGGATGCTGCCAGAAGGCATGCCCGGCGGGCAGCGGTTCCGGCGTGGTGACATCCACCACAGCCGCACTCAGCTGCTGGCTGTCGAGCGCCTGGATTAAATCGTCGTGATTGAGCTGCGCCCCGCGCCCGACCTGCACCAGCGCCGCACCGGGCGGCAGCTGGCTAAAGAGCGCGGTATTGAGCATCCCTTCGGTGCTGGCGGTGAGCGGCAGCAGGCAGATTAAGATATCGCTGCGTGCGAGGAATTCGCTAAGGCGATCGTTACCGGCAAAGCACTGCACGCCGGGCAGATCGCGCGGGGTGCGGCTCCAGCCGGCACAGTCAAACCCGAGCGCCACCAGCGGTTTCAGCACCGCTTCCCCCAGCGTGCCTAGGCCCATCACGCCGACGCGTCGTTTTCCGGCAGTGTGGACCGGATGCGTCTGCCACAGCCCCGCGCGCTGCTGCTGCAGGTAGCGCGGCATATCGCGATGCAGGCCGAGCACGGCAAAGGTCACATACTCCACCATGCCGCTGGTCAGCCCCGGCTCGATCATCCGCACCACCGGCAGTTCCGGCGGCAGGTTGGCGTAATCGAACTGGTCGGCACCCGCACCGACCGAAAACAGCACTTTCAGGTTAGGAAACTGCTGCATGATATTGTCCGGCGGCACCCATGCCACCAGATACTCCACCTCTTCCGGATTGCCGATCTCCGGCCACAGGCGGAAGCTGGCCGCCGGTGCCATCTGCGCCACCAGCGCGGCCCACTTCTGCCCGCGCTCGGGTTCTGATTTATAGACAATATTCATCAGGCCATCGCCTGGCTCATCAGCCCGAATGCCTGCATACCGCCGCTTTCCAGCTGCCACGGCTGCCCTTTCACCATGGTGGTCGGGGCGTCCACTTCCACCAACCCCAGCTCATTCAGCCATGGGCCAAGCCCGGCGGAACGGTCGGTATCAATACGCACAAACTGCCCGCTCATGCCGTTCAACAGTTCGCTGACCAGCAATCTGGCGTTGGCGAGGTTGCTTGCCACGACCGGCCCGATGGCATAGCCGTGGCCAAAGCGGCGCAGGCTGGCGAACCCGGCGGCGGTGCCGTTCTCTTCCAGCACCACAAAACGTTCGGCGCTGTCGAGCAGATGGGTGATTAACAGCGGGCGGTGCTGACCGTGCGCCTGGCGGTCGAACGCGGTCAGCATCGCAGCATCCTGCACGCCCGCGCTGCGAATGCGCTGCTGCGGCCCGCAGGGAATGGCGGGTACCGCCGCCAGCTCGCGACACTGGTGCTGCTCCACATGGCCGGTGGCGACAAAGCCGAGTTTTTCATACAACGGCTGCCCGGCAGCGGTGGCGTGCAGGCGCACATTGCTGCCTTCGAGTTTTGCCAGCGCCGCCTGCATCAGCTGTTTGCCAATGCCGCGCCCCTGCTGAGCGTCATCGACAATCACCAGGCCGAGGGTGGCGTACTCCTTGCCCCAGCGCCAGAACAGGATCGTGCCGACCAGCGCACCGTCCTCTTCCGCCACCAGCCCGTCGCCCAGCAGCAGCGCCTGCTGCCAGTCGGCGCGACGGTGCGGCCATTTGAGCCGCTGCGTGAGTGCGAAAGCCGCATCGAGATGGGTTTCATTCATTGCTTTGAGTTCAAGAGTCATCACTGTTCCTTACATCATGCCCGGCGCATCAAGGCCGGAACCGTCAATCAGGCGTTCATAGCGGAACGGCTTCGCATCGACAATCGGGGTATCGTGGGTGGCGAGATCGGCTGCGAGGCGCCCGGCACCGGGGCCGATGCCAAAACCGTGTGCGCTGTAACCCGCCGAGATAATCAACCCCGGCAGCTTGCCGACGGTGGAGATCACCGGCACCGCGTCCGGCGTGCTGTCGATCATTCCGCCCCACGCCTGCTCAAGCCGCACGCCCGCCATCGACGGGAACTCGTTGCGCATCGCGGCCAGCCCCTCCTCCACCATTGCAATATCCGGGCGCGGGTCGAGGATGCGCACTTTTTCAAACGGCGACACGCCATCCATCTGCCAGCGTGCCAGCGATTCCGGGCCACTGATAAAGGGACTGATACCGAGGTTAATCGTCAGATTTTTGCGCCGCGCTTTAAAAGTGGGATAGAACTGACGGGCGTAGCGCAGCCCCTGCGCACCCGGCTCCAGGCGACCACGGCCAGAGACGGAAACGGTGTAGCTGCCGTCAAGCTGCGGACGGCAGGCAAAGCCCGGCGTATACAGCGGCAGCGCAATTTTCTGTTCGATGGGTGCGGTGCGGAACGCGGTGCCGATCACGTTACCCAGCGGCAGATCGATGCCGTGACGGCGGCAGAACATGGAAGTCCACGCCCCACCCGCGCAGATCACACTGCTGGTTTTGATCAGGCCGCGCTCGGTCACTACGCCGCTGACTTTGCCGTTGGTGATATCCAGACCGCGCACCGCGCACTGCTGGAATACCAGGCCGCCGAGGCGCTGTGCGGCAATCGCCAGGCCCGGTGCCGCCAGTGACGGCTCCGCGTGACCGTCCGTAGGTGAAGAGACGCCGCCCAGCCAGCTGCTGGAGCTGCCCGGCGTCATCTCCTTCGCGCGTTCGGCGGTCAGGATTTCGCTATGGAAGTCATAGCCTTTCGCCATGGTGTTCCACGCTTCCCAGGCGTTGATCTCGGCCTGATTTTTGGTGGCATACACCAGACCGCTGCGGCGGAAGCCCAGCTCTTCGCCGGTCTCCTCGCCCAGTTCGGCCCAGCGTTGCAGGGCATATTTAATCAGCGGCAGTTCGCGCTCGTCGCGGTTCTGCTGACGGCACCAGCCCCAGTTGCGGCTCGACTGTTCGCCGCCGACAAGGCCTTTTTCAATCAGCACTACGCTGACCCCTTTTTTTGCCAGTTCATAGGCCGCAGCCGCCCCGGCAATTCCGGCACCAATCACCACCACATCCGCTGTCGGTGGAAAATGCGGGCTGTCCTGTACGTATCGAATCGGTGCTGGCATGTTGTTCCTTACCTGAAAATTTTTGTCTTTATTGCGGGCGGACCGAAAAAGAAGGTCCCCCCTACATATGACTCATCGTCGGGGTCAACCCGCGAAAATGTATCTGCTTACAACGCGATATCGCTTTCCTGGTGCTCGTCGAGCCAGCCCTGGCGCAGCTCCGGCACGGCGCGTTTCAGCCGCTCATAGTACAGCTCGGTCGATGGCTTGTCGTAATCGGCGCGCGCCACCTGAGTCACCATACGGCCATTTTTCACCACGATAATTTCGTCACACACCGAGCGCACCGCGTGCAGGTCGTGGCTGATAAACAGCACCGACAGGCCCAGCTCGCGGCGCAGTTCGGTGATCAGATCCAGCACTGCGGAGGCCACCACGGTATCCAGCGCCGAGGTCACTTCATCACAGAGGATCAGGTCCGGCTCGGCGGCCAGCGCACGTGCCAGGTTGACGCGCTGCTTCTGGCCGCCGGACAGCGACCACGGCTTGCGCCACAGCGCATTGCGCGGCAGGCGAACGAGGTCGAGCAGCTGTAGCATACGCTGTTCGAGCGCCGCGCCGCGCAGGCCGTGGAACAGCTTTAAAGGGCGTTTGAGAATGGTTTCGATGGTGTGCGCCGGATTCAGCGCGGTGTCCGCCATCTGGAACACGTACTGAATGCGGCGCAGCTCGTTTTCCGGGCGCTGATGCATATCCCCGGCAATATAGTGACCGTTAAACAGAATATGGCCGCCGCTCGGCTTGTTCATCCCGGCTATCGCGTGCGCCAGCGTGGTTTTGCCGGAGCCGGACTCGCCGATAATGCCAATTGCCTGGCCGCGATACAGCTTGAAGTTAATCTCTTCGAGGATCTTAATCTTCGGCTGCCCTGCCCTGTCGAGGGGGCCGTAACCGGCACAGAGATCGCGCACCTGCAGTAGCGGCTGCACTCTCTCATCCTGCTCCTGCCATGGGCTGGGGCGGGCTTTCTGCTTCGCCGCTTCCAGCAGCAGATGGCTGTACTCCGCCACCGGAGCGCGCAGCAGCTGCTCGGTGGTGCCGTATTCGGCGATGTTGCCCTTCAGCAGCACCAGGATCTTATCCGCCATCTGCGCCACCACCGCCAGATCGTGGCTGACGTAGATAGCGGTGGTGCCGCGCTGGCGCACCACGCGGCGGAACGCCTTGAGCACTTCTACCTGCGTGGTCACATCGAGCGCGGTGGTGGGTTCATCAAGGATCACCACTTCCGGGTCACTAATCAGCGCCATCGCGGTCATCAGGCGCTGCAGCTGCCCACCGGAGACCTGGTGCGAATAGCGGTCGCCGATGGTCTCGGGGTTGGGCAGCGCCAGCTCGCGGAACAGCTCAATCGCCTTGGTTTCGGCGTCGGCGCGGCTCATCACCCCATGGATCACCACCGGTTCGACCACCTGGTCCATGATCTTCATCGCCGGATTAAACGAGGCAGCGGCACTCTGGGCGATATAGGCCACTTTGTTGCCGCGGAACTGACACAGCTGCGACGGCGTTAACGAAGTGACGTCGGTCCCGGCAACGTGTACCGTGCCCCCGGCAATCTTACAGCCGTGGCGCGCATAGCCCATTAACGCCAGCGCAATGGTGGTTTTCCCGGAGCCGGACTCGCCGATCAGCGCCAGCACTTCGCCCTTCTGCACGGTAAAACGAATATCGGAAACCAGGCTGATTTCATGCCCGTCGTCGGCGCTGGCGGTGACGCGCAGATTCTCGACCGACACCATCGGTGTGGATGCGTGTGGCGTAATATTCATGCAACCCCCCTGGCGACCACGGTTAATGAACGCATGGACTGTAAGCTGTCGATAAACAGGTTGGCGCCGATAGTCAGGCTGGCAATCGCCACCGCCGGCATCAATACCGCCGGGGATCCGTCAAACAGCCCCTGCAGGTTTTCGCGCACCAGCGTGCCCCAGTCGGCATACGGCGGCTGTACGCCAAGGCCGAGGAAGCTCAGGCCGCTAAGCAGCAGCACGATGTAGACAAAACGCAGGCCGAAGTCGGTGAGCATCGGGTGCAACATATTCGGCAGAATGTCGTGGATAGCCACATACAGGCGGCTCTCACCGCGCAGACGCGAGGCCTGAACATAGTCCATCGAGCGCAGGTTCGACGCCATGGCATAGGCGATGCGATAAGCGCCCGGCCAGTAGGTAAACACCGCGGTAATAATCAGCATCGGCAGCGAAGACCCAAACACCGCGACGATCATCAGCGCCAGGATTTTGCCCGGCAGTACCAGCATCGCATCGTTGATTCGCCCGAGGATCTCCTCCAGCCAGCGCCCGGCGACCGCCGCCAGCAGCGCCAGCAGGGTACCCACCAGGCTGGCCAGCAGTGCGGCAGTCAGCGCCAGGCCGATAGAGTAGCGCGCGCCGAACAGAATGCGGCTGAAGATATCGCGCCCGAGGTAATCGGTGCCGAACCAGAACTCGCGGCTGAAGCCACCGAACAACGGACCGCCGCCGATATCTTCAAGATTGTGCGGTGCCAGCGCAGTGCCGAATACCGCCATAAAAATCCAGAACAGGGTGATCAGTAGGCCGATACGGCCGCTGACGGAGAGAGATTGAAAGAAGCGCCACGGCAGCGTGAGTGTGTTCATCAGCCCCTCCACTTAGGATTGAACGCAATAGTCAGAACATCAGCAATCAGCAGCAGCACCAGGTAGCAGACGGCGAAGAACATCACGCATAGCTGCACTACCGGCAGGTCGCGGTTGCTCACCGCATCGACCATCTGGCTGGCCAGCCCGGGATAGCTGAAGATACTTTCGATAATAATTACCCCGCCAAACAGGTAGGAGAGGCTGAGGGAGATGGCGTTGGCAATCGGCCCGACCGCGTTAGGCAGCGCATGCCGCAGCATGGCACGCAGCGGGGAGACGCCTTTCAACAACGTCATTTCCAGGTAAGGGCTGTCCATCTGGTTGACGATAGCGGCACGCGTCATGCGCGCCATCTGCGCGACCACCACGCAGCACAGGGTCATCACCGGCAGCGCGAAGGTGCGCAGGAAGCCGAGGAAGTCCTGATGCGTGGAGCCGAGCGACATCGCCGGCACCCAGTGCAGCTTGACGGCGAAGATGATCACCGCCACGGTCGCCACCAGAAACTCCGGCACCGCCACCACCGCCATGGTGCTGACCACCAGCGCCCGATCCAGCAGCGAGCCGCGCTTCATCGCGGCAGTAATGCCGATAATCAGCGCGACCGGCACGGAGACCAGCGTGGTGGTCGCTGCCAGCTGGAAAGTCGCAGGAATACGCTGTGCCACCAGCTGCGTAACCGGCAGGTTACTGGCAAACGAGGTACCGAAATTGCCCTGAAACATTCCGGCCAGCCAGCTGAAATAACGCACGATCAGCGGCTGGTCCAGCCCGAGATGCTGGCGCAGGGCCGCCACCGTTTCCGGGGTCGCCGACTGGCCAAGGATCATCTGCGCCGCATCGCCCGGCAGCATGCTGGTGATAAGAAACACCAGCGCCGAGACAATAAGCAGCGTAAGTAAACCCGACCCTATGCGCCGGAGTATCAGTGTCAGAATGTATCGGTTCATCGCCGTTCTCCTGCTCAGTATTTAGGGATTAAGCCGCCAGCCATGCGAACTCATGGAAGCGGTAACCCATCATCATGCCCGACGGCCAGGCCTCCACCCCTTTCACCTTGTTACTACAGCCATCCATGGTACTGATAAAGGCCGGGATCAATGTGCCGCAGTTGTCATACACCAGCTGCTGCATGTCGCCATACATCTGCTTGCGTTTCACCTGGTCGTTCTCGCCACGGGCGGCGGTGACCAACTGGTCGAACTGGGCATTTTTCCAGCCGGATTCGTTCCACGGCGCGGAGGACTGATAGAACTGGGAGAACAGCATATCCAGCGTCGGGCGCGGGTTTACCGAGCCGTAACCGACCGGATCTTTCATCCAGTGAGCTGACCAGTAGCCGTCGTACGGGACGCGGCGTACTGAGACGTTAAGCCCGGCGCTGCGCGCTATCTGCTGTAACAGCTGACCGCCTTCCACTGCCCCTTCGATATTGGGGGTGGTGATCACTTCCACTTTCGCGCCGACCATGTTGGCTTTTTTCAGGTGGAATTTGGCCTTGTCGAGATCCAGCGGACGCTGCGGGATATCTTTGTTGAACATCGGGTGCCATGGCGGAACCGGGGTGTCGTTACCGACGGTGCCGAAGCCCTGCAGCACGGTTTTAAGGATCATTTCACGCGGCTGCAGATACTTCATCGCCAGCACGAAATCGGGGTTGCTGCCGGGTGCCTTGTCGGTACGGATGATCAGGTCGCTGTACATGCCGGACTTGCTCTCCATAATGGTGAACTGGCCGTTCTGCTTCAGGCGTTTCACATCATTGGCGGAGAGCGTGGAGACGATATGCAGGTCGCCGGACATCAGGGCGTTAACGCGGGCCGCCGGGTCGGTGACGCCCATCAGCTCCACTTCGTCGAGGTGCGGCAGGCCCGGTTTCCAGTAGTTTTTATTCTTCGCGCCGGAAGTACGCACGCCCGGCTGGAACTCTTTCAACACAAACGGCCCGGTGCCGATGCCTTTACTGAAGTCTTTGGTGCCGTCCTGCACAATCAGGAAAGAGCTGGTGGAGAGGATCGACGGCAGGTCAACGTTGGCCTGTTCCAGCACGATGGAAACCTCCGTCGGGCTGACCGCTTTAATCTCTTTCATCTGGCTGGCGAGGGTGATCACCGTCGAGGCCACCGCCGGGTCTTTATGGCGGCTGAGCGAGTAAACCACATCGGCCGCGGTCAGGGCTTTACCGTCGTGGAAGGTAACGCCCGGGCGCAGTTTGATATTCCAGTTGATGCCGTCAGCGCTGTCGAAAGATTCCGCCAGCGCCGGCTGCGCCTTAAGGTTTTTATCCAGCTCGGTCAGGCCGCTGTAGAACATAAACTGGCGGCAGTAGTCGCCGCTGTTGCTGCCTTTGGCCGGGTCGAGGGTATCGCTGGCCGAGGCGTTAGCCACCGCCGCGCGCAGTTTGCCGCCCATCACCGGGGTTTCCGCTGCGAAGCTGAACGCCGGGAAACCGATCAGGCCGGTACTCATCACCGCGCCTGCGGACAGCAGCTTCATCATGCCACGTCGTGAAATCGCGACATCCGTAATCACCTGGGGCAAATTCGGGTTAACACGGCTAAATTCTTTGCGAAATTTACTCATCTGCACACCCTCAAAAAAATTAATAAAACGTTGGATCCCTAAATAATTCGCGTCGCAGGAAGGCGGCGACACAGCGAATCCCCGGGAGCTTACGCCAGTAAGTGACTGGGCCTCGCTGTGACAGCCAACGCATCTGCGGTTCGAAGTAAGACGGGGATCATGAAAAGCGATCCTTCGCTTTGTAGTACAGTCCAGCAACAGGCAGGAACCACGGTTTGCCAAAGTAGCCGGGGACCGCAGGCCAGGCGCTGCGCTGCCAGGGGTTGTTATTGGCTTTTTCTGCTACCAGGTCCGCCATGACCCGGCCCATCCACACCGACATCTGCGTACCGTGACCGCTGTAGCCGAGCGAGTAAAACACCCCTTCGTGCTCACCCGCGTGCGGCAGGCGGTCGGCGGTCATATCCACCAGTCCGCCCCAGCAGTAATCAATCGGTACGTCACCCAACGCCGGGAACATCTTCTGCATCCCGGCTTTCAGTACATCACCGCTTTTCGCGTCTGAGGTTGGGCTGCTGATGGCGAAACGCGCACGGCCACCAAATACCAGACGCCGATCGGCAGTGGTACGGATGTAATTGCCCAGATTGAGCGAGGTGACGTAGGTACGGTCACCCGGCAGGATCTGCTGCAGTAACGATTCGGACAGCGGCGCGGTCACGGTGACAAAACTGCCAACCGGAATAATGCGGCGCTGGAACCAGTCAAACGGGCCGATATTGGAGCAGCCGGTCGCCATCAGCACTTTCCCGGCGACAATATCGCCCTGGGCGGTGCTGACGCGGTGACGGTAGCCGTTGAGGCGCGTCAGCCCGGTCACGGCGCGCTGCGGATAAATGGCGGCACCCGCACGGGCAGCCGCTTCTGCCAGCCCAACGCCGAATTTGCCCATATGCATCTGCCCGCCGTGGCGCTGCAGCAGGCCGCCGTGGAATGACGGCGAATCGATTTCACGCTTCACATCCTGGCTACTGAGAATTTCAACATCCGGGTCAACATGGCGCTTCATCATCTCGCACGCCGCCACCAGCGACGGCATATGTGACGCCTTACTGGCCAGTTTCAGCTTGCCGCAGCGGCGGAAGTCACAGTCGATCTGCTCGTCAGCCACCACGCTCTGCACGTAGTCGACCGCATCGGCAAACGCCCGATAATAGCGGGTCGCCTGCTCAACGCCCTGGCTCTCCACCAGCGCCGAGAAGTTCTGCGCCACGCCGGTATTACAGTGGCCGCCGTTGCGGCCGGATGCCTGGCTCATCACCTCGCCCGCTTCCAGCACCACCACGTTCACCCCGCTGCGCGCCAGATTCAGCGCCGCCGAGATGCCGGTAAAGCCACCGCCAATCACCACCACATCGGCGGTCGCAGGCAGATCGCCGGTTTTTGCACCGGTGAATACGGGTGCTGTTGCCTGCCAGAATGATTCCAGTTTCATCGCCCTGCTCCTCTGAGGCCTACAGCCCTACCACGCCCGGAAGTCCGCCAATATCTTTAATCTCGGTGTACTCATATGCCGGGTTACCCGGACCGTGACCGCGATTAACAAACACTTTGTTTTTGATGCCGAGGTCATAAGCGGTCATCAGGTCGTAACGCAGGCTGCTGGAGACGTGCAGGATCTCGTCCGGCCCGCAGTTCAGCTTGTTGAGCATGTATTCGAAGCCCTTCATCTGCGGCTTATAGGCGCCAACTTCTTCGGCGGTAATGGTCATATGGATGGGGGCGCCAAGACGTGGCACGTGGTTTTTGATCAGCTCATCGGTGGAGTTGGTCAGCAGCACCAGCGGGAACTCTTTGGCGACAATCGCCAGGCCAGCCGGAACGTCCGGGTGCGGTCCCCAGGTCGCGCAGGCGGTCATCACCGCAGCACAGTCCTGATCGGTACACTCGACGCCCCATTTATTACAGGTGCGGTACAGCGCATTGGCCACCACCAGCGGATAAAGTTTGAATGCCCCCAGCACTTCGTCCATACGGTAGGTAGAGAAGTCAGTGGTGAAGGCCTCCATACGTTCCGGGCTGACGCGATCGGCGAAGATGGCGGCAGCAGCACCGGCCATATCGAAGTTGATCAGCGTGCCGTAACAGTCGAAGGTGATGAATTTCGGTTTAAACACAGCCATTACGCTACCTCTTCAGAGTTGGGTCTAAGGATGAAAAACAGTGACTAGAAGTCGATCAGTACGCTTTTATAACGCTGGCAGGCTTCAAACGCCTGCCGGCCCAGATCTTTACCGATGCCTGAGCCGTGGAAGCCGCCAGTCGGGATAATAAAGTCGCCGGAGCGGCCGTAACGGTTGATCCACACGGTGCCGGCGGCAATGCCGCGCATCGCCCGCAGCGCACGGTCAATATTTTTGGTGTGTACCCCGGCGCACAGGCCGTAGGTCGGGTGGGAAGCCAGCGCCAGCCCTTCGGCTTCCTCATCAAAGATTTGTACAGTCAGCACCGGGCCGAAGATCTCCTCCTGCACCGCCGGGTTGTCGTTAGCCACGCCCGCCAGCAGCGTCGGTTGCCAGAAGAACCCTTCGCCGGTATCGGCAAAGCGCTGCCCGCCTACCAGCACTTCCGCTCCCTGCTGGCGGGCGCTGTTGATCACCGAGGCCACCTTCGTGGCCTGGCGCCGATCAATCATCGGCGCATAGCGGCTGCTCTCGTCCCAGGTCACACCGGCCCGGAAACCCTGGCACAGCTCAATCAGTTTGCCGATCAGCGCATCGTGCACGCCGCGTTGTACAATCAGACGCGTCCCGGCGACGCAGGCCTGGCCGCCGTTGGCGGTAAAACCACGCAGGATACGCCCGGCCACCTCAGTGATATCGCCGCAGTCGTCGAACACCAGCTGCGGGCTTTTGCCACCCAGCTCCAGCGTCACCGGCTTCATACCGTTAAACGCCGCGTCGCTCATGATGCGTGCGCCGGTGGCCGTTGAGCCGGTAAAGGAGACTTTGCGCACCAGCGGATGCGCCACCAGCGCGCTACCGGTCACCGCGCCGCCGCCCTGAATAATGTTCAGCACTCCGGCAGGCAGGCCCGCCTGCACGGCCAGTTCGGCCATGCGCACGGTAGAGAACGGCGTCAGCTCTGAAGGCTTCAGCACCACGGCATTTCCTGCTGCCAGCGCCGGGCCACATTTCCACGAGGCCATCGACAGCGGGAAGTTCCACGGCGTAATCGCCCCGATCACCCCGTAAGGTTCCGGTACCAGCATGCCGAGACTGACATCGCGGGTCGGCAGCACGTCGCCGCTATATTTGTCGGCGCACTCGGCATAGAAGCGAATGGCGTCGGCAGTAAACGGGATCTCGTGATTGACCACGTCATAGATAGGGCGCGTGGAGCCAAGCGACTCCAGCTGTGCCAGCAGCGGATCGACCTCAATCATGTCCGCCCAGCGCTTCAGTACCGCGCCGCGCTGACGCGGCGGGCAGCTGGCCCAGCCGCTGTCACGGACGGCAGCATCCGCCACGCTCACCGCCTCATCCACCAGCGCCGCATCCGCCTGATACAGTTCACCCGCCAGCAGGCCATCGGAAGGACGCTTAACCGCCAGCTGCTCACCCTGCCCGCGAATATGCTTACCATTAATGAAATGTCCTGCGGGCAGTGCGATTTTATCCGGGTCAAAACTAAGCATGGAGTGTTCCTTATTTAGCCTGCTAACTAATGCTTTCTGGTACTT
This sequence comes from Erwinia billingiae Eb661, assembly GCF_000196615.1. Classification (NCBI taxonomy): domain Bacteria; kingdom Pseudomonadati; phylum Pseudomonadota; class Gammaproteobacteria; order Enterobacterales; family Erwiniaceae; genus Erwinia; species Erwinia billingiae. Next base: position 3,163,656 of record NC_014306.1, read on the forward strand.
AGCAATACTGCATTTGTATTAAGTAATGCAGAAAGCATGCCAGCCCTGTGAAAAAATAATAATGCGTAATAACGGGGTGAAAAAAATTTTGTGCCGTAATGACGGTGTTTTTTTTCCTGTTAAGCCGATTATTTAAATAGATGATTTTCATCGTAAACGAATGCACCACCGTCGTGAATTCGATACTCACCTTGCACCGATTAAGCGCAGTATTTTTGTGGCGGTTTGGTTAACCCCAGGAATTGATTAAAAAAAAGGCCCGAACCTTTTCAGGGTGTGGGCCTCAGAGATGGCTTAATTTTATTTTTTATTTACAGACTGCCGAAATGAAATGCTTTCGATTCGAGATATTCTTCAATGCCGTAACGCGAGCCTTCACGCCCCACGCCGGAGAGCTTAATTCCGCCAAACGGCGCCACTTCTAAAGAAACAGAACCGGTATTAAAACCGACCATGCCAAATTCCAGTGACTCACCCACGCGCCATGCGCGTCGAATATCTTCGGTGAAGAAATAAGCCCCCAAACCGTAAGGGGTATCATTCGCCATATTTATCGCTTCATCTTCGGTATCGAAAATAAACAGCGGCGCTACCGGGCCAAAAGTCTCTTCATGAGCAATGCGCATCGCACTGGTGACGTAGCCGAGTACCGTCGGCGCCACGAAGGTGCCGTTGCCGTTACTGATACCGCCGGTTAACAGTTCGGCACCGTGGCTGAGCGCATCTTCAATATGACTGTTCACTTTGCTGACTGCCGCTGCGTTAATCAGTGGTCCGATGGTGCTGCCGTCGGCAAAACCATCGCCCACTTTCAGCTTCGCCACCTCTTCCAGCAGGCGAGCAACAAAGCGTGGGTAGATAGTGCGCTGCACCAGAATGCGGTTAGCGCAGACGCAGGTTTGCCCGGCGTTGCGAAATTTACTCATCATTACGCCGCTGATGGCAATGTCGAGATTCGCATCGTCAAAGACGATCAGAGGTGCGTTGCCCCCCAGCTCCAGGCTCAGGCGTTTAATACTGTCGGCGCTCTGCTGCATCAGCAACTGGCCTGTGCGCGTGGAACCGGTAAAGGAAATTTTGCGCACCGTGCGGCTGTTGGTCAGGGTTTCGCCAATCTCTTTCGGCAAACCGGTGACAATCTGCAGGACGCCAGACGGAATACCGGCACGCTGAGCCAGCTCAATCAGCGCCAGTGCCGACAGCGGGGTCAGCTCCGACGGTTTGACGATGATCGGGCAGCCCGCGGCCAACGCCGGGGCCACTTTGCGGGTGATCATCGCAATCGGGAAATTCCACGGGGTAATCGCGGCAGCCACACCTACAGGCTGCTTCAGTACCAGGATACGGCGATCATCGCTCGGTGCAGGAATGGTGTCGCCATAAATGCGGCGCGCTTCTTCCGCAAACCACTTCACAAAGCCCGCACCGTACAGCACTTCGCCCTTTGCTTCAGCCAGCGGCTTGCCCTGCTCGGCGGTCATGATGGCGGCGAGGTCGTCAGTATTGTCGAGGATCAGCTGATGCCATTTTTCCAGCAGCATCGCACGCTGCGCGTTCGGGGTTTTCGCCCAGCTTTTCCGTGCGGCATCGGCAAAGGCAATCGCCTGCTCGGTTTCTTTCGCCCCGAGCGCCGGAATGGTACAAAGCACTTCGCCCGTTGATGGGTTGGTGACCGGTAGCATTTCACCGTTAAGCGCGCCCTGCCAGTGACCGTTAAAAAAAGCCTGCTGGCGCAGCAGTGAAGCGTCCTGTAAACGTTGTGCGAGCATAGCGTCTCCTTAATAAGTTCATTTCACTTTAACGGAGGCGAGGCAATCAATGCTGCGTTATCAGGTAGAAGGAGAAGCGCGGAAAGAGGTTTTGCGTGGCGAAACGAAATTTTATGCCGTAGCATTCAAAGTGGCCGTAACAGGCAGCCGGGATTGAAGGAGTTTATATGAGCAAATCGCCAGACATCGTCGTTTTCATGCGCCGCGCGGAAGAAAGTGATGTGGAAATAGTTCGTGAAATAGTCCTTGCGGCCTATTCCAAGTGGATTTCGGTCATTGGTCGTGAACCGACTCCGATGACGGCCGATTTTAATAAAGCCCTACATGAGCATGACATTTACCTGGCCATTATCGCAGGGGATGTCGTCGGCCTCATCGAAATACGGCTTCATGCCGATCATCTTTGGATAGAAAATGTAGCGGTACATCCTCTTCGGCAAGGAATTGGAATCGGCCGGAGATTGCTTTCGTATGTTGAAGGTAAAGCAGCTCAGGCGGAAATCGGGGAAATTCGCCTGCAGACCAACGAAGCGTTCGAGGCGAACATTGCATTATATGTAGCGCTTGGATACGAAATCGACAAACGTGAACCATTCATGGGTGGAAAAACCATTTTTATGCGCAAAAATTGTAGCGGTTACAAAGCTGCCCCCGAAATAAAGATTTCTTGAATCTCTAAGGTACGTTGCTACTCAAACCTATCCATTAAAGGATCAAGAGCAATTACGAGCGAGGCGCTGAAATTACGTATTCATACTAACATTAGCTCTAGCAGTCGTAATTGAACTTAGTGCTTCATTGTGATCTTGTTCTCCACACAATAATTTTATGAGGTCTTTATGCTGATAGCGCAGGTTTCAGACATTCACGCCTCACCAGATAATGATCACCTGTTTCGGTTTGACCAGGTACTAAATTGGCTTACGCATCTGAAACCAGATGTGCTGGTACTTACCGGTGATCTAACGGATGGGCATTGGCAGGAAGGTTATAAACAGATAGCCGACCGCCTGAATCAGCAAAATTATCCTTCAATGATCCTGGCAGGTAACTCTGACGACCGCAGTATGATGCGTTCTGTTTGGGATGAGAACAGATGGGCGCACGATGCCCAAGGAGAGGCTCTGCACTTTGTCCATGATACTGGAAGCATTCGCCTGATTGGTCTGGATTCGACGATTGATTGTAAGGATTACGGCAGTGTGGCTGACCATCTGGAATGGTTGGATAATCAACTCAGCGACGCAGACAGCCCTCCGTCATTGCTGTTTTTGCACCATCATGTATTTGCATCCGGCATACCAACGCTAGACGAAACGATGTGCAGAGGTCTACCTGAGATGGAAGATTTGATAAGACGCGCCCCGGGCAGACTACCCGCCATTTCTACAGGCCATGTCCACAGACCCATAGCGGGTACGTTTGCGGACATACCTGCCTACATTTGTGGCTCCGTCTGCCCGGCTAATCCTGCCTGGTTTGGAACAATAAACGTTCCTCCTGCGAATGACCCACCAGCATTGGTGATTCACCGCTATGTCAGTAACTCTCTTACCAGTCACCACGTTTGCGTTTAACTGGCATTCGGAAAACGTATCGGTTTCATAGAGAACGACCTGATCCCCAGTGATTAACGCATAATGTTGCGAGAGAACAATATCTGCTGTTGGCAGAAAGCGGAATGACCTGGGCGCAAGATCCGCTGTGAGCGAAAAGCGGACGTTACCTGAGTTCTTTGATGGGCATAAATTACGGTAGCCAGCTTAAAAATATGGATGCCGATGCCGTGGAGATTTAAGCTCAATCGAGCTTAAAATAATTTATTATTTGCGCAAATTTAAGGCCATCACGGTAACAGTCTCTCCGGCTACAATCCGAATCTCTTTGTCCTCCCATCCCAGCTTGCGGTACAAAGACTGCATGTCCGGCGTGTAAAGCCACAGTTCAGCAATATTTTGCTCAGATGCATGTTTAATCAATTCTTTAACCAGCGCGGATCCTAATCCCTGACCGCGATGTGAAGGCGTGGTGATGACTTCTCCCAGCCAGTGCATACGCTGGGGGTTATCACTAAGCTCAAAGTGAATGAGACTACCTGCTGCGATAACATTGTTTTCTGCATCAATCACGATCAGGGTAACCTGGCGGTCATCACAAGAATTCCGCTCAATGAGCCGTGCTCGAATTTGTTCCTCGTCTGCCCATAAAGGCAGGCAAGACCACTCCCTAAAAAGTAAGCCTGAAGTTTGAGCAAGATAAACAGGGTGGTCCATAAGCTTTTTAATCTGCATTTTTCGCTCTTCTATTTTGACGTTTAGGGAATTTACCATGTTTATAAACTTAAATTTTTAGCACACTTTTCAAATTGCAAAGCCCGTTCCTGGCACACAGCGGAAGCGGACCTCTGGTCACTAAAGGTTCGCAATGAGCGAGGAGCGGACGTCTAACCCTGCTCCCAGGGGACTCCCGGCTCCCAGCGTTCAACCAGCAGGTCAATAAAGGCGCGGATCCGCGGAGATAAGTGTCGTTTACTGGGATAGATGATCCGCACAGGTTCCGGCGGGAAAGGATATTCCTCCAGCACAGGCACCAGCTTGCCGCTACGGACATCATCCGCCAGCAAATAGGTCGGCAGGTGAACGATACCAAACCCGGAAATTGCTGATGCCCGCATCGCTTCCGAACTGTCGAGGTTAAGCCGGCCGGGTCCTTCATAGACAAAAGTGCCTTCGGGAGTGGCAAAATGCCAGCTTCGCCTCTTCTCTGCACTCAGAAGAAAAATAGTGTCATGTCCGGTTAATTCCGCAGGGGTCTTTGGAGCACCCCGTAAGGACAGGTATTGGGGCGATGCACAGGTGACAATACGTTGAGAAGCAATTGTGCGGGTAAGAATTCGTGAGTCATCGCGGGGTTCACCGATGCGAATGGCAATATCAAACCCCTCTTCAATCAGATCGACAAACCTGTCCGTAAAGGAGACCTCCGCACGAAGTTCCGGCCACTTTTTCAGATAAGCATCGAGAACGGGAAGAATGTGTCGCTGACCAAATGAAAGCGGTGCGCTCAACCGGAGCGTCCCCGATGGCTTCCCCCTGCGCATGGCCATGGCGGCATCGACCTCTTCCAGGTCATCCAGTATCTGTCGGCAACGATCGTACATGACCCTCCCCTCATCGGTAAGACTCAGACTCCTGGTGGTACGGTTAAGAAGGCGAACCCCCATGCGCGTTTCCAGCCTGACAATACTTTTGCCAATGGCGGAGCGCGTCAGGCCAAGGGAACCGGCTGCATGGGTGTAACTCCCGGCTTTTACGGCTGCCACGAACGCCGCGATATCACCAATACTGTTGATTTCCATGCTTAATTTATCTCATTCAATACGGGCGTGACTGTACCCTGATATGGGAAGCATATTCCCCAAATGTTTATCTATCATAGACTCCTGTTCTCTTTCAACGCAAATACAAACAGGAATGACAATGCTGAATAAACACACCAGGCAAGCCGTAAAAGAATGGTCAGAAAGTCTGGTCGATCTGGGTCCAATTCTTACCGGTGAAGACACCGTCACGCCTATGCGCGAAGTGCGTGACGCGTACACGCGTATGCTGGCTAAAAACCCTGCGCCTGCGGGCGTCAGCTTTACGGATGTCGACATGGGTGGCGTACCGGGCACGCTGGTGACGCCTGATAACCTTGAAACAGACGCCATCGTGATGTACATCCACGGTGGCGCTTATATTGTCGGTGAACCGGCGGGCTATCACGGTATTGGTGGCAACTACGCCAGCATGCTGGGCGCACGGGTGTACATGCCGGATTATCGTCTGGCGCCGGAGTATCCATTCCCCACGCCGGTTACCGATACCGTTCGTGCCTATGAGTGGTTGATTGAGCAGGGTTTTGACGGCAGCAAAATTGTGCTGGCCGGCGAGTCCGCGGGCGGAGCGATGGTGGTTACCGTGATGGTGGCTGCACGCAACAAGGGCCTGCCGCTTCCGGCCGGCGGAGTTTCTATTTCCCCCTGGGCCAACCTTGAACACACCGGCGTCTCCATGACCAACAGAGAAGGCCTGGATCCCCTGAACACCAAAGCCGGTCTGGATTTCCTGGCCCGTACCTTCCTTGGCGATGCCCTGCCTAATCATCCCATGGCCTCGCCGGTGTTTGCCGATGTGACGGGCCTGCCGCCGGTGCTGGTTCAGATTGGCGAAAATGAACTGATGCTGAGCGACGCGATGCGGCTGGCAACTCATCTGGGTGATCACCGGGTTCGCGTAAATCTGGAGGTCTGGCCTGGTATGTTCCACGCCTGGCATTTCTTCTCCACGCTGCAGCCCGAAGCAGTGCAGGCGCTGGAGAGCTCGGTCGCCTTTATCAGACAGGCTTTGCGGGATGCCGCGAACTAATCATCAATGATGAACTCACTGACGGGCGCGACTGACTGCGCCCGTCAGCTGAGAAAACGCCTGATTTACAGACCCCGCTGACGTCAAATGACCGACAACTCAACGAGCGACCGGGAATAACGCTAGACTAGGTTTCACACCCTGAACGGGTTAAACCCTGTGTTGCGTCCATCGGTTTAACTCACGGCTGTATTCACATGAGATTCGTCAAACGTATTGCGAGGAGAACGTTTATGACAGCGATTGATTCACTCGGCGCCGAAGGCGGAGTCTGGATAAATCCACCTCAGGTATGGACGGTTGAAGAAGGAAAGTTGCAGTTTAAAACGGATCTCAACACTGACTTTTGGCAACAGACGTATTACGGATTCCAGCGTCATACCGGCCATGCATTTGGATTTTACCTGGAGGGTGATTTCACCGTGCAGGTTAAGGTGATGGCGGGTTTTTCTCATCTCTACGATCAGGCCGGCCTATTTCTGCTTGATGATGACCTGCACTGGGTTAAGGCTGGCATTGAATTTAATGACGGTCAGTCTTCTGTTGGCAGCGTGGTGACGCGCAAAATGTCTGACTGGGCCACCGGGATTTTCCCCGGCGATCCGGGGACATTCTGGATGCGTGCCACGCTGGAAAATGAGGCTCTGCGGATACAGTACTCAACGGATGGCAAAACCTGGCCGTTACTGAGATTGTGCCATTGGCCGGAAACGCGAAAGCGTTTTGTAGGCGTAATGAGTTGTACACCCGAAAGGCAGGGGCTCGACGTCATCTTCGACGAATTCACCCTCGGCCCACCTTCAAATAAGCCTCTACATGATCTGACCTGATCAAGCATGACGACTGATTAAGCTTCCAAAGACAATGCCGCTTCGTAATATGGCCTCCTCCCCGAAAAATTAACCTGCCGCAATAAGCGTGACGTCCGCTGTTGAAAAGGAGCGGACAGGCTAACGGGGAAAAGTCAGCGTCGAACTATAAACGACAAATTACAAACCCAGTTCCGACAGCCCCGGATGGTCATCCGGGCGACGGCCCAGAGGCCAGTGAAACTTGCGCTCACTTTCCTTAATAGGCATATCATTGATACAGGCGAAACGACGCTGCATCAGGCCATCTGCTTCAAATTCCCAATTTTCATTCCCGTAAGAGCGGAACCAGTTACCTGAATCATCACGCCATTCATAAGCGTAACGGACAGCGATTCTGTTGCTGTCGAACGCCCACAACTCTTTAATGAGACGGTACTCAAGTTCTTTATTCCACTTACGGGTGAGGAATGCTTTGGCTTCCTCTCGATTATTTGCAAACTCGGTTCGGTTGCGCCACTGGGTATCCAGTGAGTACGCCAACGAGACTTTTCCCGCATCGCGGCTGTTCCAGCCGTCTTCAGCAAGCCGAACTTTCTCAGTCGCCGATTCGCGAGTGAACGGAGGAAGTGGCGGGCGAGTGTGTGTATCAGACATGGTATAGCCTCCCGTAAATTAGGATATCTCAGTAGAAACAGTTTTATGTCACTCAGGCATTAAGGAGAGACAGACTCCAGCAAGTGTTTTGCAACGTCCCCTGCACTGTCGGCCGCGCTGCTATCGCCCATCACATAAGACATGGTGATCGCGCCCTCAATCAGAATAAATAACTGCCTGGCCAGAACTTCAGGGCGCTCAATGTTTAATTGCCCGGTGAGTTCACGCGTGTAATCCAGTAATTTTTGTTTATGCAGCTTCGCTATCTGCCGAACGGGGTCGGTATGATCACCCACTTCTCCCGCGGTATTGATAAATGCACAGCCACGAAAGCCTTCTGACTCAAACCAGCTTCTGAGCACGGTGAACATATTCAAAATGCGCGCCCGAGGCGTATCACCTTTATCAGATTCCGTTCTGAACCAGCACATCCAGCGCTCATCACGTTCTTTCAATGCGGCGGCGGCCACATCATCCTTGGTCGCGAAATAGCGATAAATACTTTTCCTGGCTACGCCCGAGGTTTTAACCAGAAGGTCCATGCCCGTTGCATGGATACCGTTCCGATAAATCAATTGCTCGGCGGTGGTGAGGATTTTTTCGCGGGTATCTGTTGGCTTTCTGTTCATGAATCGAATGGTAGAACGATCGTTCTCCATGATCAACCGTTTTCTCAAAAATAAGGTTAACAGCCAGCCGGCTGCCATGGGTGATTTACCAGTTCTGCTTCGTAGGGGATACGATAAGATCGTTGATCGTCACGTTCCTGGGCTGGTTGAGCGCGTAGACCACCGCATTTGCCACATCCTGCGGACTGATAGCAATTTTTGTCAGCTCCTGCGCCACCTTACGCCCTTCCGGATCGCTCACTTTATCAGCCCATCCCGTGTTAATAACGCCGGGGCTGATGGTATTGACTCGGATGCCTTTATTCACGCCCAGGTCTTTACGCATTGATTCCGTCATGGCGTGCACAAAAAATTTGGTCGAACTGTACACACCCGCGCCGGCGTCAACCTGGTGGCCTGCCACAGAAGCCATGTTCAGGATCTGGCCGTCACTTTTGCTGAGCATAACCGGGAGAACGGACGCAATGGCGTTCAGATAGCCCTTGATGTTGACGTCGACCATTTTGTTCCAGTCGTCCCACGCGATGTCACTCCAGGCTGAAAAGAGCATCAGCCCGGCGTTGTTAATCAGGATATCAACGGTACCGAAGGTATCGGTAGCATGCTTTACCAGCGCCTGTGTATCTTCAAGACGAGTCACATCCGTCACCAGACCGGAAGCATGGCCACCGGCTGACTCAATATCCTTTACCAGCTTATCGAGGCCGGTCTGATCCAGTGCTGCGGCTACGATATTCACACCATGACGTGCAAGTTCCAGCGCGGTCGCGGCGCCAATGCCCGATGACGCACCAGTAATTACAGCGGTTTTGTTCTGCAGATGATTCATATTATTATCCTTTTGGATGAGGTACAGGCGGCGGGAAGATCCCGCCGGTTGTATTTATCAGTAATTCGCTTCCGGCCAGTCGGTGTAACCTTTCGCGCCGCCGCCGTAGTAGGCTTCCTTAGGCGCGATGGTCAGCTCGGCGCCATAACGCAGACGCTTAACCAGATCCGGGTTGGAAATAAACAGGCGGCCAAGGGCAACGGCATCGATGATCCCTGCATTACGGCGGCTGATCGCCATTTCGAGGTCATAGTTGTTGTTACCGATGAACGGACCGCTGAACTGCGCGCTCAGCGCATCCATATCCACGTCGGCAGGCACGTCACGCGACGTTGCAGTGGCACCCTCAACGAAGTGCAGGTATGCCAGATTAAAACGGTTAAGTTGCTGGATGAGATAGCCATACATCGCCATCACGTTGCTGTCCGGCGGCGTGTTGCCTGCGTCAGGAGTTACCGGTGACAGGCGGATGCCTACGCGGTCATTGCCCCAGATGTTGACGATCGCTTCAGTGACTTCCAGCGTCAGGCGCGCGCGGTTTTCTATAGAGCCGCCGTAGGCGTCGGTACGATGATTGGTTGAGTCGCGCAGGAACTGATCGAGCAGATAGCTGTTTGCAGAGTGCACTTCCACGCCGTCAAAACCTGCGCGCAGGGCGTTTTCTGCGGCACGCTTATACTGCTCAATAATGCCCGGGATTTCGTCGGTTTCGAGCGCGCGCGGCGTCGATACCGGTACGAAGCCATTGACGGTATAGGTCTGCCCTTCGGCCTTGATTGCAGAGGGAGCGACAGGACGCTCACCGTTAGGCTGCAGTTCAACGCTTGAAAAACGGCCTACATGCCAGAGCTGACAGACGATTTTTCCGCCTTCGGCGTGAACGGCATCGGTGACTTTTTTCCAGCCGGTAACCTGATCCTCGCTCCAGATCCCCGGCGTGGCCGCATATCCACGGCCCTGAGCTGAGATATTCGTGGCTTCAGAAATATTCAGGCCGGCGCTGGCGCGCTGGGCGTAGTAGGTTGCATGTAGCTCACCAGGTACACCATCTTCGCCGTAACGGCTGCGGGTAACAGGCGCCATAACGATACGGTTGGCCAGCTGAAGGCTTCCCATTGCTACGGGGGAAAAGAGATCTGTACGGGTACTGTTATCAGTCATAGAAACTCCTAAATAGTTGACCGGTCGGCTAGTAAATTGGTAAAAAAATGCGGCTACCTGAGCAGCCGTTTAGTGGCATTCAATGCTTTATCAAATGACGTATCCGGGTCGTGAATTTTTGCCATCAGCGAAGCGCCAAGCCAGAGCTGATACAGTTCTTCACCAAGATCTTTGGCATCTTCATCGCCGGCTAACGAGCCATCCTGCTGACCCTGAAGGATGCACGCGGAGATCCTATCCACGATTTCACGTGTGCCTATGGCCAAAACGCTTCGCATGCTGTCGTACTGATCGCACACTTCCGCGCCAAGCTTGACCACAAGACACTTGCTCTCAGGGAGATCGGCACCTTGTGTGACTTTCCAGAACGAAAAGTATCGCAGCAGGCGCTCTCTGGCGGGTTCGGAACCACGCAGTTGCTCATCGACCTGAACCAGGTAGTTGCTGAAATAGTGCTCTAACAAGGCCTCAGCAAACTCTTCCTTGGACTGGAAGTAATAATAAAACGATCCTTTGGGGATCCCGGCGGCTTTGACAATCTCAGCCAGACCGACGGCGCTGTAGCCTTTATGTGTGATAAGCGTCCGGGCAACATCAATGATGTGCTGACGCACGTTAGCCGCTTGTTTTTTCATAGTCCGGATAGCATAGCGATAAAACTGACCGGTCGTCTAGTTTCTTGGGTGGCATTTTGTGCGGTCATAATTTTTCGCATGGCAGCAGACGTGACGCATACTGCCCGGTTGCTCTCAGGCTTTCCGGCGTGGCCCCATCTTTGGCCTCGATCGACATGCCCTCCAGAAGCGTATTCAAAACGGTAGCTAACGCGGCGGTAGCGGTATCAGAAGGCAGCTGCTTCTCGGTTACAGCCCTGCGCAGACGCTTTTCAAACAGGTCTTTTCCTTCCTGCCTGAGCACGCTGACTGCTTCGACGACGTCAGCGGACTCTTGAGAGACATTGATGGCCGCAAGCACCACCATGCAGCCGCAGGGTACGGAAGGAGAAAGCAGAATGCCTGCCGCTTCGCTGAAGAAATGATCAATCGCCTGCATGATATCGGGCTCTTCTTCAAGCCGCTCCCAAGTTGCCTTCCAGTAGACCCTTTCGTAATAGCTCACGGCCTCCAGGAAAAGTTTCGCCTTGTTACCGAAGGCGGAGTACAGGCTCGGCGGATTAATTTCCATCGCAGCGCAGAGCTCGGCAACCGAGGCGGGCTCAAAGCCTTTACGCCAGAAAATGTCCAGGGCCCTGATCAGGGCCCTGTCGCGATCAAAGCTGCGGGGCCGCCCTTTGGGCTTTTCGCTGGGTACTCCTGCAGTTTTCATTTTCACGTCGGGCATAAAATCATTCTCTTGACACATTACATAGCGATCACTATACAATAATAACATTACATAGTGACTACTACACAAAGATAAAATGCCTATGTCAGATCTTGCCTTCTCCCTCAGCCACTGTCTGCAATCCGCCGTTGCGGCGGGACTGATGCTGCTGTTCGTCTTAAAAATGATTTTCAACCGAATCACGGGCATCCCTGCGGATACCCACCACAACAAAACCGGAGACAGATGATATGACCAACGTAACTTATGTGCAGGAATACAACGCCATCGTGGAAGTGCTCAGCCAGTACAACGAAGGCGGAAAGCAGGCCAGGAGCGAAATAATGAAGCCCGCGTTCAGCGAGCAGGCCACCATCTTTGGCGTTGACGGTGATGCAAACCTCACCGGCGGTCCTATTCAGGGACTTTTCGACACCATCGATACCGTTTTCCGCCCATCCCCGGAAGCGAAGGCCGCAATCGTGCACGTTGATATCGTAGGCACCGCAGCAAGCGCCCGCGTTGATACCGACGATATTTCGGGCTTTCGCTTCACGGACTTTTTCAACCTGCTGAAGGTCAACGGGCGATGGACCGTAGTGAGCAAAATTTACCATACTCACACCGCTTCCTGACATCAGCCATTCCACCTTCATCCGTCGCGTCTGACCGCCAGACGCGGCGAAACCCAGTGAGGAAAAAAACATGAGTCATAATATCAAAACCGTTCATGTTTCTGCCTGTGAGGCCGTTCTTTACATGGCAGTGCGCCAACACGAAAACCGCTCGCATTGAACCCCACCGGGCACACCCGGCTCATTAACCCCCTAATCAACTTTGATGCCCCCGACGCTGACGCTCTGGAGTGGCGCGCTGATGCAGTTATCTGTGCGCTCGGCACCACAATTGAAAACCAAAGTCGTATTTCATGATGTAGCTGATAATGTCAGCGATGATTTTAATTTATCGATAAAAGTGCTGACCCGGAGAGGCAGGTAGCGTGTAGTTGGTAGAACAGCCCAGACGGATAAATCCTGAGGTCTGGCATCTGACAGCTCAATCTCAACAAGTGTGCCCTGGCGGATTTCTTTCATGACATCCCAGCGGGTAAGTTGTGCAAGTCCCATACCTTGAGCACAGAGTTCTCTTACGCCCTCAACGTTATCCGAAATAAAACGTCCCCCAACACGAATCCTGAAAACTTCACCACCACGTTCAAAAATCCATTGAGATACGCTGCTTAGTCTCAGGCAATGATGCTTCATTAAATCTTCTACCGATTTAGGCATGCCATTAACTTTTAAATAATCTGGTGAAGCACAGATTACGCGAGGGCTGTCAGCAATTTTGCGGGCTATAAGTGTGGAATCTTTTAACGGGGCAATACGTATTGCTACATCGATGCCTCTCCCGACAATATCAATCACATCTTCACTTAGCTGAAGATCGATACTCAGCTCTGGATTATCTGCCAGTAATTCAGAAATGAGAGGCAAAATATTTCGGCGCCCGAATCCTGATGGTGCAGTGATTCTGAGCAAACCTGCTGCGCCTTGTGTTGACGGAGAAAAAAGTGCTCGGGCTCCCTTCTCTGCCTCAATAAGTGCCTGGGCATAAGGCAGGAATTCCATGCCTTCCTGAGTTAATGAAACAGATCGAGTGGTTCTCTGTAACAGCCGTGTTCCTAACTCGCGTTCAAGCGATGCGAGGCGTCTTGAAACCGCCATTGCTGTAATACCCTGTCGTTTCGCCGCCTGAGTAAGGCTTCGTGTTTCTGTTATTACGAGAAACAGCGATACATCATGAAGATTCATGTTGACCCCGATAGATGAGACATTGCAACTGTCGTTGATTAAGCAAAAAGAAGCGTGATTATAACGAAAATCGTTATACGGCCTTATCATTTCGCCCTGTTTATGAGCCACTCAACAATGATTATATTGTATTCATGATTTAATATTAAGGATAACTCATGAATGCATTACCCCTTTTCACTCCCAGCAGTATTGGTAAAGTCACCCTAAAAAATCGTCTCGTGGTAGCGCCTATGACTCGTGTCACCGCCTCTGAAGAAGGGGTAGCAAGCGAACGTATGAAGGCATACTACGAAGACTTTACCCGTGGTGGATTTGCTCTGGTTATATCTGAAGGCATTTATATTGATAAGGAATGGTCTCAGGCCTATGCCTTTCAGGCGGGATTAACCAGCCCGCAACAGGTTGCAGGCTGGCGTGACGTCACGGATGCAGTTCATCAACAAGGCGGCCATATTTTTGCCCAAATTCAGCACTCAGGCGCGCTATCACAGGGTAACTCTTTCCGTGAAGGAACCGTTGCACCCAGTGCACTTCGGCCGGTTGGCAATCAAATGACATTTTATCGCGGAGAAGGTGAATATCCTGTTCCTCGGGCACTTAGCGAAGAAGAAATTCAGGGCATTATCAGCAGCTTTGCCGATGCCGCGTCCAACGCTGTAAACCAGGCTGGCTTTGATGGGGTAGAAATTCATGGTGCAAATGGATATTTACTCGATCAATTCTTCACGGATTACACTAATCTGCGCACTGACTGCTGGGGTGGTGATATCGCAGGCAGACTTCAGCTTATCCTTGAAGTAATTAAGTCTGTCCGACAACGCTTAGGTCAGGCTATCCCAGTAGGTATCAGAATATCTCAGGGGAAAGTAAATGACTTCTTCCATAAATGGGCTAATGGTGAAGACGATGCACGCATAGCGTTTACGCTACTCGCCGAATCCGGTATCGATTATCTTCATCTGACCGAATATGAAGCTTGGCAGCCGGCATTCCCCGGTAACTTACTCTCACTGATTGAACTGGGACGTAAATATGCCCCCAACCTCACCATTATGGCTAATGGTAGTCTTCATGATGAATGCCGGGCATTGCAGGTTATGGAAATGGGTGCAGATTTCATAGCTCTGGGTCGTGGTGCGCTGGCAAATCATGACTGGCCACAACGAGTTGCCAACGGCAAAAGCGTTCGGGAGTTTGATAACGCGATCCTCGGACCCACAGCGAATATTAAGGATTCTGAACTTTCTGTATAACTCTTCTCTCCCCGGGTAACTTCCCGGGGGGTAATGTCATCGTTGTCATAAGCCGTCCGCTCTTGGCACAAGGCAGCCTGGCGTGGACGCATAGTCCGCTATGATCGAAAAGCGGAGATGACACCCAAGGGACGGTTTGAATAAGTGTTGTCCTGTCACCCGGTTTAGGCTGATACTTTTTTTAGCATGATGCTTTATGTTGGTCACATTCTTCCTGCAGGGTATAACCATGATAACAGTAGAGAAATCAGATCCATTTTCTTCAGAATCCCTTCGCCTGATCGAATTGCTATCCGCAGAACTTGCCGCGATTACTGGTGATAACGGTAAAAGTAATTTCACCGCAGAAGCAATGAGTGGTGACAAAGCGTTATGGGCATTAGCAAAAAATTCTCAAGGCAAAGCTATAGGATGCGGTGCGATACGGCCATTGACGCAAAAGATAGCCGAGCTTAAAAGAATGTTTTCAGACCGAAGTGTGTCAGGGGTTGGCGGTGCCTTACTCACTTTTCTGGAAAAATCTGCAAAAGAGATGGGATATATCGAGCTCAGGCTGGAAACCCGACGCATCAACTATCGGGCCGTAAATTTCTACGAGAAAAATGGTTATACCCGTATTGAGAATTACGGCCCATATATCGGTAGGACAGACGCTGTCTGTTTCTCAAAGGCATTTCGCTGATTGAGTTAATTAGTTCTGACGTCAGCTTCTTGCTGTGAGTTCAACCGATGCAGTAACGGAAAAGTGATCATCAAAAGTTAGTGAGCACGATCTTGCCCTGAATGCTCCCCAGTGCAGCACGCTGATGAGCAGCCGACGCCATGGCTAATGGGTAAGTGCTGTCAATAACAACCCGGATCGTTCCGTCGTCCAGAAGGCTGCCGGCAGTAGCTAATTGCGCACCATTTGAGCGTACCTGCGTGATTGAAACCGTAATGTTCTTTCTGAGCGCCTCCTCCTGTCCGGCAAACCCCAGAGGGTTGACGAGAAACAACGCGCCTCCCGGTTTGATACACGTCAGGAAGCGCTCCATATTTGAACCACCAACGGCATCAATCACAAGATCGACATTTTTCACCGCGGTTTCGGCGGCAACTTTGGTGTAGTCAATAAACTCATCTGCCCCCAGCTCACGCATAAGCTCCTCATTTCGGGAGGAAGCCACGGCGATTACTCGCGCACCTTTCCACCTGGCTATCTGCACCGCAAGATGCCCAACGCCTCCACCGGCACCGTTTACCAGCACCGTCCGGCCTTCTAATGGGACAGGTGTATGCCTGAAGGACTGAAAAGGATTGGGAGCATCGTGACCCAGCTCGACAAGGAACTGCCAGGCAGTAAGAAGCGACATTGGCGCACCCGCAGCCTGAACATGTCCGATACGTTGGGGTTTCATTGCCAGCTCTGAGGAAGGTACGCTCACGTAGTCAGCATAGGCGCCGCTGCCCTGCATTACCCCCTGAGGAAAACGTACCATTGAGTAAACCTCGTTGCAGATGGTGAATTCCGAAACATCCTCACCGACGTCTACAACTACGCCTGATATGTCTGTTCCCAGAATGAGCGGAAAGGTCGGGTCAGGCCACCATTCAGGCGGGAGCGCCCGGTAACCTTCGCGCAGATACCAATCCGGTGGATTAATGCCGGCCGCATATACTTTAACAAGTACTTCATTGCTTCCCACCACTGGACGGGTTGTCTCGCCATACTGCAGGTTCTCAGGCCCACCAAATGCATAAAGCTGAACTGCTTTCATCATGTCAGTCATCACAATCTCACTTAAAGGTAATCAGATGACCGATGATAAGCCTGAAATCTGACATTGATAATCAGGCTGAATTTCGCTTTAATTGTGCCATGAAGGAACAAATAGGTTTTGAAAGACTCACAGGTTTAATTGCATTCGCTCGTGCTGGCGCTCTCGGCAGCTACACTGCTGCTGCCCGTTCCCTGTCAGTCTCACCTTCAGCAATCAGTAAGAGCATCCAGCGACTGGAGACGCAACTTGGCATTACCCTGTTTACCCGAACGACACGTTCGCTGGTGTTAACCGCAGAAGGCCGTGAGCTTCACGAGCGGGCTTTACGATTGCTTCAGGATGCAGACGAGATTGAGCAGATAGCGAAACGCTCGCGTGCGGAGCCCGCAGGGACACTGCGTATTGCGGCATCGTACCCGATCGGTCTGCATATGATTGCTCCTGTACTTCCGCAATTCTGCGCGCTGTATCCAAAAGTGAAAATTGACTTGCGGTTGAGCGATCGCGTTATCAGTATCGTGGATGAGAGCATTGATATTGCCGTCCGGCTTGGCGATCTTGACGATTCAAATCTTCTGTCGCGCCGTCTCTCGCCGTACCGGCTGGGGTGTTACGCCTCGCCTGAATATCTTGCCAGTTGCTCTGCCCCTGAAAATCCTAATGACCTCATGAGCCATAAAACGGTAAACCTGCGTTATCAACAAACAGGGCAGCTTTTTCGCTGGCCTTTTCAGGTTGGGGAACGGGAGACAGAGATTTTGCCATCATCAGATGTTGTTGTTGATGCCAGCGAAGCCGTACTGGCCTTAGTTGCTGCAGGAGGCGGAATAGGAATGGCGACGAGTTTTATGGCTGATTCATGGGTAGAGAATAAAAGACTGGTTCCGATCCTGACAGCTTTCGCTGTGGAGCGGCATAATATTACGGCACTCTGGCATGAAAGCCGGCGGTCTAACCCGGCCGTTCGTGCATTGCTGGATCATCTTATTGATCGCTGTTAGGCGGCCTTAGAGTATGGAATTAAAGCCCACGCGATTCATACATTGCTTCAGTAAATTATTGGCTATCACCAGCCTCCCCGGCCAATAACTTTTCAGAATTCTGATTGTTAATCAGTAATGAACCAACCCGCCGTCAACTGCATACTGACTGCCGGTCACGTAGGATGCATCGTCGGAAAGCAGGAAGAGTGCAACTGCAGCGGCTTCTTCGGCTGTTCCGACTCGGCCCAAAGGAACCTGGCTCACCACAAAATCCTCGAACTGCTGACGAGACTCCTCAGGCATAAAATGTCTGAAGTTGGTCTCAATGGGACCCGGTACCAGTGTATTGGCGCGAATGCCGCGTTCAGCCAACGCAGATGCCCAGCTTTTAACCATCGCCACAACGGCGCCTTTCGTTGCTGCGTAGAGACTGGTCATTGCCGCACCTTCATAAACAGATGAAGACGAGGTGACAAGAACCGAAGCGTTGGGGTTGAGTGAATCGGACAATGCTGCCAGCTGTAGCATCGGGCCACGGACATTCGCGTTCATCATGCGGTTAAACGCATCTGCCGTTACAGATTCCACAGAGCCTACCTCTGCGAAGCCAGCATTAAGCCACAAACCATCCAGCGAGCCCCAGCCGCTTATCGCTGTCTGCAGCGCGCTTATGTCTGCTTCGCTTGCCGCATCGCTTTTCAGAATAAGCGATGTCTCAGGCAGCAGGCTGCGGGCGCGTTCCAGCCTTTCTTCATTGAGCCCTGTAATGGCGACATGACCGCCTTCCCTGACAATGCGTTGAGCACCTGCCAACCCCATCCCGCTGGTACCGCCAGTAATCAGTATGCGTTTTCCCTCAAATCTGCTCACGTTTACCCCCTCATTTGGCTTTGAAATCATTAAATACCTTACGCAAAATGAATATCAGCCGTCATCTTTTTCAACATGAAACTATGAATTTCGGTTTCGACATCTGATTTTTACCTTGCAGAGAAATTTTTGAACACTCAAAACATAAAGCGAAGCGTATAAACCGGCTTAATATTTCCGAGAAATATCGCTGTTTATAACCCTGGCATCGGTTTGGCAATGCTTCAGCAGCGCATCCCAGTCATCAGGGGGTTCACCAGACTTCAGCATCCGTTCAAATACCCTATAGGCATCTGTTTTCGAACCATAAGCGCGAAGCATGCCGAAATCATTTACCCAACCAATAATGATGGTTCTGTGGGGCACGCTGAAGCGGAAGAATAACCGAAATTGCTGCAGGAATTTGACGCGGTACCAGTGCCGGTAATCCTGGCCTAAGGTATTGCCCTGCCGAAAGTGGCTGTCCAGTGGATTGGCCGGGATCACCCGAGTAATGATTTGCTCAATCGCCGCCAGCAGCTTGGTTTCTTTCTTTTTGTGATAGCCCTGAGGATCCTTTTTTTTCAGCGCCAGGACTTTATTTTGAAGTTCAGCCAGCTGCGTCAGAAAACAGGAATGAAAATAGAATTTCCATCCATTAATCTCCAAATACTCCATGTCGCCTCCTGCTCCATGTTGCCTGCTACTCATCGTCAGTCAGCGGCCCGTCTAAATCGACTTCAACGCCAGCAGTCAGTTGCTGGATCCCTGCCCAAAATTCTACTGGCACTGCATGGATATGATGCGGGTTGGTCATCATGTCGTTTTCGAGGAAAGCCAGAAACTGCGGGACCACCGGATCTTCCGCTTCTTCTTCTCGTCTAGACATAACGACTTTACCGCCGGGCAGCAGAGCGTATTCAATGAATTCTCCCGGCTTCAGTTGCAGCGCATCGCGAATCGCGGCGGGGATGGTGGTCTGGCTACGCTCAGTGAGTCGGGACTCCGCGCGCAAAGACACGTCTGCCATGTTTACATTCATTATTTTCTCCTCGACGCCAACCCACTATCGGGACGCGGATTATCAAACCGCTGGCGTCTTCAAGCCTGTAATGAGCGTAATGCATCTGCATTGTGCAATGCAAGTGCATTACTGGCTATTTTTTCAGCGCCCTGGTTGTGCACGCGTTGATTACGGCTGGCCCTTGGGCAGCGCGGCAAAGAAGTCCGCATGGCTGGGTTGGCGGGTTTGCTGCAGGATTTCTTTCAGTGCCACCAGCGGATCGTCGTTCCAGTCGGCACGAATATCGGTGCTGGCGTATTCACGGTCATGCCAGACCTGGAGCGCAGCCGATTTCAGTCCACGGCGATCGCCACCCGCCGCGGCTCCGGCGCACATCGCCGCCAGCAAGCGGTCGGCAAAGGGCAACGCAGACTGCTGCTGATAAACGCCCATCATCTCCTGCAGCGTGTCGGGCCCGGTCAGTAAATTTCCTCCGACCGTGCAGACCGTCGATTCAAGGCTGTCGGCAAATTCGCCACACTCGTCGCCCGTCCAGTGGGCAATGCCGCCAAGGCAATCGACGATCATCAGCTGCCTGCGCGCGGCCTCGGGATCGTCATCCAGCAAGGTGCGCATCACCTGCGCAGCACCCTCGCCTGCTTTAAGCAGTGCCAAACCGCGCACGCCATACAGCGGATTGGTCATCGCCTGGGTGGCGATGGCGCCGGTTTGCGCGCGGCCATGGATCACCAACGCCCCGACGGCGGGCCCGGCGGTCGCGGTTGCCACGCCCAGCGCGCCGGTCTGTGGATCGCGTGCGACGATTGAAAAAGTCATCCCGATTCCTCGCGGTCAGATCTAATTTATATGTATAAATTATTGCAATATTGTTTATTTATACGCATAAATAAAAAACACAACAACGCTTATTCTTTCACCTGTTGCTGAAGAGGCCGTGATGCTGAGTGCGATAACCGGAAATTTGTTAAGCAGAAAATGGCTGCCCGCTTCAGCGCTTCTGGCCCTGCTGTGGCTGCCCGCGTTGCAGGCGAAAACCCCTGCCGATGCGCTGTTAATCGGCCAGGTGGCGGAACCGCAGTCGCTGGACCCGCAGGTGGCGACGGCGGCGAATGACTCCCGCATTCTGGTCAATATTTATGATGGGCTGGTGCGCAATGGCGAAGGTAAACTGGATATCGAACCGGCGCTGGCCACCAGCTGGGAGATCGCCCCGGACGGCCTGACCTATCGCTTCCATTTACGGCAAAACGTCCGTTTTCAGGATGGCACGCCGTTCAACGCCGAAGCCGCCAAATTCACCTTCCAGCGCATGCTCGATGATAAAAATCCGTGGCACAACACCGGCCCCTTCCCGCTGTCGTTCTTTTTCTCCTCGATAAAATCGATAGAAACGCCCGATCAGCAGACGCTGGTATTTCACCTCAGCGAGCCTTTCGCGCCACTGCTGTCGAATCTGGCGACGCCGACCGGGTTGATCGTCTCGCCCACGGCGGTAAAAAAGTACGGCAAAGAGTTTGGACGCCATCCGGTCGGCACCGGCGCGTTCACCTTCAGCGAATGGCAGCCAAACCAGCGCGTGGTGATCAAAGCAAATGCCGGTTACTGGGATGGCAAACCGGCGGTAAACAACGTGGTGTTCCGCCCGATCACCGACGGCAATACGCGGGTGGCGGAAATGCTCTCCGGCGGCATCGATGCGATGGTCGAAGTGCCGCCCGACACGGTGAAATTGTTTAAGGAAAAAAGCAATCGCTTCCGTCTGTATGAAACCACCGGGCCGCACGTCTGGTACGTGATGCTCAACACCCAGGTTCCGCCGTTTAACGATCGCCGCGTGCGTCAGGCGGTTAACTACGCCATCAATAAACAGTCGCTGGTCGATAACATCCTGCAAGGCTCTGCCAGCGTGGCGGATGGCCCGATACCTTCCGCATTCGGTTGGGCAGCCAACAAGGCGGTACAGCCCTGGCCGTACGATCCGCAGAAAGCACGTCAGCTGCTGAAGGACGCCGGAGCCGAAGGCGCCACCCTGACCTTTTATGTCACCGAAGGCGGTTCGGGCATGCTGGATCCGCTGCCGATGGCCACCGCCATTCAGGCCGATCTAAAAGCCGTCGGGCTGAAGGTCAATATTCAGAGCTATGAGTGGAACACCTATCTGGCCAAGGTCAATGCCGGGCTGGATAACCACACCCAGATGGCCGAAATGGCATGGATGACCAACGATCCCGACACCCTGCCGTTCCTGACTTTGCGCACCGATGCCTGGCCGAAGAAAGGCGGATTTAACTCCGGCTATTACAGCAACCCTCAGGTCGATCGACTGCTGCAAGAGGCGCGACTGACCACCGACACGGCGACGAGGGCCACCCTCTACCGGCAGGTTCAGCAAATTGTGCATGACGATGCGCCGTGGATTTTCGTCGCCAACTGGAAGCAGAACGCCGTGACCTCCACGCGCATCGCGCACTTTGCTCTGCAACCCAACTTTAACCTGTTACTCAACCGGGTGACCAAACACTGATTTCAGAGCGGAGCGTGGTTATGTGGAGCTACCTGTTAAAAAGGCTGTTATCAACCGTGCCGGTGTTTATCGGCCTGTCGCTGATTGTGTTTGTGATTATGGCGATGATCCCCGGCAACCCGGCGCAGGCATTACTGGGCGCCTGGGCTACCCCGGAAAATGTCGCGCGCATCAATCAGGAGCTGGGGCTGAACAAGCCGCTGTGGCAGCAGTATCTGATTTGGGTCGGCAATATGCTGCATGGGGACTTTGGCCGATCCTATGTGCTCAATCGCCCGGTGATTGATGAAGTGATGCAGCGCCTCGGCAACACGCTGATCCTTGGCGGAAGCGCGCTGTTAATCAGCACGGTGTTGGGCTTGCTGGCGGGGATTGTCTCAGCGGTAAGGCAGTTCGGCTGGGGTGACCGGCTGATTACCCTGCTGGTGCTGATCGGCATTTCGCTGCCGTCATTCTGGATTGGCCTGGTGATGATTATGCTGTTTGCGGTCCAGCTGCAATGGTTCCCGGCCTCGGGTATGTATGCCATTTGGGGCGGTGGCGGCTGGCTGGATCTGTTGCAGCACCTGGCGATGCCCGCCGTGACGCTGGCGATTGTCGCCACCGGCGTGATTGCCCGCCTGACCCGCACCGCGATGCTGGAAGTGCTGCGTCAGGACTTTATCCGTACCGCGCGCGCCAAAGGATTGTCCGAGCGCAAGGTGATCTATGGCCACGCTTTCCGTATGGCGCTGGTGTCGGTGATCCCGGTGATCGGCATTCAGGCCGGATTTGTGCTGGGCGGCGCGGTGTATATCGAAACCGTCTTCCAGTGGCCGGGCCTTGGCGCCATGCTGGTCAACGCCGTTTCCACCCGCGATCTGCTGCTGGTGCAGGGCGGCGTACTGGTCGCGGCCTGCGCCTATGTGTTGATCAACCTGTGTGCCGATATCCTGCAGGCGCTTCTCGACCCGAGGTTAAAATCATGAGCGAGACACTCTCACCGACGCGTCAGCGCCGTTCGGCCTGGTCGCTGCTGCTGGCTAACCGGCTGGCAACCCTCGGGCTGATTATTCTGACCCTTTCCGCGCTGGCCGCACTCTGTGCCCCGCTGCTGCCGCTGGCGGATCCCGATGCGACCGATTTACTGAAGCGCCTGCTGCCGCCGTTGTCACCCGGCCACCTGTTAGGCACCGATCCGCTGGGCCGGGATGTGCTGTCCAGGCTGGTGTGGGGCACCCGGGTTTCGCTGGCGGTCGGCATCAGCGCCACCCTGCTGGCGGCCTTTTTCGGCACGCTGATTGGGCTGATTGCCGGCTACGCTGGCGGCAAAGCCGACAGCCTGCTGATGCGCTTTATCGATATGCTGATGGCGTTTCCCTACATCCTGTTGGCGCTGGTGATTGTGGCGGTGCTCGGCCCTGGTCTGCTTAACGCGCTGTACGCAATCGCCGTGGTCAACATTCCGTTCTTTGCCCGTAATATCCGTGGCCTGACCGTCGGCCTGCGCCAGCGTGATTTTGTGCAGGCGGCGCGGCTGTCCGGCAAAAACCATACGCAGATCCTGTTCACCGAGGTGCTGCCCAACGTGATGCCGGTGATTGTCATCACCCTGTCCACCACCGTCGGCTGGATGATCCTTGAAACCGCCGGCCTGTCCTTCCTTGGGCTGGGCACGCAACCCCCGGCGGCAGATTTAGGCTCGATGCTCGGCCAGGGCCGCGCGCAGATGTTTAGCGCGCCGCACGTTTCGGTGGTGCCAGGGGTGATGATTTTTCTGCTGGTGATGAGCTTTAACCTGTTGGGCGATGGCATCCGCGATGTGCTGGATCCGCGTCTGAAGTCCGGCGTCTTGCTCAGAGCCAGAGCGGTGACCCGCGTTACCCGCCCGGCCATCCCGGCCGCCACCCAGGGCGAGGCGGCGTTACTGGAAGTGGTCGACCTGGCGGTGAGCTTCCGTTCCGGCAGCCCGTTCCAGCCCGCCGTTCGCGGCATCAGCTTTCACGTTAAGCGCGGCGAATGCCTTGGCCTGATTGGTGAAAGTGGCTCCGGAAAAAGCGTGACCGCGCTGTCGGTGATGGGCCTGGTGGCTTCCCCGCCGGGCGAAATTACCGGCGGCGCAATTTATGTCGCGGGTGAAGAGATGCTGTCACTGCCGCAAAAAACGTTGCAGCAGCGTCGTGGCGCGCGGGTGGCCTATATCTTCCAGGATCCGCTGACCACGCTGCATCCGCAGATGAGCATTGGCAGCCAGCTGATTGAAGCCATTCAGGCCCACCAGCCGTTAACCTCCGCCGCTGCGAAGGCCAAAGCGCTGGAGTTGCTGACCAGCGTCGGCATCCAGGACGCGGCGCCGCGTTTTCATGCCTATCCGCATCAGCTTTCCGGCGGACAGCGTCAGCGGGTGGGAATTGCGATGGCGCTGGCTAACGATCCGGACATTATTATCGCCGATGAGCCCACCACCGCGCTGGACGTCACCGTACAGGCCCGCATTCTGGAGCTGCTGCAACGTTTACGCCGTGAACGGGGCCTGACGCTGCTGTTTATCACCCACGACTTTGGCGTTATTGCGCAGATTTGCGATCGGGTCGCGGTGATGCGTTTTGGTGAAATCGTCGAAACCGGCGATACGCAGCAGGTGCTGGATCATCCGCAGCACGACTACACCCGCCGGCTGATTGCCAGCGTGCCGAAACTGGGCCAGGGACGTCAATTTTTGCAGCAGGTCGCCGGGTTATATCCCGCCACCGTGAAGGAGGGATGATGAGCAACGTGATAGAAGTGAAAAATCTGGTGAAAACCTTTGGCCGTAAAGGCCGTTGGTTCGCGGCCGGTGACCACCAGGTGCACGCTGTTAAAGGGGTATCGCTGCACCTTGCCGCCGGGGAGACGCTGGCGGTGGTGGGTGAAAGCGGCTCGGGCAAAAGCACCCTGGCCAGAATGCTGGTCGGCCTGGAAACGCCGACCTCCGGCAGCATCGAATTGATGGGCCAGCCGCGCCCGCAGCAGGCGAAAGCATCGGGCCGCACCATTCAGTATGTGTTTCAGGATCCGGTGGCGTCGCTAAACCCGCGCAAAACCATTGCCGATATCCTGGCGATCCCGCTCAGCCATCTCTGCGGATATTCTGCCGCACGGCGCAAAACCCGCATGCTGGAACTGATGGAAGCGGTACAGATGCCCGCCGATGCCCTGCTCGGCTATCCGCATGAATTTTCAGGCGGCCAGGCACAGCGTCTGGCCATCGCCCGCGCGCTGGCGGCGGAAGCACGGATTCTGGTGCTCGACGAGCCGGTCAGCGCGCTGGACGTCTCGGTGCAGGCGCAGGTGTTGCTGCTGCTGGACCAGCTGAAAACGCAGTTCGGCCTCTCCTACCTGTTTATCAGCCACGACCTGGCCGTGGTGGAATCCATCGCCGATCGGGTGGCGGTGATGTATCGCGGAGATTTGGTAGAATGCGCACCGAACGAGGTGTTGTTTGCCTCTCCTCAGCACAGTTATACCCAAACGCTGCTGGCCAGCGCGCCCCGGCTGTAAAGGACATAATGCGATGAATGCCGAAAAAATCCCGCAGGCGGACCCCGTCCGTCGCAAGCGGACCGATGAAATTGTCGATGCGATCAAAGAGAGCATCGTGCGCGATAACCTGCTGCCCGGCGATCGCCTGCCGCAGGAAAAGGATCTCGCCAGCCGTTTTGCTGCCGGGAAAAGTACCGTGCGCGAAGCGTTAAAATCGCTGGAAGTTCAGGGGCTGATCCGCACCAAAACCGGCCCAGGCGGCGGTGCGTTTATTGAATCCATGAGCGACAACCGCGCGATGAGCCTGCTGTCGAACTACCTGTTCACCCGCGAGCTTTCCATCGCCAATATCTATGCCCTGCGCAAAGCCCTTGAGCCACTGGTGGCGGTCAGCGCCATCGACAATATTGACGCCGCCGGATTTGAGCAGCTGCATACGCTGATAAAAATCTACGATCATGAACCCGCTGACGAGCAGGAGCGCTGGAACCAGCGCATGGCCGAGCTGGATTTTCATGGCGTGGTGGCCAGTTATTCCGACAACGTGCTGCTGGCGTTTCTCTGTCACTTTTTGCAGCGGTTGCTGAAGGATCTGGCGGTGTGCAAAGACATTTATCAGCGCCCTGAGCCGGTCAACCGCCGCGCGGGCATTGAGTATCAGTATCGCCTGATTGAGGCCTTGCGCCGCAAGGATGCCGGTGAAGTCGACCGGATCATGACCGAGCATATGCAGCATGCGGAGAACGCCATGCTGACGCTGGAAGCGACGCTGGAAGAGCGGTTTTTGAGTGAAAAGCCTGCTGCCGATCGCGAATAATCTTAAGTTGCTCAGCAGATTAGCTTCTCCCGAGGCGGCCTGCGCTAATTTCAGCTACCATGCTGTGAAGTTAACGTGAAACACCGACCAGGGAGATACCATGACTCAGCCTTCTGCCCCCAAGGGGTTGTCCGTCGCCGAGGCGCTGGACAAACTTGATGCCCTGTATGAAGAGGCCGTAACCGCCCTG
This sequence comes from Erwinia billingiae Eb661, assembly GCF_000196615.1. NCBI lineage: Bacteria > Pseudomonadati > Pseudomonadota > Gammaproteobacteria > Enterobacterales > Erwiniaceae > Erwinia > Erwinia billingiae. Next base: position 3,189,960 of record NC_014306.1, read on the forward strand.
CGTACCGCGATCAACACCTATATCAGCAGCGGAAAATTGCCGGAAGAGTCGGCTCGCGCGAATGGACTGTTTGTCTATCCTGAACTGCGCGTCAGCTGGGCCGGCGATGAATCCGGTCACCGGCTGACCCGTGCCTTTGGCCGCTTCACCCGTCCGGGAAGCTATGCCACCACCGTGACCCGCCCGGCGCTGGCCCGTCACTACCTTTCGGAACAGCTGGAAATGCTTACCGGGGAATATCCGGTCACGCTGGAAGTGAAACCGTCAAAGCAAGAAATCCCCTTCCCGTACGTGATTGACGGTTCGAACCTCGGCCTCGATCGCACCATGAGCGCCGGGCTGGCCAAGCATTTCCCGACGACCGAGCTGGCGCAGATTGGCGATGAAAATGCCGATGGCCTGTATCAGCCGGGTGAAGAGTTCCCGCTGTCGCATTTCGATGCGCTGCGCACCGACTTCTCGCTGGCCAGGCTGCGTCACTATACCGGCACGCCGGTTGAGCATTTCCAGTCCTACGTGCTGTTCACCAACTACACCCGCTATGTCGACGAGTTTGTGCGTTGGGGCTGTGAGCAGATCGCCGATCCGGCGTCGCCATATGAAGCCCTGTCCTGCGCCGGCAGCATTTTTGTTACCGCCGAGACGCCAAACCCGCAGGAAGCGATTTCCGGCCTGGCCTGGAAGAACCACCAGATGCCTGCCTGGCATCTGATTGCTAAAAATGGTCAGGGCATTACGCTGATCAATATCGGCGTGGGCCCGTCGAATGCCAAAACCATTTGCGATCATCTGGCGGTGCTGCGTCCGCACACCTGGCTGATGATTGGTCACTGTGGCGGCCTGCGCGAAAGCCAGAGCATCGGCGATTACGTGCTGGCGCATGCGTACCTGCGTGATGACCATGTGCTGGACGCGGTGCTGCCGCCGGATATCCCGGTGCCCAGCATTGCCGAAGTGCAGCGCGCGCTGTATGACGCCACCAAGCATGTCAGCGGCATGCCGGGCGACCTGGTAAAACAGCGTCTGCGTACCGGCACCGTGGTCACTACCGACGATCGCAACTGGGAGTTACGCTACTCCGCCTCGGCGCTGCGCTTTAACCTCAGCCGCGCGGTTGCGGTGGATATGGAAAGCGCCACCATTGCCGCGCAGGGTTATCGCTTCCGCGTTCCTTACGGCACGCTGCTTTGCGTTTCCGATAAGCCGTTGCACGGCGAAATCAAGCTGCCGGGTCAGGCGAACCGCTTCTATGAAGGGGCGATTTCCGAGCACCTGCAAATTGGTATCTGTGCGATTGATTTACTGCGGGCGGAAGGCGACAAGCTGCACTCGCGTAAGTTACGGACCTTCAACGAGCCACCGTTCCGCTAGGTTTTGCCAGGCGGAAAGAAAACAGCCGTGGCAGACATGCCGCGGCTGAATGATGACTTCCGGCTAAAGCGCCGCGAATGCAGGTCAGCCAGACCGGTCCCCTCTCCCGTCATCGCCCCGTGATCTCCCCGTTATGTCCCACCCAGATAGGCGCTTCTGACCTCTGGATTGACCAACAGCTCCTGCCCGCTGCCGCTCAGGCGAATCTGCCCGTTGACCATCACATACGCCCGGTCCGACAGCTTAAGCGCATGGTTGGCGTTCTGCTCCACCAGAAACAGCGTCATGCCGCCTTGCGTCAACTCGCGCAGGATCTGGAAAATCTGCTTCACCACAATCGGTGCCAGTCCCAGGCTGGGTTCATCCAGCAGCAGTAATTTTGGCCGGCTCATCAGCGCGCGGGCGATAGCCAGCATCTGCTGTTCGCCGCCCGACAGCGTCATTGCACGCTGGCTGCGGCGTTCCTCCAGCCGGGGAAACAGGTCATACATCCGCGCTTTATCTTCATGCTGGTAACGGCTGCCGATCGGAATGGTGCCCATCAGCAGGTTCTCCTCCACCGTCATATCGGGGAAGATGCGTCGTCCTTCAGGCGCCTGCGCAATGCCGTTGCTGGCGATAAAGTGGGTGGATTTTTGGCTGATATCCTCGCCGCGATAGAGGATCTGTCCGGCGGCAATCCGCGGCTGGCCAAATATCGACATCAACAGCGTTGACTTGCCCGCGCCGTTGGCGCCGATCAGCGAGACGGTTTCGCCTTCGTTGACCGTCAGCGAAATCTCCTTCAGCGCCTGAATCGGGCCGTAAAACACGTTCACCTTGCGGAATTCCAACATCGGCTGACTCATCCGGCGATCTCCTCTTCGTCTGCACCCAGATACGCCGCGATGACGCTGACGTTGGTCTGGATCTCGCTGGGTGTGCCGCGCGCAATCACATCGCCGTGGTCCAGCACGATCACATGGTCGGATATCTCCATCACCATGCCCATATCATGCTCAATCAGTAGCACCGTCACGCCATGTTGCTGACGCAGGAAACGCACGATTTTGCTCAGCGCCTGCGTTTCCACCGGGTTGAGGCCGGCAGCGGGTTCGTCCAGACAGATCATCTCGGGCCCGGTGCACATCGCGCGGGCAATCTCCAGCCGCCGCTGCTGGCCATAGGAGAGCGTGCCCGCCAGCCGGTTGGCACAATCCACCAGGTTCACCACCTCCAGCCAGTAAAAGGCGCGGTCCAGCGCCTGATTTTCCGCCCGACGGTAGCCGGGCGTATTCAGGATCCCGGCCAGCAGATTGCGGTTGGCCTGCATGTGTTGCGCCACCAGCAGGTTCTCGACCACCGACATTTCGCGGAACAGGCGGATATTCTGGAAGGTACGCGCCAGTCCGGCCCGGTTGACCAGGTGCGTGCCGCCAAACATTTTGTAGTAGATGCGGGAACCGAGGCGCGCAGGATTAATGAAATCCGCCGGCCGGATCTTCTGCCCCAGCACCTGGATCACATCGGTCATCCGCGACTGCGCGTTCAGCACAATCGAGCCGCCGGTGGCCTGATAAAACCCGGTCAGGCAGTTAAACACCGTGGTTTTTCCCGCGCCGTTCGGCCCGATTAAGGCGGTTATTGAGCCGCGCCCGACGTCCAGATTGACATCATTCAGCGCCTTGATGCCGCCAAAGTGCATCATCAGATGTTCAACACGCAGGATGCTGTCGCTCATGGCGCCACTCCTTTTCGTGTTGGCACCCCGACCCGGCTGGTGCGAACCAGGCCTCGCGGCCGCCAGATCATCATCAGCACCATCAGCACGCCAAACAGCAGCACCCGGTATTCGGCAAAGCTGCGTAAAAGCTCGGGGGCCACGGTCAGCACAAAGGCCGCCAGCACCACGCCAAGGGTGGAACCCATGCCGCCCAGCACCACGATGGCGAGGATCAGCGCGGACTCAAAGAAGGTAAACGAGGTCGGGTTAACAAAGCCCTGATAGGTGGCGAAGAACACCCCGGCAATCCCGGCGGTGGATGCGCCCATCATAAACGCGGAGAGCTTGACCAAAACATGGTTCAGCCCCATCGCGCGGCAGGCAATCTCATCTTCACGCAGCGCTTCCCACGCCCGGCCAATCGGCATGCGGGTCAGGCGATGCTTGATAAACAGCACCAGCAGCACCACCAAAATCAGCACCGTGTAGATAAAAATAAACTTCAGGTTGGGGTCATAGGTGATATTCAGAAACTCGTGGATCGGTACGCCGCCGTCCTTCGCCCTGCGGCCAAACTCCAGGCCGAAGAAGGTCGGTGAAGGCACCGAGACGCCGTTTGGCCCACCGGTGAAGCTCACCCAGTTGGTGAGTACCAGCCGGATAATCTCGCCAAAGCCCAGCGTCACAATCGCCAGATAATCGCCGTGCATACGCAGCACCGGAAAACCCAGTAATGCCCCGGCCAGCGCCGCCATCACCGCCCCCAGCGGCAGCATCGCCCAGAAGCCCAGCCCAAGGTACTGATAGCCCAACGCCAGGCCATAGGCACCGATGGCGTAGAACGCCACATATCCCAGGTCCAGCAGGCCCGCCAGCCCCACCACAATATTCAGCCCGAGGCCGAGCAGCACGTAGATCAGGCCCAGAATCGCCACGGTTAGCAGATACTTTGTGGCAATAAACGGGAACAGTATGCCCAGCACCAGCAGCAGCGGAATGATCCAGCGCATCCGGCTGCGGTAATCCGCTGGCCGCACGTAGACGCCATCGTCAGCCCCTTCAAAACGGGCAACAAATTTACGGCCGGTGGTGCTTTGCAGCGTCAGGCTCAGCAGCAGCTTCCCCGCCATCACCACGCCCACCAGCACCGCCACCCGCTGCGGCGACAAATCGTAGCTGTAGCCCTTCAGCACAATGCCAACTATCGGACCAAACACCACCAGCGCACAGAGCCCGGCCAGGACCGTATCAATCAGGCTTTGTTTTATATTCAGGCCCGGCTTAAGAGAAGCATCCGTCATCATTAACTCCCTAAACCTTGGTTACCAGCGGACGACCCAGTAAACCCTGCGGGCGGAAAATCAAAATCACCACCAGCAGCCCAAAAGAGAACACGTCTTTGTAATCGGAGTTCACCATGCCGGCGAACTGCGCTTCCGCGATGCCCAACAGCAGGCCACCCAGCATCGCGCCAGGCAGAGAACCGATCCCGCCCAGCACCGCTGCGGTAAAGGCCTTGATGCCGATAATAAATCCGGCATAGAAATCGAAGGTGCCGTAGTTCATGGTCACCAGCACGCCCGCCAGTCCGGCCATCGCCGCGCCAATCACAAACACCAGCGAGATCACCCGATCGGTATTGATACCGAGGATAGAGGCCATGCGTCGATCCTGCTGCGTGGCGCGGCAGATGCGTCCCAGGCGCGTGTACTGGATGATCCAGGTGAGGATGGCCATGCCAAGGAACGCGGCGATCAGGATAAAGACTTTGGTCCAGGTGATTTGCACGATGCCGTCGCCGACGTCAAAACGCAGCACCCCGGTGAGCATGGTCGGAATGCCCTGCTGGTTTGGTCCCTGGCTGAGTTGCACGTAGTTTTGCAAAATCAGCGACATGCCGATGGCTGAGATTAACGGTGCCAGACGGGTTGAGTTGCGCAGTGGCCGGTAAGCCACCCGTTCAATCGCCCAGCCGTAAACGCCGGTGACCACGATGGTGAACACCAGCGTGCCGAAGATCAGCAGCGGGAAGGAGTGAATGCCGAAAGAGGCGAGCAGCGCCAGACCGATGGCGCAGAGGTAAGCGGAGATCATATACACTTCGCCGTGAGCAAAGTTAATCATACCGATAATGCCGTAAACCATGGTGTAGCCGATGGCGATCAGGCCGTACACGGCCCCCAGCGTCAGCCCATTAATCAGCTGTTGCAGAAAGAATGCTTCCATTGTGTCCCGTCTCGCCTGGGGTAAGCCGCCGCGGATCGCGTCCGCGCCGGCTTAGCTGTTGCGACGTCCTGCCGGTCAGGCAGGCTGGAGGTAGTGCAGCGAATCAGAGCTGGTGATATTTGCCTTTGTCATCCCACTTGTAGACCACGTAATCCGAGACTTTCAGGTCGCCTTTGCCATCCCAGGATTTCGGTCCCATGACCGTGTCGACGGTATGCGACTTCAGCCATTCGCTGGCTTTGGCATTGTCTTTACCCGCACCGTTATAGGCGGCGGCAATGGCCTGGATGGAGGCATAGGCATACAGGGTGTAGCCTTCCGGCTCGAAGCCGCCGGCGCGGAATTTATCAATCACCGGCTTGCCAGCCGGGATGGTGCGCGGATCGTTACCGAAGGTCATCAGCACGCCGTCAGTAAACTGCGGTCCACCGGCGGCAGTCACCAACTCTTCCGTCACGATGCAGTCGCCGGAGAAGAATTTGGCCTGCACGCCCTGCTCACGCATCTGACGAACCAGCGGACCCGCTTCCGGGTGACAGCCGCCGAAGTACACCACGTCGGGTTTCAGCGCGCCGATTTTGGTCACCAGCGCATTAAAGTCTTTCTCGCCACGGGTCAGACCTTCGTAAAGCACCTCTTTAGTACCGCGTTTTTCCAGCGCGGCTTTGGTGGCATCCGCCAGGCCCTGGCCGTAGGTATCTTTATCGTGGATCACCGCGATTTTCTTCGCTTTCAGCACGTCCAGCATATAGTTGGCGGCGACGGCACCTTGCTGATCGTCACGTCCGCACATGCGGAACATGTCTTTCTGGCCGCGTTCAGTGATTTGTGGGTTGGTGGAGCCTGGGGTGATGGTCAGCACGCCCGCATCGTCATACACCACCGAGGCTGGCATGGTGGAGGACGAGCAGAAGTGGCCAACCACCGCCGAGACTTTCGATTCGTCCACCAGACGGTTTGCGACCGCGACGGCCTGCTTCGGTTCGCAGGCGTCATCGCCCTGCACCAGTACGATTTTTTCACCCTTGATCCCGCCCGCCGCATTAATGTCGGCTGCGGCCTGCGAGGCCCCTTTCCAGTATTGCGCACCGTAAGTGGCGTTCGGGCCGGTGAACGGACCTGCCACCCCAATCATCACATCCGCATGCGCATACAGCGCGGTACTTAAACAAGCAGCAATCACAACCTGAAGCGATAACTTATTTAATTTCAAAGACATTCGGTATTCCTCAGCACGGTTCAGATCCATACGCCGTCGGGCGGCGTGGGAAACAGCAATGATGGGTCGATATCCTGATAAGCGAGTGGGCCGCGAGCGGCTAAGGTTGATTAAGCAATATTCCCGCCATTTCGCCATGAAACCGCTGATTTCTTTCAGATATGAGAGGTAACACGGTGCAATCCGATGTTACAGCCCGTTCATCAGCGGCGTTTAGGGGTTATCGGGAAAACTGTTTGCCATGACCAGGCAGACTGGGACGCGCGGTTTCCGGACCGGCCAGAAACGTAAACATAGCTGCACTGTTGGCACGCTGCGCACTGCGCTGGTGCAAAATTGCGGGGCCGATCAACTCGTGGCGGGAATTTTTGCTGTGAATGTGAGGAAGCTGGCAGAGTGAAGAAAAACGGGAGCTTACGCTCCCGTTCTCCGGTTACGCCTTACCGCCGCGTGCGGCGATAATGCCATCCGCCACATTGCGTGGCGCTTCTGCATAATGGTGGAACTCCATGCTGTAGGTGGCACGACCTTGCGACATCGATCGCAAGGTGGTCGAGTAGCCAAACATCTCCGACAGCGGCACTTCGGCGTGGATCACCCGGCTGCCCAGCAGTTCATCCATGCCCTGCACCAGCCCGCGACGGGACGACAGATCGCCCATCACGTTACCGGCGTAATCCTCCGGCGTTTCCACTTCCACCTTCATCACCGGCTCAAGGATCACCGGTTTGGCCTGACGGGCCGCCGCTTTAAAGGCAAATATCGCCGCCATGCGAAACGCCATCTCTGACGAATCCACTTCGTGATAAGAACCAAAGGTCAGCGTGGCCTTAATATCCACCAGCGGATAACCCGCCAGGATACCGTTATTCATCGCCTCACGAACGCCCTTCTCGACGGAAGGAATATATTCGCGCGGCACCACGCCACCCTTGGTCGCATCCTCAAAGGCAAAGCCTTTACCGGCTTCCTGCGGTTCCAGCGTCAGCACCACATGACCGTACTGGCCTTTACCGCCCGACTGGCGCACAAACTTGCCTTCCACCTCTTTCGCCGTGGCGCGGAGAGTTTCACGGTAGGTCACCTGCGGCCGGCCGATATTGGCGTCGACGCCGAACTCACGCTTCATGCGGTCAACGATGATTTCCAGATGTAGCTCACCCATCCCGGAGATAATGGTCTGGCCTGACTCTTCATCGGTGTGCAGACGGAACGAGGGATCTTCCGACGCCAGTCGCTGCAATGCCAGGCCCATTTTTTCCTGATCGCTTTTGGTTTTCGGTTCAATCGCCAGCGAAATAACCGGTTCAGGAAACTCCATTCGTTCAAGCGTAATCACCGCATCCGGATCGCTTAACGTTTCTCCGGTTGTCACCTCTTTCAGCCCGACGCAGGCGGCAATATCACCGGCGCGGATCTCGTCGACTTCATGCCGCGCGTTGGCATGCATCTGCACGATTCGGCCAATGCGCTCCTTTTTGCCCTTAATCGGGTTGTAGACGCTGTCGCCTTTGCGCAGTACGCCGGAATAGACGCGGACAAAGGTCAGCTGACCGACAAAGGGATCGGTCATCAGTTTGAACGCCAGCGCCGAGAATTTTTCCTCGTCATCAGCACGGCGTTCAACCTCGTTGCCCTTCTCGTCCAGCCCTTTCACCGGCGGAATATCCAGCGGCGAAGGCATCAGTTCAACCACCGCATCCAACATGCGCTGCACGCCTTTGTTCTTGAACGCGCTGCCGCACAGCATCGGCTGGATTTCGCCGTTAATGGTGCGCTGGCGCAGACCGGCTATCACCTCTTCTTCACTGAGGTCGCCGTCCTGCAGATACTTTTCCATCAGCGTATCGCTGGCTTCAGCGGCGGCGGCGACCATTTTTTCACGCCATAACTGCGCCGTGCTCAGAAGCTCTTCCGGGATCGGCTGATAGCTGAAGGTCATGCCCTGGCTTTCGTCATCCCAGAAGATGGCGCGCATTTTGTTCAGGTCGATCACCCCACGGAAGTTCTCTTCGCTGCCAATCGGAATGACGATCGGCACCGGATTGGCTTTCAGCCGGTCGATCATCATCTGCACCACGCGGAAGTAGTCCGCACCCTGGCGATCCATTTTATTGACGAACGCCAGCCGGGGAACGCGATACTTGTTCGCCTGCCGCCAGACCGTTTCCGACTGCGGCTGCACGCCACCCACCGAGTCATACACCATCACCGCGCCATCCAACACGCGCATTGATCGCTCCACTTCAATGGTGAAATCGACGTGACCGGGCGTATCAATAATGTTGATGCGGTGCGGTTCAAAGGTGCGATCCATGCCGGGCCAGAAACAGCTTACCGCAGCTGAAGTAATGGTAATTCCGCGTTCCTGCTCCTGCGCCATCCAGTCCGTCGTCGCAGCGCCATCATGCACTTCACCCAGCCGATGACTCATGCCGGTATAAAAGAGGATGCGCTCGGTGGTGGTGGTTTTACCGGCATCAATATGGGCTGAAATACCGATGTTACGGTAGCGAGCGAGAGGGATTGTTCGGGGCATAGGAGTTCCTTAGTCACAGGGACAGGCTTCAGGCTGGCAGCACCCGGCCAGCATTAAAGCGGGTTTATAGTGCGATAATAATAGTACAACTGTACGAGTATATTCGAACTATTAAAGCCATCGACTAAACTGATGATCGGCAGGTCGCGCAGGTTTTGGCCTTCAGGTATAGTAGCCGCCGCGTTCTCTGCGCGCCTTTCTCCCCGAACAAAAGGACAGTTATGATTGCCAACCACCCTGAACCTCAACAGATTCGCCTGGAAAACGTGCTTTTTGCGTTGGGCAATCCGCTCCGAATGGAAGTGGTGAGGATACTGGCTAATCAGGGTGAACAGGCCTGCGGCACCCTTCTGCAGGGGCTGGCGAAATCCACCATGACCCACCACTGGCGCGTGTTGCGGGAAAGTGGCGTGATTTGGCAACGGCCAAACGGGCGGGAGAATTTACTGTCGCTGCGCAGGGAAGATTTAGAAGCCCGTTTCCCTGGGCTGCTGGAGTCCTTGCTGGCCGCTATGGAGAGCCAGCGTTAGCAAAGCGTTGAGCCAGCGTCAGTGACGCGGTGATTCAGCAGTAGCTGAGCATTGCGTTAGCGTCGGTGAAGCGTGAATCCAACGTTATGTCAGCGCATCCCTGGGCAACTGCGGGCCTGGTTCAGCCCGCAGATTGATTGCTCAGACCGTCATCCAGCGGCGTTCCAGTGCGGAACTTGCCAGTCAGATTCAGACCGTCATCCAACGGCGTTCCAGCGCGGACACGGCGATCGCTTCCAGTACTTTCGACACCTGTAATCCCTCAGCAAAATCCGGCCACATGCGGTCGTTGGCGGCAATGCCGTTAATCAGGTCGCGGATCTCCACCGTTTTCTGATCGTTAAAGCCAATGCCATGCCCGGCCGAGATACAGAAGTTGGCATAATCCGGGTGTGCAGGACCGGTCAGAATGGTTTTGAAACCCTGACGGCCAGCCGGATCGTCATGGATATACAGCTCCAGTTCGGCCATGCGCTCCTGGGTATAGCGGATGGTCCCTTTGGTGCCGGTCACCACGTAGGTCAGCCCCATTTTGCTGCCGCAGGCAATGCGCGAAGTTTCAATCACCCCGTGCGCGCCATTGGCAAAACGCAACAGCGCGCTGGCCTGGTCTTCGTTCTCCACATCGCGCAGCTGCGACGGATCTTTCGGGTCAGGGCGCTGCTTGATCACCGTCAGCATGTCGCCGGACACCTCGCTGATGTTGCCCACCAGGAAATGCGCCATGTTGACGATATGCGCGGCAAGGTCGCCCAGTGCGCCCAGCCCGGCCAGCGCTTTCTGGCAGTGCCAGTCCAGCGGCGTATCAGGGTTAGCCAGGTAATCTTCGTTATGGGTGCCATAAAAATGGATAACGTCACCAATTTCGCCACGGGCAATGATTTCCTGCGCCAGCTGGCTGGTCGGGTTTTTCATATAGTTGAAGCCAACCAGCGTTTTCACGCCCGCCGCTTCGGCTGCCCGCACCATCTCTTCAGCGTCGGCCACATCCAGCGCCAACGGTTTTTCGGAATAAACATGCTTGCCGTGACGGATGGCTTCCAGCGCCATCTCTTTATGCAGGAAATTCGGCGCGCAGATGTCCACCACATCGATATTGGGATCGGCCACCAGCTCGCGCCAGTCACCCGTTGAACGCGTAAAGCCCAGTAACGCAGCCTGCTTCTTCGCCACCTCCGGATTCACCTCCGCCACCATCTCCCGCACTATCTCGCCTTTCAATGCGAAGACGGTTGATGCCTGTGCGTAGGCAATTGCGTGACAACGTCCGATATAACCGGTACCAATCAGTCCAATTCTGACCTTTTCCATACATGTTCCTTGCAGGTTAGCGATGCGAATGCATGGAATGTATATTTCATAATTACGCATCACAACGTGAAAATGAAATAAACGTGATCATTCTGACGAAACTGACTGCAACGGGTGCTGCAACAAAGAAAAGCCTTGCGGGGCGTTACGCAACCTTTGCACCGCGCTGAACGCCGCCAACCTGCGGAAATTTCGATAAAATGCTGCTTTATTCAGCAGTCAGAACAAAATCGCAAATCAGGCTTTGACATACCCCTGCCCGCTAGATATTATGCGCCCCGTTCCAACAATTCCTCTGTAGTTCAGTCGGTAGAACGGCGGACTGTTAATCCGTATGTCACTGGTTCGAGTCCAGTCAGAGGAGCCAAATTCGAGAAGCCCGCTCAGGGAAATCTGAGCGGGCTTTTTCATGCTTAAAAGCTTAATTAAGAATAGCTTCCAGTCTGGCCAGCACTTCATTAACAACATCATCGGGCAGACGTTCCAGTCTCTCACCGTGCCGGGCACTCATATCAATGGTTCTCGGCTGATCGCAGCGAATCACACCCGTTGTTGTAGTTCCTGCTCCATTCAGTGATACGGTAAACCCCGCTGTGCGGGCGAAGTTGCCACCTCGGGTAACGGGAAGGACGACAGGTAACTGAGTGAACCGGTTAAATGCGGCGGGAGACACAATGAGTACCGGACGAGTCCCACGTTGTTCATGTCCCGCTGTCGGATCCAGTGAAACGAGCCAGATTTCCCCTCTCTCCATTTACAGGACCTCCTTGCCTGCCACAGGCGTATCCATCCATTCCCGATCTTCTTCGCTCATTTCAGCCTGCGGATCGCACTGTGCCAGCAGCTCCTCAAGCGAATAACGGGGCCGTTTCTGCGGTTCAATAATCAGGCAGCCATTTTTAATGGTCATGCCCACTTCGCTTTCTGTCGACAACGCCAACGTTTTTAACACGGCGGGAGGAACCGCCAGCATGACGGATCCGCCAACCTTTTTCAGACGAGTGATATACATAGAGCGCCTCCTGATATTATATTTTAATATAACATTAATGGCAGGCGGTGCACAGTTTTCAGCCAGAATCATTGTGATTTCCTTAGTTGGACTCAGCGTGAAGGTTGTCGTGCAGGCAGGTACGGACTTCACGTCAGACAGGCTGATTAAAGAAGACTATTCAGGCAGCTCAAAGAATTATCTCGAATGAGATAAACAAAATGCGGCGCAGGTTCGGGATCTGGCCTGCGCCGGAGAGAGATCACCGCGCGGTTAAGTGCTTACCCCTTACCTCGCACGCCCCAGCTTTTCACCAGTAACATCACGCCGGTAAAAATCTGCCAGAAAGTAATGGGATACACAGAGGCCCTTTCGATAATGCCGGTTGGCAGCACGTTGAGGGGGATCAGAAACATGCTGAGCAGGCCGATACAGCCGAGCACCAGACTCAATACGCTGTAATCGCGCAGGTCCTTTTGCTGTCGCAGCAACCCGCCGACGGTGATCAAACAGAGATTTCCTCCGCCGATCGCCATGATCGCGCCAGCCTGATGTACGGTAAATCCACTGGCTTCTGAGCCGCTGTGAAAGAGCGCAATCACTACCCCGCCGATGCCATGCAACAAGCCGGTCAGCAAAAAGCCTTTTTGGCCCGCGCCAGTGAAGTTTGATCGGAGTAACAGACAGGCGAGAAAGAAAAGCAGGCCTTCCGCCGCGAAGCCACTGTTCATCACCGCGTGGAGCGGCGAGCAGACATCACGGCCATCAGGCAATACGCCGCACTGCGCAATGCCCAAATCGCTGATGTAGTTTTGACTGAAGAAGTACGGTGGCGTGGTCCAGGCGCGAGAGGCGACTTTTTCGGCCAACAGATATAACAGGCCACCCAGTGCAAAACTGAGTGCGCCCAATTTGGTTGCAAGCTGTCGTGAATTCATCTGCTTCCGGTGATTAGCGGCCCCGACCCAGCGTCCAGTATGCCATAAAGTTCACCACTTCACGGTCCAGCTGGAACTCATCAATCAGGCAGTGGCGCAGTTTTTTGACCACGCCCGATTCGGCGGCCACCCAGGCGTTAAATCCGTGCTTGCCTTCCGCACGCTCCCAGATGCCATCTTCAATCAGGCTTTTGTTTTCCAGCGACTGATCCGCGACGCGCGCGCCGTCTGGAAGGGTAAGATGATCGCGAATCGCCTTCATCAGCAAGGTGCCCTGTGGGTGATCCTCGCGCCCGAGCCAGTGAATTTCAGCAAAAGGAAAATCTTGCTGCTGAGCATCGGTGATATGCGGAACCTCAAAGAATGCCTGCACCTTTGGCGGCTCAGCCAGCGTTGCCAGCTGTTCCAGAATGCCCACCGCCGCAGGCACCGCGGTTTCATCGGCAATCAGCAACGCCTGTTGAATACCCTCGTGCCAAATCCATTCATAGCCGCCGCTGTCATCCGCAGAGGCCGCATTCGGTGCAACAATCTGCATCTTAGCGCCGGTGCCCGCATGCATCGCCCAGCGCGAAGCAGGACCGGTTTCGCCGTGCAGCACGAACTCCACGTCCATCTCTTTCTGCTCGCGGCGCAGTTCCCGCAGCGTATAGGTGCGCATGACCGGGCGCTGCGGCTTTGGCAATGCCAGATAATCCTGATACCAGCCTTCACTGACCGGCATCGCCGGACAGGTGCCATCCTCGCCCGCGAACAGCAGCTTGATACGCTGATCGGGGGATTCATGCTTCATCTCCAGCACATCGTCGCCGGTGAACACACAACGCAGTAAGGAAGGCGTAACCTGAATGCGTTGTTTGAGCGTAACGTTGAAAATCCGGTAACCCGCGGCCATTGTGCTGCTCCTTCAGGGAAGTTATTGCGATATTTCAGCCGTCTGACGGCGTTCAGTATCGCAATATAACGATAATCATTATCATTTAAAAGATGAAAATGATTTCAACCCTTAACATCCCTTTACCTCCCGTGCAGCACATTGCTAACAATTCAGTCGTTGTGCAGGCGCTGGCGGCGACGCAGGCCTGGGAACCACACCATCCACAGCCCCACCACGATCAGCGTACCAATCCCGCCGACCGCCGCCGCTGGCGCCGCACCAAGCCAGGCCGCTAGCATGCCGGACTCAAACTCGCCAAGCTGGTTTGAGGTGTTGATAAAGATCGAGTTAACCGCACTGACGCGCCCGCGCATCTCGTCAGGGGTATCCAGCTGCACCAGCGAGCCACGGATCACCACGCTGACCATATCAAATCCGCCCAACGCGAACAGCGCCAGAATCGACAGCCACAGCTCTTTCGACAGGGCAAAAATCAGCGTGGCGACGCCAAATCCGGCCACGGCAGCAAACATCGTCATGCCGACGTTGCGCTCTAAAGTGCGGCGGCTGAGCCAGAAGCCCACCAGCAATCCACCCACCGCTGGCGCACCGCGCAGTAATCCCAGCCCCCAGGGACCGGTATGCAGGATATCCTTGGCGAAGATCGGCAACAGCGCCGTTGCGCCACCCAGCAGCACCGCAAAAAGATCCAGCGAGATCACGCCCAGGACATCCGGCCGGTTGCGGATAAAGCGCACGCCCGCAAAGACGCTCTCAAAGGTCGCGGGCGTCCTTTTCGGTGGCGCATGCTCATAACGCAGACGGCTGACCATCACGATTGAAATCAGATAGAGCAGCCCGGCCGTGAGATACACCACGCCCGGACCAGCAACATACAGGAAGCCACCCAGCGCCGGGCCGAGCATCGAGGCGGTCTGCATCGAGGCGCCATTGGCAGCCGTTGCGCGGGCCAGCATCGCCGGCGGCACCAGCGCGGGCAGCATCGACTGTAACGACGGCGCTTCCAGCGTTCTGGCCACCGAGATAATGAACACCAGCCCGAGGATTATCACCTCATCGGTTTTGTGTGCCAGCGTCAGTCCCGCCAGCACCGCAATGGCAATCCACTCGGTGAGCTGGCCGAAAAGCACCACCCGGCGGCGATCGAACTGGTCGGCGACGTGGCCTGCGGGCAAGGCCAGCAGAACCGCCGGCAGAAACTGCACCAGGCCAATCAGGCCAAGATCCCAGGCGCGGCCGGTGATCGAATAGATCTGCCAGCCCACCGCAATGGAGAGCATCTGGAAACCGAAGCTGGAGGTGGTGCGAGCCAGCCAGAATGCGACGAAAGAACGGTGTTGAAACAGGGAATCCGCCCTGGCGGGTGCAGAAGAACGCATAGCGATTTTTTACCTGAATATTTTTATTTTACTGAGCAGATGACACTGCCGGCTTTTTGTATTTCCACAGCCAGCGGCCGCTGTTCAGACGGCGATAGAAGAAGAAGCCACGCACAATCCAGTCCATAAACATGCCGAGCCAGATACCCACCACGCCGAATCCCAATACCACACCGAGCGTGTAACCGGCCACGATGCGGGCGCCCCACATGCCCAACAGCGAGATCCACATGGTGAATCGCGCATCGCGCGCCCCTTTCAACCCGGCGGGCAAGACCCACGAGGCCGCCCAGAAAGGCATAAACGCCGCGTTCAGCCAGACCAGGATTTTCACCACGTGGATGACATCGGGATCCTTGGTGTAGAACGACGCGAGGATACCGGCGAACGGCACCGTTATCGCCGCCAGTAAACATAAGCCAATGGTGGATAGCCAGAAGATATGCCGGAGCTGACGTTCCGGCTGCAGCAGCTGGCCCCGGCCTAATCGCGTTCCGACAATGATGGTGGAGGCCGACCCCAGCGAGTTCCCCGGCAGGTTAATCATCGAGGCAATCGAGAAGGCGATAAAGTTACCGGCGATAACGTCGGTGCCCATCCCGGCGACAAAGATTTGCGTCAGCAGCTTGCCGCCGTTAAACAGCACCGATTCAATACTGGCCGGCACGCCAATTCCCAGCACTTCCATCAGGATGCTGGTATTGAGTCGCGTGAAGTAGCTTTTCAGGGTGATTTTTAAACGCGGGTTAAAGCCGATCATCAGCACGTAAATCACCGCCAGCGCGCCGATATAGCGCGAGATGGTTAAGCCGACGGCCGCGCCATCGAAGCCCAGCCCTTTCCAGCCAAAGCAGCCGTAAATCAGCGCGGTACTGATCACGATATTCAGAATGTTCATTCCGCCGTTGATCAGCATTGGAATTTTAGTGTTGCCTGCGCCGCGCAGTGCGCCACAGCCAATCAGCGCGATGGCCGCTGCGGGATAACTCCAGGCGCTGATGGTCAGGTAATCCAACGCCAGCGCTTTCACCGCCGGTTCGGCACTGCCGGCAATCACATCAATAATCTGTACGCCAAAGAACTCGATCAGCAGCGCGAGCAACACGGCAAATAGCGTCATCAGCACCAGCGACTGTCTGGCTGCCGCTTCCGCCCGTTCGCGATTGAGTTTTCCCAGACTGAAGGCCACCACCACGGTAGTACCAAGATCGATGGCGGCGAAGAAGGAGATAATCACCATATTGAAGCTGTCTGCCAGCCCCACTCCCGCCATCGCCTCTTTGCCCAGCCAGCTCACCAGGAAGGTGCTGAGCACCCCCATTAGCAGGACGCAAAGGTTCTCGAAGAAGATCGGCACGGCCAGCGGGGTGATTTCTCGCCAGAATAAAACTCGGTAGGAATGTCTTTTGGGATACCACGCCGTATTTTTGATCGCCTGCAGCAGAGAGACTCTGAAGTTTTGCAAGGTAGTTCCAGCCAGGAAGAGGTAAGTAGTCCTGATTGATGATGGTAAAAGGCTGACTATTATGCAAAGTCTTTTTTTTCGCGCTGCACAAAAAGGCGGTCAGCGGTCAAAGAAGTTTCCGCTGTCTTCAGGCTTTATTGCTAAACTGCCGCGACGATTTTCAGGAGAAAGCCATGAAGCCCCGTTCCGTTACGCTGGATGATGTTGCCGCTGCCGCAGGAGTCTCTTACCAGACGGTTTCCCGCGTGCTGAACCATTCTGCCAGCGTGGCGGAAAAGACCCGGCTGAAAGTGGAAGCGGCGATGGTGGCGCTGAACTATGTTCCCAACCGCGTGGCGCAGCAGCTGGCCGGGAAACACTCGCGCACGCTGGGTCTGGCCACCAGCGATCTGGCGCTGCTGGCCCCGGCGCAAATGGCGTCGGCGATTCAGCAGCGTGCCACCGCGTTGGGTTACCGACTGGTGATCGCCATGTCTGGCGCGAAAGGAGCCGACGTGGCGGTGCAGGAATTGCTGGCCCAGCGCGTGGATGCATTACTGGTTAACCTGCCGCTGGATAATGCCAGCGCCAGTCACATTGCCGCACTCACCCGCCCTCTTCCGGGCCTGTTTCTCGATGTCCCGGATGATGCGCCGGTGCCGGCCTGCCAGTACAGTGCAGAAACCGGCGCCCGCCAGGGCATTGAACACCTGCTGGCGTTGGGACATCGGGAGATTGCGCTGCTGAATGGGCCGAAAGCGTCGGTGGCGGCCGCCTCGCGTCATCAAACCTGGCTTAGGGTATTAGCAGAAAATCAGCTTACGCCGCACCGTGAACTGACCGGGGACTGGAGCGCCGAATCAGGCTATCAGGCCACCCTTTCTCTCCTTGGCAGTGCCCTGCCGACCGCCCTGCTGGTCGCTAACGATCAGATGGCGTTAGGTGCGCTGCGGGCGTTGCATCAGGCGGGATTGCAGATCCCTGCGGAGATTTCGGTGGTGGGCTACGACGACACGGCCGAGAGCGCATGGTATCAACCGCCGTTGACCACGGTCCGTCAGGATATCAAGCAGCTGGGTGAGCGCAGCGTGGACTGGTTGGTGCAGACGCTCAATGAGGAGCAGAGTCCGGCGCTGATGCGGCCGTTTGCCACCCGGTTAATGATCCGGGAAACCACCGCCGCGCCGCCGCAACAGCGGGTAAATGCACAGGCGATGAGCGGAAAGCGTCAACAACCTGCAGAAAAAACAAAGGGCGATCGATGATCGCCCCTGGAGTCTGAATCGCTAAACCTTACTGCGGTTTAGGCTCGCCCATCGCTTTCAATTTCTTCGACAGGTCACGACGCTCTTTCGACAGATCGGCATTTTTGATGATGTAGTCATCAACACGATCTTCGTAGTCGCTGCGCATGCTGCCAATGATTTCCTGGATGGCTTCAATGCTCATGCCCGGTTTGATGTATTCGCCAAGGTTATCGAGCAGCAAGACACGCTTCTGGTTATCACGAATTTTCTTTTCGTTATCGTGAATTTCGCGCTGCAGCTTGTTCTTACGACGGAACATCCGCACGAACTCCAGCACGTCCTGAAATGATTGCTTTGCATTTTCCATGAAGACACCTTTCATTTAGGCCTGTTCGCACAGGCGTCATTATCGTAGCACTCAGCTTAGCGGCTCACCGCGGCCGAAGGCAATTTTGAAATTGTAGAGTCGGGCCCTATCTTAGCGCGAACGACTGTTTCCCGCAGTAAGTTGTTGCATATCGCTTATTTACGCAAGACCAGCCGCATTAAATCAGACAGTCTTTCCAGCTGCCCCGCCATTTCCAGGCTCAGCCAGACGTAGCCGTGGATCGCCGTCTCCACCCGCTCGTCGCTGTCATATTCCTTAATCAGCTGTCGCAGTTCGCGGCTGACTTCCGCCAGCTCACCACTGTAAGCCGCAATTTTGTCCGTATTGCCTTCGACAATGGCTTTCGACAGTTTGCGTAGCGTGTTCTCGGTCATTTCCTGGGTATGACGCAGCGCCGGGGCGTTCAGCATGATCAGATGGCTCTCGCGCGAGTTCCACCAGGCATTCAGCTGCAGCTCAAGGGTACAAACCATATTGCGGTTCAGCGTCTGGATACCTTCAAACACCGATTTGGGAATTTTGGTTTCTTTGCTGGACGGCTCAATCAGCGAGCGCATTTTGACGACGCCGGTTAACAATCGCTGTAAAGGCCGCGTCAGCCGGGGCTTCTCCACCAGGTTCGGCGAGAAACCGGCGTGATAGATTTTGGCAGTTTCAAGCAGGGAATCTGAGAGCTTGATGCGCCAGTGGGTATAGGCTTTCTGCGGATAGATGCTGGTAAACAGCAGTGCCAGCAGCGAACCGAAGATCACATCGCCACCGCGCCATAACGCGGTAGTCAGATCGCCCGGCGGCGCGCCGCAAATCACCGCCAGCGTGATGCCGATCAGCAGCGCCATGTAAGGGTGTTTGCCCAGCGTCAGAAAGCCGCACAGGAACATCACGATGGTGCACCACACCAGCATTCCCGGCAGGGAAATCACTTCAAGCTTGAGGGCAATCAGTCCGGAGACCGAGCCAAAGATGGTGCCGCCGATACGCTGCAGCGCACGAGGAAAGACGTTTCCCCAGGATGAAATGGGGCCCATCACCACCACCAGCGTGATCAGCGGCCAGGTCCCTTCCGGGATCTCCAGCAGCCGCACCAGCAAAAAGGTCAGCACAAATGCCAGCGCAATTCGAATGCCATGCACGGTGCGATAGTTGCGGTAGAGCGTGAATTCGAAGGCCGATAACGGCTTGTCCGGGCGCACACAGTTCTCCTGATAACAGTTGAAGCTGGGCATCATACCCGATCGAAAAAAGCGCCGTAATTGATTCTGCACTATTTTTAGTGAGGAATTTCCTTACATCTTTTAAGGAATAACACTAATTAACAAAACGACAACATCTGTTATACATAATACTGTCGTCTTGCTCATATTTTTACACTTTAGATATAACTTTACAGACTGGAACAATAGGAAGCTCAATGCGCAAACCCACTTCAACGCAGCCTGGAGTCACCCGGCGGCAGGTTTTGACATGGTCGACCGGCGCGATAGCGGCTACCGCCACCGGCGTTGCCAAAGCCGTCACCCTTACCGGTGCCCCAGGCTGGACACCTTTTTCAAACAACCCACCCGAAACCTTTGATTCCACTGCCCTGCTGTTTTTCACCGAGGAAGAAGCCGCAACGATAGACGCCATCGTTGACCGCCTGATCCCGGCCGATGAGCTGAGCATGGGCGGTAAAGAAGCCGGGTGTACCGTGTTTATCGATCGCCAGCTGCACGGTTTTTACGGCACCTTTGAACGCCTGTATATGGAAGGCCCGTTTGAAAAAGGCGTTCCGGAACAGGGCGATCAGTCCCCGTTGGTGCCCCGTCAGCGTTATCGCCTGGGCATTGCCGCCCTCAACACGTATTGCCAGACCAGCCATCAGAAAGCCTTTAAAGACCTGACTGCCGAGCAGCAGGACGACATCCTGCATGGCCTGGAAAACGGCAAGATTGCGCTGGACGGTTACGACAGCGCCTCATTCTTTGCTCAAGTGCTGACCAACGCAATGGAAGGCTTCTTCGCCGATCCAATTTATGGCGGCAACAAAGACATGGTTTCCTGGAAGATGCTGGGCTTCCCCGGCGCACGTTATGATTATCGCGACTACATTGGCCGCCATAACCAGGACCTGAAGCTGCAACCGGTGAGCATTGCCGACCTGCCAACCCAGAAAAAAGGATCCTGATATGGCGACCAAACTACCAAAAACCGATGTGGTCATCATCGGCCTGGGCTGGGCTGGCTCGATCATCGCCAATGAACTGGCTGATGAAGGGTTAAACATTGTCGGCATTGAACGCGGCCCGTGGCGCGATACGGCGCGGGATTTCAACGTTGCCACCATTACCGATGAGTTGCGTTATGTGCAACGTGAAGAGCTGATGCTGCGCACCCGCCAGAACACCTGCACCATGCGTAACAATCCTTCGCAGACCGCGTTACCGATGCGCAGCTGGGGATCGTTCCATCCCGGTAACGGCACCGGCGGCGCGGGCAACCACTGGGCGGGAATTACCTTCCGTTTCCAGCCGGAAGAGTTTCGCCTGCGCAGTCATCTGACTGAACGTTACGGTGCAAATGCCATCTCTTCCGATCTGTCGCTGCAGGACTGGGGCATGGATTGGGACGAAATTGAAAAGCACTATATGCAGTTCGAACGTGTTGCCGGCACCTCTGGCAAAGCGGGCGTGATTAATGGCGTGAAGCAGGCAGGCGGCAACCAGTTTGAAGGCTCACGCTCCGGTGAATATCCGACGCCACCAATGAAACAGCCTTATGGCCCGACGCTGTTTGCTGAAGCCGCCCGCAATATGGGCTATAACGCCTTTGCCGTGCCTTCATCGCTGGTGTCCGAGGCCTACACCAACCCGTATGGCGTGACCATGGGGCCCTGTACCTTTTGTGGCTACTGCACCAACTACGGTTGCGCTAACTACTCCAAGGCCAGCGCCATCACCACCGTTCTGCCAGCCCTGATGCGCAAACCCAACTTCACCGCGCATACCAGCAGCGAAGTGTTGCAGGTCTTAACCGACTCCACCGGCAAAAAAGCCACTGGCGTGACCTTTATCGACTCCAGCGGCGATGAATGGGAACAGCCTGCGGATTTGGTGATCGTCGCGGCCTATACCTTCGAGAACGTGCGTCTGATGCTGCTCTCCAACATCGGCAAAGCCTACGATCCGGTGACCAACACCGGTACCACCGGCCGTAACTACGCCTACCAGACCGCGAACGGCGTGACCCTGTTCTTCGATGACAAGAACTTCAACCCGTTTATCGGTGCCGGTGCCGTCGGGATGGGCATTGATGATTTCAATAACGATAACTTCGACCACAGCGGGCTGGGCTTCTTCGGCGGCGGCAGTATTCGCGTGACGCCAATTGGCGCAGCGCCCATCAACAGCCGCCCGGTACCGCCAGGCACGCCAAAATGGGGATCCGACTGGAAGAAGGCCACGGTGAAGAACTACCTCAGCACCATGTCAATCGGGTGTGAGGCAAGCAGCTATACCCAACGCACTAACTATCTGTCGCTGGATCCGAACTACAAGGATCCGCACGGTCGTCCGTTGCTGCGTATCACCTTCGACTTCCCGGAAAACGATCTGCGTATGGCGCAGTACTGCACCGGAAAAGTGGCGGAAATTGCTAAAACCATGAATCCGCGCCAGATCGTTTCCAAGCCGACCAGCGGCCATTGGAACAGCGTGCCCTATCAGTCTTCCCACGTTTGCGGCGGCTTTGTAATGGGTGCCGATCCGTCGAACAGCTCGGTGAACAAGCATCTGCAGGTCTGGGACGTGCCGAATCTGTTTGTAGTCGGTGCGTCTGCCTTCCCGCAAAACCCGGGATATAACCCTACTGGCACCGTCGGCGCGTTGGCCTTTAAGGCCGCGCACGACATTCGCCAGTACTATCTGAAACGTCCAGGGGAGATGATTACCGCATGAAAAAGCGCACGCTTTTCGCACTGGCTGCGATCTCACTCGCGGTGCTCGGCGTTTCTGAAGCCTGGGCACAGCCGGAATACGATCAGATTGAACGTGGCCGCTACATCGCCACGCTGGGTGACTGTACCGCCTGCCATACCGTCGATCCGAAAAAACCGTTCGCCGGTGGCGTTGGCCTGAACACGCCTTTCGGTAAACTGGTTGGTGCCAACATTACTCCCGATCGTGAAACCGGTATCGGCAACTGGAGTTTTGATGACTTCCAGCGCGCCATGTCCGAAGGGATTGGCCACGGTGGCAAGCGGCTATACGGCGCCATGCCGTTCACCGCCTATACCAAAGTCTCCCGCCAGGATAACGCTGACCTGTGGGCGTATTTGCAGAGCCTGCAACCTATCCATCAGGAAATTGAGTCCAACCAGCTGCCCTTTCCGTTTAACGTCCGTACCAGTCTGATTGTCTGGAACTGGATGAACTTCGATAAGGGCGAATTCAAGCCGGATATGAGCAAATCGGCGGAGTGGAACCGTGGCGCTTACCTGGTTGAAGGGTTAGGCCACTGCGGAACCTGCCATACGCCGAAAAACATCCTCGGCGGTGACAAGAACAGCGCGTTCCTGTCCGGCGCGGTGGTCGAAGGCTGGTGGGCACCGAATCTGACCAGCGATGAGCATGCCGGTTTAGGCAAATGGACGCAGGAAGATATCGTCAGCTATCTGCGTACCGGCGTAAACCGGTATGACATCGCGTCCGGGCCGATGGCGGATGCGGTGAAGAACTCGACGCAATACTGGCGCGACGAGGATCTGAAAGCGGTCGCCACCTACCTGAAAGCCACGCCAAAACAGGGCGATGACAAGCCGAGAGCACTGGCCGCAGACGACAGTCGGATGAAAACCGGTGCAACGATTTATGAAGCGAAATGTTCTGCCTGCCATGCGCCTCAGGGCCAGGGCGGTAAGAATATCTTCCCTCAGCTGGCCAATAACCCGCTGGTGAATGCGCCGAACGCCACCTCGCTGATCCATGTGGTGGTTGCGGGCAGCCGTGGCGTGGATACGGATACCCGTCCAACCGCGCCAGCGATGCCTTCGTTTGCCGGCACCCTAAGCAATGAGGAAATGGCCGATGTCATTACCTACGTTCGCAACAGCTGGGGTAATGCCGCATCACCGGTCAGCGCTGGCGATGTGGAGGACCTGAAGGAAGAACTGCGTAAATAGCGTGCCCCGGATGCTTGCTGCAGGGTTAAAACCTGCACGGTAAACCGGCTAAGCCGATTGCAGGGTTCGCAATAAGAGCAGCGTGAGTGATTGCGCTGCTCTTTCATTTTTATTCCGCTTTGCTGACCGGAATATAGAGCTCGATATCCCATTCGCCGCTCTGCGAACCGTCGTTCAGGTAGTGATCAAAACAGGGCCCTTCCGCCATCACATACCCGCTGTCCGGCAGCCACTCATCAAAGAAGGCATACCAGGGTTTGGTGAAATCACCGTCGTTCACATGCACCAGATTCATCGCATAGGTTCCGGCGGGAATGATGCTGAGCCTGGCGCCCTCACTCCCTTCAGGCAGCTCGAAGTCGGTCGGCACGCCGATCACCGTTTCAATTTTCAGCTCTTCCGCTGGCACCGCCCGCGGATTACCGTGATACACGCCCATCCATGGGCCCATCACATTATGCTTGCTGGTCCAGGCCACCAGTTTGTCAAAGCCTTCGGGCGCGGTGACTTCCCACGGGCCCACAAGATGAAAACCGGCTGTTTTGCTCTCTTCACGCTCAACGATTTCAACATTCATCTTCTTGTTCCTCATTAGGATAACTGGTTAAACATACAGTCAGAAGTGTAGATGATCGAGCAAAAAAGCCGCTGAAATGTTGTTTTGCGAGCCAGCCAGCAAAAGACTTTAGTCGGGCCGGGTCAGGCTGAAATCCTGCCACTGCTGGGCGAGCGCCTCGCGCAGATAGTCGACAAACAGCCGCACGCGCGGAGGCTGTTGCTTGCCATTCAACCAGATCGCATGCAGTGGCGCGGCGGGAAGAGGATGGTCAGTGAGAACCTGCACCAGCTTGCCGGATTTGAGGTCGTCTGCCACATCCCAGACAGATTTCACCACGATCCCGGCACCGTGCAGTGCCAGGCCGTGTGCAGCCTCACCGGTATTGACGTGAAAACGGGCGTTGATCTGTACGCTGCGCTGAGATTCCCCGGCGCCAAAGGTCCACTCGGTGACCGGGTTATCGCCAGAGATAATGCAGCTGTGCGCGCTTAACTCCTCCAGTGACAGAGGCTCACCGGCCTGCTGCAGATACGCAGGAGACGCGCAGAGCACGCGCTGATTTGGCACCAGTTCCCGAGCGACCAGCCGGGAATCCGCCAGCGCGCCGTAGCGTATTGCCAAATCGTAGCCGCTGGCCGCCAGATCGATCACCCTGTCGCTCAGGTGAAGATGCAGTTTGACGCTCTGATGCTGTTGCATAAATCGGGTGACAATCGGCGACAGCCAGCGCTGGCCCATACTGTGCGAAGAGGTAATGCGCAAGGTGCCGCTGGCTTTGCCCTGCCTTGATGAGAGCGCACTCTCAATCGAGTCCAGCTCCTGCTGCAGCCGCAGAGCATGTTCGGTAAACACCAACCCTTCGTCGGTCAGCGAGACATGCCGCGTGGTGCGATGAAACAGACGCACGCCAAGCTGCTGCTCCATTTGCGTCAGCCTTTTGCTGACCACAGCCAGCGATAATCCCAGCTGTCGCCCGGCCGCAGAGAGTGAACCACAGGCGACGATGGCGTTGAATAAGGCGATGTCACGGATATCTTTCAGCATAGCGATTCTCAATGTAGCGGCAACAATCCCTTGCAAGTGTTGCATATTCCGTCAAGAAAGCGAGAGGCATAAGCTTGAGGAAAACCTGAGGAGAAGATGATGACTTTTAAACAACAGCAAGTATTAGTGGTCGGCGGCAGTTCCGGGATCGGTGAAGCCATCGCGGCGGCATTCGTGGCTGAAGGTGCCAGGGTGACCATTGCCTCACGCAGTCTGGATAAGCTGCAGGCAGCCGCAGCACGACTGGGAGAGGTCGAAGTTGCCGTGCTGGATACCGCCGACAATCAGCAGATTGAACAGTTCTTTGCTGCGCATCCGGCCTGGGATCATATTGCGATTTCCGCAGCGCAGACGCCGGGCGGACCGGTGAAAAGTCTGCCGCTGGACAGCGCTTACAGCGCAATGGAAAGTAAGTTTTGGGGAGCCTACAGGGTTGCCCGGGCGGCCAAAATTGCTGAACGCGGCTCGCTGACCTTTGTGTCGGGATTTTTGAGCGTTCGTCCGGGCAAAACGGTGTTGCAGGGCGCCATCAACGCGGCGCTGGAGTCATTAGGACGTGGTCTGGCGCTGGAGCTTTCGCCGGTGCGGGTAAATACCGTTTCCCCTGGCGTGATTGAGACGCCGCTATGGGCTGGCATGGAGGACGTCGCCCGGGAGCAACTCTTTGCCACCCTGCGCGAATCGTTACCCGCCAAAACGCTGGGGCAGCCGGAAGATGTGGCGCGCGCGGTGCTGTTTCTGGCCGGAAATGCCTACACCACCGGTTCAACCGTGCTGGTGGATGGCGGTGGTGCCATCAAGCCTTAAGCAGCAGGCGGCCCATTGCGGGCCGCCTGTTTCACTTACAGCTTCTGTTTGATGTAGTCTTCGATGCGGGTAATGATGCCTGCTTCCTTCACTTCCTGCAGGGCAACCAGCTGATAAGACGCCAGCGTCTTGTCGCCATCAACCAGTTGAATCGAACCCACCTGCTCATGGGCTTTCAGTGGCGCTTCCAGATCTTTGCGATCGATAACGTATTTCGCTTTAATCTTTTTCACTTCATCACGCGGCAGGGCCAGATAAACATCTTTATCGCTGCCGACGGAGACCTGATGCGGATTGCCGTACCAGACGTTTTCGTGACCAATTTCTTTGCCGGCATGGAACAGCTGCACGGTATCGAAATTGTTCTGGCCCCAGGTCAGCAGTTTACGCGCCTGCTCTTCACGCCCTTTGGTACTTTTTCCGCCCATGATCACCGCAATCAGACGACGCTGTCCGTCGACGCTGGAAGCAATGATATTAAAACCGGCGCTTTCGGTGTGACCGGTTTTCAGACCGTCGACGTGCAGGGTTTTATCCCATAACAAACCGTTACGATTCTGCTGGGTGATGCCGTTCCAGGTGAGGGATTTTTCGCCATACATCTGATAAAAATCGGGCTCGCCGGAGATAATCGCCCGGGAAAGCTTCGCCAAATCCCCGGCGGTCGTGAACTGACCTGGCGCATCCAGACCGTGAACGGTTTCGAAATGGGTATTGGTCAGGCCCAGCTTGGTGACGTACTGGTTCATCTGATCAACAAAAGCTGACTGGCTGCCCGCGACATAATCGGCCAGCGCAACACAGGCATCGTTACCGGAGTCAATGATCACGCCACGGCTCAGATCGCGGACGGAGACTTTCTCGCCCGGCTTCAGAAACATTAACGACGATCCTTTAAACACCGGATTGCCCGCGCCCCATGCATCCTGCCCTATCGTTACCATGTCATCACGCGTGATGCGCTTGGCATCAATCGCACGGTCGACCACATATCCCGTCATCAGCTTGGTGAGGCTGGCTGGATTGCGACGCTCATCGGCGTTGCCCTGGGTTAACACCTGGCCGGTAGTGGCATCCATCAATACCCAGGAAGCGGCATCGACAGAAGGAGGCGTCATAGGAAAGGCCAACGGATTGTCATCGGCATGAGCCAGGGAGGCAAAAGCCAAAACCACACTTATACTTGCAAGCTGACGCTTCTTCAACGGAACACCCTCAATAATCTGCTGTGTAAAAAAACCAGCCTGTTTTACGGGATCCTGTGCATCATTGTATGAATAAATTGCAAGAAAATATTAATTTTCAGTCGATTAGATTGGTGATTAGTTGAGCGAAAGTTATCAACGGCACAACCAGCCATTAACAAAAGCCCAGGGATATTCTGATAAATTTTACTTTAGGAACAACAGACCTTGTTTCAGCTGACATGTCCTTTACGCTTGGCTTACGAAAATTTACACAAGTATGAGGATTTACTATGTCTGCCACACGAGGCTGGTCTACAGAACTTGAGGGGCTGCGAGGCATCGCGTCACTCTGGGTTCTGGTTGGTCATATCAGTTTACTGATTCATTGCCATATCACGCTGATCTCCTCACCTGGCATTGGTGTGGATCTCTTTATTCTTCTCTCTGGCTACCTGATGGCCAAAAACTATGTTGAGCGCCAACATAAAGAGCCGTGGCAAAGCGCCAGCACCATCAAGACCTTCTGGACGCGCCGTTTTTTCCGTATCGCCCCGCTCTACTATTTACTGCTGATTATCGCACTGGTATATGGTCCGTGGTTTGGTGAAATGCGCGACACCATCGCCCACTTCTATTCCGGCACGGCAACCGAGTCATCGCGCTACTCGGATCAGTCGCTGGCAAATATCCTGACCCATTTCAGCTTCCTGTTCGGCCTGTTGCCGGCTTACGGCTTTAATACCGTGCTGCCAGACTGGAGTATCGGACTGGAGATGCAGTTCTATCTGTTGTTCCCGTTCATCATGCTGGTGACCATGCGCTTTGGCTACGCCACCTCGCTGATTGGCTTTATGGTGCTGTGCTGCGTGGGCCGCTATGTGCTGGCGGATTACTATGAAGCGTTCGAAATGCCTTCAATGATCCTGATAAAGCTGAATATGTTCCTGTCCGGCATGCTGCTGGCTGAAGCCGTGCGCCGTAAAGCGCTGCTGTATGTCGCCTTTGCGCTGCTGGGTCCGGTTGCCAGTAAGGTGATTGGTCTGGAAGCCATTCCGCTGCAGCTGGTGATGGAAGTGCTGATGATTGTCGGCATGGCTGCGATCCTCTGGCAATACGCCGAAGGCAGCCTGATGACCAAAGTCATTGCCCTGCCCCGCAAACTGTTGAACAACCGCGTCAGCACCTGGTTGGGCGATGTGTCCTTCTCGGTCTATCTGCTGCATCTGTTGATTGTGATCCCAGCCATTGCGCTGCTGCTGACCCACACCGGTCTGGGCGGTAAGAGCGACATTATGCGATTCGTCACGGTCTGTGCCATCTGCATCCCGATTACCTATGCGTTAGGATCGTTGCTCTATCGCTACGTTGAAAAGCCTGGGATTCTGATTGGGAAGAAGGTGCTGGGACAACGGCCTGTGGTGAGGGATGTTGCGGGTTAAATTCTTTCAGTGGGAGAGCCATTCTCCCACTCCCTTCTTCGTTAGCCGACACGAGTTTCGTTGCCTCGGAACCCTCATTCCAACTTAAATTTTCCTTCTCTTCATGATGTTCTGGTTATGGTTTACCATGTAAGTCTGAGTCTGATCCTAAACCAGCCAACCAAGCAGTGGAAAATCCCCAGTGAAAGAGAACAAGCCCCAGCCCACCTTCCTGTTCCATGACTATGAGACCTTCGGCAAAAGCCCGTCGCTGGACCGCCCTGCGCAGTTCGCCGGGATCCGAACCGACATGGACTTCAACATCATCGGTGAGCCTGAGGTGTTCTACTGTCAGCCTGCGGATGACTACCTGCCACAGCCGGAAGCGGTGATGATCACCGGGATTACCCCTCAGTTGGCGAAAGCTAAAGGGATCTCCGAGGCTGCTTTCACCAAACGTATTCATGCGCTGTTCAGCGAGCCTAATACCTGCATCGTTGGCTATAACAATGTGCGGTTTGATGATGAGGTCACGCGCAACCTGCTTTATCGCAACTTTTACGATCCCTATGGCTGGGCCTGGCAGCACGGTAATAGCCGCTGGGATTTGCTGGATGTGATGCGAGCCTGCTACGCATTGCGTCCTGAAGGGATCGCGTGGCCAGAAAATGATGACGGTTTGCCGAGTTTCCGTCTGGAGCATCTCACTAAAGCCAACGGCGTTTCCCATGAGAATGCGCATGATGCGATGTCTGATGTATACGCGACTATCGCTATGGCAAAGCTGGTGAAAGAGAAGCAGCCGCGCCTGTATGACTTCCTGTTCACCCATCGCAATAAGAACAAGATCACTGCGTTGATTGATATTCCGCAGATGAAGCCGCTGGTGCATATCTCCGGAATGTTTGGCGCGTTTCGTGGCAACACCAGCTGGATTGCCCCGCTGGCGTGGCACCCGGTCAATAAAAATGCGTTGATTACCTGTGATTTGGCCGGGGATATCACTCCCCTGCTGGAGTTGGATGCGGATACCCTGCGTGAGCGTTTGTATACCCGCCGTGAGGAACTGGGTGATAACGCGCCGGTGCCGGTCAAGCTAATGCATATCAACAAATGCCCGGTGGTGGCGCCGGCCAATACGCTGCGTCCTGAAGATGCTGAACGTTTGGGGATCGATCGCAAGCGTTGCCTGGATAACCTCGCGATACTGCGTCAGCATCCGGAAGTGCGGGAAAAAGTGGTGGCGTTATTCGCTGAAGCCGAGCCTTTCGCCGGCTCCAGCGACGTAGATGCCCAGCTGTATGACGGCTTCTTCAGCGATGCCGACCGCAATACCATGAACATTATTCAGCAGACACTGCCGGAGAATTTACCGGCGCTGGACCTGACATTTAACGATGCACGCATTGAAAAACTGTTGTTCCGCTTCCGCGCCCGTAACTATCCCGGCACGCTGGATGAAGCCGAACAGACACGCTGGTTGCAGCATCGTCGCGAAGCCTTGAACCCAGAGCGAGTGCAAAGCTATGTGCAGGAGCTGGAAATGCTGTTCAATCAGTATGAAGGTGATATCGGAAAAGAAAAAGATTTAAAAATGTTATTTCAGTATGTCCAAAATCTAACTAGTTAGGGAGGATGAAGTGCGCATAAAGGAATAAAATATCATCAAATAAATTTGAAAATAATGTTAATATACTGTCAAAAAAATGAGTAAACATTCAAGATGGCCGTTATGAATTCGACTTTTATAAAATATGTATTAGTAGGCATTCTTAACACTGCTATCCACTGGTCTGCCATGGGTTGCTGTGTTTATTTATTGAAAATCAATCAGGCAGCGAGTAATTTTATTGGATTTAGCCTTGCCGTGACCTTCAGTTTTTTTGTAAATGCAACATGGACTTTTGAATCGAAGACTTCATTAAAACGTTACTTTCTGTTTGTTGGATTCATGGGATTACTCGCTTATAGTTTCGGATGGATGGGCGACAAGCTTTCTCTTGAACCACTTCTGACAGCCGCTTTCTTCTCGGCATTTAGCTTGGTTTGCGGCTATCTATATTCCAAATTCATTATATTTTCCGTCAAAAACACTTAATCTTGATAAGCTAGACTTAAAGGATCTTGTATGGTTTCAGTAAATGATACACAAATAAGTCATAATGAAAAATTAAAAAATAAACTAATATGTTTATTATTTTTGATCTTCGTAGCATTTTCTTTTTCATGGGTGTTGCATGTTAAGCCCCCCTTTACTTCTCCAGATGAAGTGGCGCATCTTTCCCGCGCTGACGCTTTAAGAAATGGCTACGTTTATCTGGTTTCACCTGATTCGAAGATAAATTCTGGTGGAAATATTGATAAATCATTGGATATATTCAGGACGCAATACGATAGAGTGATTAGAAACCATGATCCTTCTCTTCCTAATGAGTTAAAAAATAAAATGAGATCGCTCCACTGGAGCGGTGAAAATAAATTCTTTTCGATGGCGAATACAGCATTTTATTTCCCACTGGTTTATTCACCTCAAGCATTAGGTTTTAGTCTTGGTCATTTATTTAATTTGAATGTTTTTACCACATATAAATTAGTCAGCGCATTAAACTTAATAACGATCACAATATTAGTTATTTTCGCATGGAGGTTGCATCCTATTCCTGGTCCAGCACTAGTAATTATGTTGCTACCAATGAGTGTGTTTCAATTTTTCTCACCCACCATCGATGGATTAACTTTCGCGTTAGCAGCTTTTCTAATGTCTCTTTTTTGTAATCTTCTAAAAAATGAGAAAAACTCGCATTCATACGCGAAAATGATATTACTTTGCATAACAGCATTTATCCTAAGTAGTAGTCGGGCAAATTTACTACCGCTATTGTTATTTCCTCTGTGGCTATTTATCAAAACTAAAGAACGCTCATATCTATATGGCTTCATAGTTACATCATTATTAGTATTATTCTGGACTTATTTTTCCATTAAAACTGTTCATGATAATGGAATACATCATCCGGGAATTGAACAAATCGATGTACTTAAACATTATATCAAGCATCCGTTGGAAGTGTTTTCAATTATCTGGAATACAATTTCTAATTACGGCACCATAAAATCTTATGTTCTGAGTTTTATTGGGGTTTTGGGATGGCTGGATGCACCACTGACAGACTTTGCATATTGGTATTTTGGTCTTTTCATCTATACAATATTTGTCATTAATATATTTTCGAAAAATATACTGCAGAGAAAATCCGAAACAATTTTACTGGCACTCTTTTCCGTAGCTGTAATCACGTTAACATTCTGCGCGCTGTTAGTACAATGGTCGACCTTCCCTGCTACACGAGTAGACGGTGTGCAGGGACGATACTTTATCATCCCAATGATCATTTTGGGCTACGCGATCATGGACAAGCCCGAACTTAGAAAGTTATCACTTATTTTATCCGCTATCATGGCAGTAGCGTCAGTATATTCAGTGCATTTGGCACTTGAAACACGTTACTTCTGATAAGTATGTTGGAGCTATCAATGAATACACTGTATCGAAACCTAAAAATTGCTGTCATTGTTCCTTGTTACAATGAAGAAATGTCTGTGGCAACCGTTATAAGCCAGTTTCGTCAATACCTACCTGAGGCCGATATTTATATTTTTGATAATAATTCTAAAGATAAAACTGCGTTTATTGCTAAAGAACAGGGAGCACATGTTCATTTAGTACAATTAAAGGGAAAAGGCAACGTGGTTCGCCGGATGTTCTCTGATGTAGAAGCTGATGTATATGTCATGGTCGATGGCGATGCTACCTATGACGCAACTGCGGCGAAAGTCATGATCGATAAACTGGTGGATGACAGGCTGGATATGGTTGTTGGGTGTCGTAAAGAAAATGGTGATGCGGCAACTTATCGACAGGGACATAGGCTGGGAAATAAGATGCTAACTGGCACGGTAACGACCATTTTTAAAGGCCAGTTTACCGATATGCTGTCTGGTTACCGGGCATTTACACGACGCTATGTTAAATCATTCCCGTGTTTGTCTCGCGGATTTGAAATTGAAACAGAATTGACCATACATGCTTTGGAACTTAGAATGCGCTATGGTGAAGTTGAGACCAGTTACGGTGAACGGCCAGAGGGGTCAGTCAGTAAACTGTCAACTTACAAAGATGGCGTTAAAATCCTAAAGACAATTGTAAAGTTGTATATGACCGAAAGGCCATTTTATTTCTTCCTTCTTATTAGCTCATTACTCGTGTTAATTTCATTATTTCTTGGACTACCCATTTTATGGGAATATGAAAATACAGGGTTAGTCCCAAGATTTCCTACAGCAATCCTTTCGTCGGCAGTTATGACTATAGCCATAATCTCATTCGTATGCGGAATTATTTTAGAATCTGTAACTATGGGCAGAAGAGAAATGAAAGCGCTGTTCTATCTCAATGCGGGTAACGGCATAGATAATAATAAATAACCTTAAAATTTGAGCTTGCAGATCAAGCCTGCAAGCTCAAAATTATTTTATTTATAAATCCTCATTGTAAAAGTTCCTTTTATTTTATCGCCATCAACAAATGATAATCCTTCCAGATAGCGATTGCCCTTCAAATCTTGTGGACCATACGCCGTTCCCAAAAATTCAGGATGCTCTTTGAATTCACCCAGCGCCCACCATGTAACAGCATTTCCTGCTTCACTGCCGTCAGCTTTGACTTTTAAGGCGTAAGTCTTACCATGTTCAAGAATAAGGTTATCGAATTTAAAAGACACCCAGCTATTATCACTTATTGAATTTATCTGAATTCTACTATCAGCAAGTAGCTTGGTGTCAGAATATAAATCCATTTGCAGTGTTCCTGAGTTATGTCTTTGATAAGTTCCGATAAAAATATCAATCCGCTTTAAAATATCTGATTGTGCAGTAAATGTTTGTTCAAAAACCCTACCTTTTGTTAGCTCACCATAATTACTGTTAAAAGTATCTTGCCCATAATAGTCTTTAAAAAATGCAGCATAGGATGGATAAAAGGAGAGAAGTAGCGTTAAAGTAAGGAGCGAAAAAACTAAATACCTAAAGAATCTGTTTACTAGACAGTCAACCGCATGGGCAAAGAACACAATAAAAAAAGGTATAAAGCCATAGAAATATCTGGACTGCATAGCTCCTGGATATCCGGTAGCATGATTAAGCGCATGTATCTCACAAAAATATAAGATCATGAAAATCACATAACCGAAAAAGAAGATCAAGAATAACTGCACGAATTTATTATTTTCACTTTTCAACTTAATGAATGAAATCATCAAAAAAACAGGCATCATCACTAATACAAATGCATCAAGCTTTTCTCTTATTAAGATGTCATCAAATATTTGATGACCGTAAGGATCTAGCAAAGTATATACATTAGAATTATAAAATGCGACCAAATGTTCAAGTAACCCCATACGTGGCGCATTGGGAACAGTTAATTTGTACCAAATGCTCGGATTCTCTTGCGCTGAGGGGAAAAAATGCCCAAATTTATAATAGGTGAAAGAATAGTAAATTATGACTATTAAAGCAGCAAGGATAATCCATAACCAGTCATAAAATTTTAATTTACTCAACGTCTGGACAATTTTTTTATTTTGAAAAATTAAGTATACTGAAATGATACATACAATCGCCAGTGCCCCTGTAGCTTTAGTCAGGGCTGTTATTACACATCCCAGAAGAAAATACCTAATGAAATAGGTAAGATTATCATCCTTATCGTAAAAAAGAACAAATGAATAAAAAACCAAAGTGCACCCTAAAATCATCAAAGGATCATTATTATACGAAGCACTCAACATAATAAACATAGGGATACTGAGTAGTGGAAAGAATGCGAAGAATATGGATATCTTCCTCACATTCATCACCAATAATGATTTATAAATATATATAATTGTCAGTGCTGATATAAAGTAATTCACGAGTCGAAATGATTTATAAGATACATCCACCATGAGCAAAGTTAATTTTGAAATATATCCTGTTAAAAGATAGTACAATGCTGGGTGCTCGAGATAGTTTAACTTGTTTGATTCAAATCCATATCCATTTACATAGTCAGGAAAACCAGATTTAATAACATTAATGACGAAGCCAAGATGTTGTGTCTCGTCAGGAAATAATCCTAACCTGGTTGATATGTTATATCCAATGCATAGAAGGAAAAGCAACATCAAGATGCTATACAACCCCGCGTGCGATGTTAAATTAGAATATATAATTTTCTTACCATCTTCACTAACATTCATTATTTAATGCTCTTGAGTTAATTTAAATGATTTATTTAGGTACGCTGATACAAAAAATAATATATCGCCTATAACGGTGACTATTCTTCCTAACAAAACGGCCAATAGCAGCTCTGCATTGGGTATGTACTCACTTAAAAAATAGACTACGACTAATTCTCTAATGCCAATGCCAGCAGGTGCGCCTGGCATCACTAACCCCGCTAACCAGGCAATCGTATAGACACCTAAAGTAGTGCATATCACTGAAATATCTAAAACCCGCCCATGGGCTAAAAGGGTGAGGATAGTGGTAAAAATGAAAGCTGATGAGAGCAAAAATAAGAATTGATAGATAATCGCTTTACTTAAGGATAGACTAAAATAAAATCTGGCAATTAGAATAACCCCAATATAGCTACAGAACAAAAGTGTCAAAGCCATAATCAGGGACAGGTTGGGAAAAAGTACAGAGAGAACAATCCATCCCATCAATGCTCCTCCACACGATATCATAATCAACTCGAGAAGGTTTGACTTCAGTACTAATTTCCCCGGTAAACCTGCAGCCATAGCTAAAGCTTGTCTTCCCGCTATATGGAAAATATTACCTGGTACATACTTTGCTAATTGTGAAATACCATAAGCTTGGAAAGCCCAACGTGATGAAACTCTCATGTTGTAATGTTCAAGTATATTTTTCCATGCAACCACTAAAAATATGTTAGCGCCCGCATAGCAAACACTTAACACACCAATCGCCATCCATGAAATAATACTAACATGGTTGATGCTATCTGCTTGCCAATATTGTTTTAACTTTAGAGAAACAAAAACAACTCCAGCTATCGCAAGCAGGGTCCCAATATAGTTAATGCAGGTTTTTAAAACCTTTATTATCCTGTTTTTCGACGACATAATACCATTGTCCAAGGTAATGGGCTTTTGACTTCTACAACATCAAAGTAAGTTGATACCATTTTAATAAATCCTGGTTTCGACCAATGTTGCAAATGACCTGGAGTATTACCCATATCTAAACAATATTTCCCTCTGGCAAAGTTTAATATGCGCCATAGCGGTTCCCTGGGTACGCTGAGAAGGATATAATTTTGAGTGACTCTCTGCAGAGCGCGCAGGCCTTCTTCAGGATCCTCTAAATGTTCAAGTACTTCACAACAAACAATAAGGTCAGCTGCATCTTCCTCTGCGTCAAGGTCATAGATACTCCTGGTGCTGAACTGTTCGATTGAAACGCCAACCTGTTTAGCATTGTCTCGCGCAATTTCAATCACTTGATGAGAGAAATCACACCCACGAGCTTCAATGCCGCTCTGATTCCATTTAGTCACCCAATACCCTTCACCACATCCTATTTCATGTATAGTGCAAGGGTTAGCTTTGGAAGACAAAGTCATCAGTGACTCCTCAAAGCCTTTCATCATCCATCTCACGATAGGATTACGTGCGCCATATTTATCATAGGTGTTACCCACAACAATGCCGTCTTCAGTCTTGCCACCTGCAATTTTCATACTCATTTAATCATCTCAAATGTTCATCAATTGTGTTATAGCTATCTTCAACTTTTTTAATTACAGAGCTCTGAATAAGCTTATTTATTTTTTCCATTTTCTTGTGCAGATTTGAACCTTAGATCTTCCAACAACTTTCTGTTTGCTGAAAGCAAATCTGCAATGAAGGCTATTAATATTGTTTGAAAGCCCATACCCAAGAGCACAGATGCCAAAATCAGGGATTGAATATGCCCAGTCCCTTCACCATTAATATAATTAAAAACAAATCTCAGGCCTATTAAAAAACCCGCAGAAAATAGCACTAGCCCAATCGTGCCGAAAAAACGGAATGGGCGATAAATGACAAAAATCCTGATTATAGTTATTATACTTCGATTGATGTATGAAAAAATACTTTTCACTAACTTAGAGGGCCTAAGATCTTCATTAACTCGAATTGGGACAGAAGTGATCGCGATATTTTTTTGTCCAGCCTGAATAATCGTTTCTAATGTGTAAGTATAGTCACTGAAAACAATTAGCTTCTGAGCTGTTTCCCTGCTCATAGCCCGAAAGCCACTTGGTGCATCTGGAATATCGGTTTTACTGGCTAAGCGCACAACCCAACTACCCAGCCTTTGTAAAACTTTCTTAACCGGTGAGAAATGCTCAATAGTTTGTACTGGACGTGCACCGATAACGAATTCAGCTCTACCATTCAGAATTGGCTGTGTGAGCGAAGGGATATCGTCAGCTTCGTATTGGTTATCTGCATCCGTATTGACAATGACATCAGCGCCTGCGTCAAGACAGGCATTAACTCCGGTCATGAACGCTCTGGCAAGCCCCTTATTGACGGGATGCTTAACAATATGGTCAACACCACAAGCTTGAGCCACTGCTACAGTGTTGTCGCTACTGCCATCGTCGATAATTAACCATTCAACTTTTTCAAATCCTTCTACGCTACGCGGTAGAGCCTGTAGGGCAATAGCGAGTGTTTGACCTTCATTAAAGCAGGGTATTTGTATGATTAGTTTCACTACAAAAGCTCTCAATGTTATCTAGTTTCTACTCAGAAACAGATGCTGTGCCAACCTGCATTTTAAAGGACTTTTTACAGGACATTAACAGCAATACTAACAAATTATGCTAATAGTAAAAGAGAAGTATTTCAAAAGACTCAAATGTTATTAATCTATTAAAGAAAAGGGCGCCGAAGCGCCCTTTCCTTTTGCAACATCGCCAGAAATTACATCGGCTCTTCAGTGCACTGCGGCACCGGGTTGCGGAAGCTGCGGGTGACGAAGGCCAGATAAATCAGACCAATCGTGCCCCACACCAGACCCAGAATCATCGAGCTCTCTTCCAGGTTGATCCACAACGCACCTACCGTTAACGCACCGCACAGCGGCAACAGCAGGAAGTTGACGTTATCTTTCAGCGTCTTGTTACGGCCTTCGCGGATCCAGAACTGCGAAATCACCGACAGGTTAACAAAGGTAAACGCCACCAGCGCACCAAAGTTAATCAACGCCGTCGCGGTCACCAAATCAAAGGTGATAGACGACAGGGCGATTGCGCCAACCAGCAGCACGTTCAACGCCGGGGTACGCCATTTCGGATGGATATAACCGAAGAAGCGCTCCGGGAAGACGCCGTCACGGCCCATCACATACATCAGGCGGGATACGCCAGCATGTGCCGCCATACCGGACGCCAGAACGGTGACACAGGAGAAGATCAGAATGCCGAACTGGAAGGCCTTGCCTGCCACGTAAAGCATGATCTCTGGCTGTGACGCATCAGGATCCTTGAAGCGTGAAATGTCCGGGAAGTAAAGTTGCAGGAAGTACGACACCACCACAAAAATCACCCCACCGATCAGTGCCGTCAGGAAGATGGCTTTAGGGATGACGCGCTCTGCATCTTTGGTCTCTTCAGACAGCGAACTGATGCCGTCGAAGCCCAGGAACGAGAAGCACAATATGGTCGCACCGGTGATCATCGGTACCACGTGCGCATTCTCAGACCAGAATGGTTTGCTGCTGACCAGCGTGCCGGCACCTTCGCCGTGCGCTACGCCATACACCACCATTGCCATAATGGCGACCATCACCACCACCTGCAGCACCACGATCACGCTGTTGAAGTTGGCGACGGTTTTGATGCCTTTCAGGTTGGAAAGGGTCATAAAGCCGACCAGCATCACCACGAAGATCCATGACGGGATACCCGGCACCAGGGCTTCGAAGTAAATTTTAGCCAGCAGAATGTTGATCATCGGCATGAACAGGTAGTCCAGCAGCGATGACCAGCCCACCATAAAACCGACGTGTGGGCTGATAGCTTTCTGAGCGTAGGTATAGGCCGAACCCGCGGATGGGAAGCGACGGACCAACTTGCCATAGCTCAGCGCTGTAAACAGAATGGCGATTAACGCGAACGCGTAAGCCGTGGCCACGTGACCATCGGTCAGGCCAGAGACAATGCCGAAGGTATCAAACAGGGTCATTGGCTGCATATAGGCCAACCCCATCATTACCACAGGCAATAATGTCAGCGTTTTTTTCAGTTGTGGACGGGACGTTTGAGGATTAAGCGACATGATTCAGCCTCCCCATAGCATCAACCGTTCTGGGTTGAACCACAGGGAAACTTCGCGCATTGCGAGAGCTGTTCTTACATTGGGAAACGGACTGGCAGGAGTGGGTGAAAGTGGTGCCTGCCGCGGCGCCGTAGTCATCACGCTGGCGAATACCGGCGTGAACTGGAGTAATAAAGTGTAGCCCCATCAATCTTATCCTCAACATAGCACGTCCGTGCGTGCTAAAAGCGACTATCTATCCGGTTCTGGACCGGCCTCTTAAATGCGAATGTGTTTTCTGCAAAAAAATAACCGGCGCATAAGCGTCGGTTATAGATTCATTTTGCAGGGCGCATATTCTGCACCAGACGGAGGCAGGATGACAAGAGGTTAAGGCCTTCAGTGACAATTTCTTTGCTTGTGGGTGGTTTGCGTCATCTTAGTGGCTCTCCCGTCAGGCGTTTTTCAGCATCCAGTCAATTTCCGTTGACGTAATCAGGCGCTCGAAGTGCATTAGTTCATGGTGTTTGCAGCTGTGCCAGACAAACCCAAAGCGCTCACCCAGCAACTTTTGCAGCGGAGTGCTTTGTTCAAACTCATACAACGCGTCGCTCTGGCGGATTGGCAACGGATTGCCGTCGGCTTCGTGACCATTTCCGGTGATCGCCGGCGGTAATGGCAGCTGATTATCAATACCGTGCAGCATACCGGCCAGAATCGCCGCCATTACCAGATAGGGATTGGCGTCCGCCCCGGCAACACGGTATTCAATACGGTGGCTATCGATATCTCCGCAGGGAATACGCAGCGCAACGGTGCGATTGTTATGGCCCCAGGAAGCCTGCAACGGCACAAAGGCATCGGGCAGAAAACGGCGATAGGCATTGACGTTCGGCGCTAACAGCGCCATTGAGGCGGGCATCAGGTCGATCATTCCGGCCAGCGCACGCTTCAATAGCGGCGAGTTGCTGCCGTCATCGCAGGCGAAGGCATTATGATCGGCGGCATCCAGCACGCTGATATGCACATGCATCCCGCTGCCGGCGTATTCCTCATAAGGCTTGGCCATAAAGGTGGCGGTCATACCGTGGTTTTCAGCCACCTGGCGCACCAGGCGTTTCAGCTGAACCGCATGATCGCAGGCACTGAGCACATTGCGCGTATGATGAAGATTGATCTCGAACTGGCCTGGAGAGGCTTCGGCCAGCGCGCCATCGGCGGGGATCCCCTGCTGTTTTGCAATCGTATCGATTTCGCTTAACACCTCGGAGAAGTGATCGAGGTTATCAACTGAGTACACCTGGCTTTGCATATTCCGCTCGTCGCTGCCCGGCGCGCACGGTGGCTGAATAAAGCCTTCCGCATCACGCTTTTTGTCGACCAGATAGAACTCCAGCTCTACCGCTACCACAGGAAACAGACCTCGATTACGCAACTGTTGCCAGAGGTGATTGAGAACGTTCCGGGGTTCAACGTCAAAGGGAGTACCATCTTGATTGCGCATGGTCAGAAGCACCTGCGCCAGATGTTGAGGATCGGCAGCTGAGGGGATTAACGTGCCTTCTACGGGAATACAAATGTTGTCCGGTTCACCGAGTGCCTGACCCAGACCGGCTTCTTCTACGGTGTTGCCGAGGATGTCCATCGCGAAAACGGAAGCGGGGAAGTAACAGCCTTTCTCGAGTTTGGTCAGATTAGCGAAGGGGATCCGCTTACCGCGAAAGACACCGTTGAGATCGTTGAGAAGAATATCGACGTACTGCGTTTCAGGGTGGCGTTCCAGATAAGCATGCACTTCATTCTGGAACGCGCTGGTTCGTTTCTGTTCACTGTGTCTCGTGAAGTCTTCTACTTCGACAATATTTGTCATAGTCCTGCCCGCCTTTGTCTGGTTAGTGTTGAGCGTTGCTCAAAATAACAGCCACATTTCTAACATAGCGCCAACACAAAAAGTGTGCAAATGTTACATTCAAGTTTATTTTGCCGCCAAATCAGTTTGAATATTGTGCAGTCGGTTGCTAGATTGAAAATATATTGTACAAATTTGCGGCTAACGCGCCTTTTCCGGTAGATATATTGAACAGCTTCGCGAGGGGAAAGATGGGCATTATATTTAACAAGCCATTGATTGGCGTAGTGATGTGCCAGATTGACAAGGGCGGTCATCCCACCCAGATGGTGCATAACAAATATCTCGAAGCCGTACTGCAGGCGGGCGGAGTTCCGCTGGCTTTACCGCAGGGATTGATGTCTTCTCCCGATCTATTAGAAATTGCTATGGCTCCGCTGTCTGGCCTGCTGCTGACCGGCAGCCCAAGCAATATCGAACCTCACCACTATGGCGAATCCGGCACCGAAGATTATGCCGATCCGGGTCGCGACCAGCTGGCCTTTGCCTTAATTAACGCGGCAACGACTCAACGCCTGCCGGTTCTGGCTATCTGTCGTGGATTGCAGGAACTGGTGGTGGCGACCGGTGGCAGCCTGCACCGCCAGCTGCATACGGTTCCAGGCTTCCAGGAACATCGGGAAGATGAAGCCTTAACGCTGGACGAACAATATGCGCCGGCACATGAAGTTTACGTTGAGCCGGACGGCCTGCTTTCCCCACTGGTGGAAGGCTGCGAGAAGTTCTGGGTCAATTCGCTACATCAACAGGGGATCAGCACCTTGGGTGCCCCACTGCGCATCGAGGCGCGTGCCGCCGATGGCCTGATTGAGGCCGTCAGCCTGCGTGACCATCCTTTTGCTCTTGCGGTGCAATGGCATCCGGAATGGCAAAGCGAGACGTCGACGTTATCCCGCCTGTTGTTCGATGGATTTATTCACGCCTGCCAACGGCATCAGGAGGAAAAAAGGTTATGAGCGAAGCCACTGTGGCACCGGGACGACGTCTATCGGAAATCCGCCAACAGATGGGAATGTCACAACGGCGCGTCGCCGAACTCTCCGGCCTGACGCATAGCGCCATCAGTACGATCGAACAGGACAAAGTCAGCCCTGCGGTCAGCACGCTGCAGAAGTTATTAAAGGTATACGGTCTGTCCCTTTCCGAATTTTTCTCCGAACCGGTAAAGGATGAGGCACCGAAAGTGGTGATTGATGCCCATGAGCTGATCGATATTGGCAGTCAGGGCGTGTCATTAAAGTTAATCCACAATGGCAACCCGGAACGCACGCTGGGCATGCTGTTGGAAACGTACGAGCCCGGTGCCACCACCGGCGAGAAAATCCGTCATCAGGGAGAAGAGACCGGCACGCTGCTGGAAGGGCAAATTGTCCTGACCATCAGTGGCCAGAGCTATTCGCTGCACGCCGGGCAGAGCTACGTCATTAATACCGGCCTGCCCCACAGTTTTACCAATTCATTCGCACAGCCTTGTCGGATTGTCAGTGCGCATACCCCAGCGACGTTCTGAGCCGGGAACTTAATCAGAAAAGGAGGGAGTTATGGACCATGTGAAGAGTTACTATGCCGCAACGGCCAATCCTCACGCTCCCTGGCCACAGCTTGAAAACAGTATTCAGTGTGATGTTTGTGTGATTGGCGGCGGCTTTACCGGGCTGTCTTCCGCCCTGTTCCTCACCGAGGCCGGTTATGACGTGGTGTTGCTGGAAGCGGCTAAAGTTGGATTTGGCGCCAGCGGGCGCAATGGCGGCCAGGTAGTGAATTCTTACAGCCGCGACGTGGACGTTATTGAACAACGTTACGGCAAAGAGAGTGCCCGCTTGCTGGGCAGCATGATGTTTGAAGGCGCCAGCGTGGTCCGCGATCGCATCAAGCGTTATGATATTGCCTGCGACTATCGCCAGGGCGGAATATTCGCTGCGTTGAATAAACGTCAGCTGCACCATCTGCAGGATCAGCACAAACGTTGGAAACAGTACGGTAATAATGCATTACAGATGCTGGATGAAACCGGTATCCGCCGGGAAATTGCCAGCGAGCGCTACGTCGGTGGTTTGCTGGATAACAACGGTGGCCATATTCATCCGCTGAATCTGGCACTGGGTGAAGCTGAAGCTATTCGGAATCACGGCGGCCGCATTTATGAAGAGTCCGAAGTGATCTCGGTGGACTACGGCAATCCCCATCAGATCAAAACCGCTAAAGGCCAGGTCACTGCTAAATTCGTAATTTTTGCCGGAAATGCCTACCTGGCCCCGCATCTTGAGCCCCGATTAACGCGTTTGAGCATTCCCTGCGGTTCCCAGATTGTGGCCACCGAACCTCTTTCCGCTGATAAGGCGCTGGCGCTATTGCCCAATAATCGCTGCGTGGAAGACTGTAACTATCTGCTGGATTACTATCGGCTGACTGCCGATAACCGTTTGTTATACGGTGGCGGCGTGGTTTATGGCGCACGCGAACCGGACGATATTGATGCGTTGATCCGGCCTAAGTTACTGAAGACCTTCCCACAACTGGCGGGGATTAAGTTTGATTACCGCTGGAGCGGAAATTTCCTGCTGACGCTTTCCCGCATGCCGCAGGTCGGTCGTCTGGATAACGGCGTGTTCTATATTCAGGGCGACAGCGGACATGGCGTCACCTTTACGCATCTGGCAGGGAAACTGGTAAGTGAAGCGCTGTGCGGCCAGCCACAGCGCTTTGATGCCTTTGCCAAACTCCCCCATCTGCCCTTCCCCGGCGGCCATCGCTTCCGCGTGCCGCTAACGGCGATTGGCGCGGCCTGGTACTCGCTGAGGGATCGGTTGGGGGTTTAATACTATCAATTAACTAAGCCCGTCCACTGGTTAAGATACTGTTTGATACCCTTGCCAGGAGGACAGCGTGGTGGCAAGATCGGCCTCTTTATTTTTAGGGTGCAGTAATGCTTAAGCTATTCGCCAGATATGCCTCTGTTGGCGTTCTAAACACCCTTATCCACTGGGCCGTATTCACTGCGCTGTATGCTCACGGTTCAAGTCAGTCGCTGTCTAATTTCACCGCCTTTTGCGTGGCCGTCACCTTCTCATTTTTCGTAAATGCTAAGTGGACATTCAATCAAGAAGCCACCACGACACGTTATCTTCTTTACGTGGTCTTTATGGGGGCCATGGCGGGTGCGATTGGCTGGTCAGCAGATAAAATGCATATCCCTGCACTTATTACGTTAATTGCTTTCTCGGCAATCAGTCTGATTTGTGGCTTTGCCTACTCAAAACTGTTCATATTCAGGGATAAGCGATGAAAATTTCTTTAATTGTTCCAGTATATAATGAAGAGGAAGCCATTCCTTTATTCTATTCGGCTGTTCGCGGTTATGCAGTATTAGAACAATATGACGTTGAGATTGTTTTTATCAACGATGGAAGTCGTGACAGAACGGAATCCGTTTTAGCTGAAATTGAGTCTGATGACCCGCTGGTTAAAAACCTTTCTTTTACGCGAAACTTTGGTAAGGAACCCGCCTTATTTGCCGGGCTTGAGGCTGCAACGGGCGATGCCATCATTCCAATTGATGTCGATCTGCAGGATCCCATCGAGGTAATCCCTGCGCTCATTGAGCAGTGGCTGATTGGCGCAGAAATTGTGCTGGCAAAAAGAATTGACAGAAGCTCTGATGGCCATATAAAGCGGAAAACCGCGGAGTGGTTCTACAAGTTGCATAATAAAATCAGC
This sequence comes from Erwinia billingiae Eb661, assembly GCF_000196615.1. Classification (NCBI taxonomy): domain Bacteria; kingdom Pseudomonadati; phylum Pseudomonadota; class Gammaproteobacteria; order Enterobacterales; family Erwiniaceae; genus Erwinia; species Erwinia billingiae. The sequence goes on from NC_014306.1 coordinate 3,234,324, forward strand.
TCACCAAAAATTGAATCAAACGTTGGTGATTTTCGATTAATGTCTCGTAATGTAGTTGAAAATATCAAGCAACTTTAGGAAAGAAATCTCTTTATGAAGGGAATTCTAAGCTGGGTCGGCGGACAGACTGCGGTTGTTGAGTATGTTCGCGCCAACCGTGTAGCTGGTGACAGCAAATTTAATGGCTGGAAGTTATGGAACCTGGCTCTTGAAGGGATTACTTCTTTTTCGACATTTCCCCTAAGAATCTGGACTTATCTTGGATTGTTTGTCGCTGGATTATCGTTCCTCTATGCGGGTTGGATGATCATAGATAAAATCATCTGGGGAAACCCAGTAGCTGGCTACCCTTCATTGTTGGTCTCAATCCTGTTTCTGGGTGGGATTCAGTTGGTTGGCATTGGTGTCCTTGGTGAATACATTGGTAGAATATACACTGAGACTAAACGCAGACCAAGGTTCATACTCAAGAAGAAATAGTACTATTTACTTATTTGAAGTAATAAATTTAATTAGCAGATGCATTTATCTATTGTATTTATAGTAATATTTATCAGACGCTATTCCAAGTCAAGGTTAATGAATTTTTTCAAAGTACGAGATAATCACAGCAGCATATGGAAATCCACATCCGTAAATAAATTTCAAGACTCATTTAATCGATAGTAGTGGAATTCTTGCCTGATAGCTTTCATGTGGAAGACTCTTTTATTTTTTGGGTTAATATCATATGTAGTGCCGGGATGATTTTTCTGCATACGTGCCTAAGTGGCCGCAACTTTTGCGGACCACTTAGGCTACAGATGTAGATTTTTATTCATCAGAGGACACAGAAAGGGTTAATTCTCCGCATCGCAGTAATTGCCAGTCTATTTTAACTCAGGGATTCGCTGTCATTTTATAACTTTCTAAAATCATGTTTTTTCCTTCAGCAAAGGCTTTACGCTTGTCTTCAGGAAGAGCAAACTCAGGATACACATTCTGCTGATCACTAATAAAATAGCTGTCGCCATATGCTTCCATGTTTGTTTTAGTAAGACAATTACTCTCAAACAATGAGCATCCTAAAAAGAAGTTTTCACCCTTTTTGTAGCGCAGTATATTCATAATTGTTGGTGCAAGATTAATTGTATTAGAACCTCTTGCATTTATTTTTGTTGGTACCACCCCTCCCCAATAAATAAGAAGTGGTATTTTGTCAATAAAATAACGTTTCGGTGTTTCAATAAAATCAGTAAACTCAGGAGCAGGAAAGGATGCATGATCCGTAGTAAATATTAATACGGTATTCTTATCCATTCCACTTTCATGGAAATAATCCATAAACCGTCCAAATTGAGCATCAATGTTATGAAATCTGTTCAAAACATTGCTTCTTCCATCTTGATATTTAATATCTGGACTGTCGATGGTTAAATGTGTGCCAAAATTGTAAAGCCCAATAAAGAAGGGACTTTTTAGTTGGTTGACGTTTTTTTTCAGGAAGTCTATTAGTTCACGATCGGTCATTGGTGACTGGAGATTCCCCTTAGCATCGGGATTATCTGCACGAGTGAACACCTTGTCAAACCCTAAAGTTTCAAGAGAAGTGTTAAGATTAGCCCCCTGATAATGCGGACTAATAAAATAACTGCGGTAGCCTTTACCCCTGAGTATATTTGGAAGAGTAGAGAATTTTACTAATGAATTTTCAATCAATTCATTCTTAGAAATCTGGTCGTAACCCTTATTTTGAGAATCACTCCCTCCTCTATACTGATAACTTGAAGATAATTGACCTCTTAAACCTCTAAATGTTGCAGCAGTATGGTTATAATAATTGGTTACCATTATTGATTTTTCAGATAGGGTATCTAAATTCGGTGTTAAGTCACCGTATTTCCCTCCATAGGAATCGATAATATTGGCAGACATGCCCTCTATGAAAAAGACTATAACATTTGGCCTCTTAGGCGCGTTAGAAAGGAGATGTGTAAAATTAGAATCATCTCCATAATACTCATTCTTTTTGAACCTGTTTAGTGCATTGTCTTTCTCGACTTGACTGACAGAGTCTTTTTTTGACTTATTGACCATATGATGGTACTTAAAATAAGTAATTATCGCCGAAGACAGTGGGGAGCGATACTTGTAGTCAATCTTATTAACGGAGGCGGAATTGAAAACAATTAAAGCATAACTTAAAAAAACCACTACATAAGCTATTAAACTTTTTTTACTTAAAGTGTATAGGTGTGCTGGAATAAATGTAAATAATACAAAAAATATAATAAAAGGTATAAACTCCTGGTAAGGCATAGTAATAAAACTTGCTGAGTCAGCGTTCCATAATGCCAACTCGGAAACATAATCCCCTGAAGTGAAAACGAACTGAACCTGTAGTAAAACTGGAAGCATTAAAACATAACAAATAAAACCAAATAAAGCGAAAGGAATTCGCAAATAAGTTAAAACAAGCGACGCAAATAAATACACCGCTATCAATTCAAATACAGTTGGAAAAATATATTCTTGTAGGCCATTTGTATAGAATGAGAAAGAAGAATAGCATAACAGCAATACCCATGGTAAAAGAAAAACATTTTTCTTTAAAAAATTTAACTGCACTGTAATATCCCCGTAATAAAGTTGTGATTTTCTTTGAATTTTACCACGAGTCGGAGATAAAAACCATTTCTAAGCAATGCGTTAAGCTAACATGTCTGTCCAATTCTGCAGTTTGACATGTTAGCTTATTAAGACAAATAAGCATTCTTTCCAAAAACGATTATTTACTGATTTAGTAACCTATAAATAGCTACTTCAGCGGCATCTTCGCCGGATCCGGATAGCTATATTCAAACCCTAACTCGCTGCAGATTTTACTGCCGTCGATCAACTTACCAGCGTCTCCGCCTTCTTGCTGGCGGAAGGTCGGTGGCGTCAGGCCAAGCTGCCTTGCCACGGCGGGATAGAACACGTTACGGGCAGGATGCTTCGGCGCGCTCAGGTTATAGATGTGGCCACCCTTCGGCGTTTTCAGCAGTAAAGAAATCGCTGCAACCACATCTTCAAGATGCACCAGATTGACGCCATGGCTACCATCGGTCAGATCGGTTTTCCCTGCCAGGAAGCGGCCCGGATGACGTTCCGGCCCCACCAGCCCGGACAAACGCAGGATATCGACCGAGGTATTCGGCAAATGATGCAGCCAGTCCTCTAACTCCTTCAGCGTTTTACCGGCTACCGTCTGTGGCTCAAGCGGCGAACTTTCTTTCATCACCCCGGAACCGCTGCCATAGACAGAGGTTGAGCTGGTGAAAATGATTCGCGGAATCGATCGGGCCAGCGCGCTATCGACAATTTGCTGCACCGCTAACAGATAGTTTTCGCCGCCTTCGGCTGTCCGACTGGCTGGCAAGGTGATCACCAGCGCATCCACGCTCAGCAGCGCGTCTAAATCATCGGGATCGCAGATAAGTTCGGGCGTCAGCTCCAGTAAATAGCTTTCAATGCCGCACATCCGCGCAGCTTCAACCCCATCCAGCGTGGTTTTACTGCCGGTAACCTGCCAGCCGTGAGCGGTGAGCGACAGCCCCAACGGCATCCCCAACCAACCCAGACCAATAATGGCAACTTTTTTCATCCTCTGACTCCTGTAGTGAGGCCTGCTCAATACCCTAAACCTACGCCAGCCGAGTGTCAGTGACAATGCACAGATGATGAGAGAATCTTTCATCATTGACAAAAAAGGGTTGCGCCTCGCTATCTCCTGCGTTAGGTTATTTGTCACGAAATGAATATCCATTCATCCAAGAGAATTTTATGACACGCGTTCAGTTCAACCACCATCATCACCATCACCCTGACTAGTCTTTCAGGCGATGTGTGCTGGAAGACGAGTAGGATCTTCCAGTGGTGCAGAACGCAAGAGAAGCCCCCGGAAGATCACCTTCCGGGGGCTTTTTTTTGGGCCATGCCCTGGCCAGGATGGACGAACTGCCAATAATCTCAGGTCGAAGCAGACAGGAAATAAGGAAAGGTACCGATGTTAGATAACACCCGTTTACGCATAGCTATGCAGAAATCAGGCCGTTTAAGCGATGATTCACGCGAATTGCTCTCCCGCTGCGGCATCAAAATCAATCTGCAGCAGCAGCGTCTGATTGCCTTCGCCGAGAACATGCCGATCGATATTCTGCGTGTCCGTGATGACGATATTCCGGGCCTGGTCATGGATGGCGTAGTTGACCTTGGTATCATTGGCGAGAACGTGCTGGAAGAAGAGCTGCTGAACCGTCGTGCTCAGGGCGAAGACCCGCGTTATTTCACCCTACGTCGTCTGGATTTCGGCGGTTGCCGTCTGTCACTGGCGATGTCCGTTGATGATGAATATACCGGTCCGCAGTGTTTACAAAACTCCCGTATCGCCACCTCTTATCCGCACCTGCTGAAGCAATATCTGGACAAACAGGGCGTGGCGTTCAAATCCTGCCTGCTGAATGGTTCAGTCGAAGTGGCCCCGCGTGCCGGTCTGGCGGATGCCATTTGTGACCTGGTGTCTACCGGCGCCACGCTGGAAGCCAACGGCCTGCGTGAAGTTGAAGTGATTTACCGTTCTAAAGCCTGTCTGATCCAGCGTGACGGCGAAATGCCAGGCGCCAAGCAGGAACTGATCGACAAACTGATGACCCGTATCCAGGGCGTTATTCAGGCCCGCGAATCCAAATACATCATGCTGCACGCGCCAAGCGAAAAGCTGGAAGATATTATCTCCCTGCTGCCGGGTGCCGAGCGCCCTACCGTATTGCCACTGGCGGGCGACAAGAGCCGCGTCGCTATGCATATGGTCAGCAGCGAAACCCTGTTTTGGGAAACGATGGAAAAGCTGAAAGCGCTGGGCGCCAGCTCCATTCTGGTATTGCCAATTGAGAAGATGATGGAGTAACCGATGGCAAACTTCGCGACCCCCATCGACTGGCAGACTTGTGATGACGCGCAGCAACACGCGCTTCTGACTCGCCCGGCGATTTCAGCATCAGAGAATATCAGCCTTACCGTGCGCGGCATCCTGGATAGGGTCAAAGCGGAAGGCGACGCGGCACTGCGTTTCTACAGCGCGGCTTTCGATAAGACCCAGGTTGATGCATTGCGTGTCACCGCAGAGGAAATTGACGCGGCCGCCGCCCGTCTGGGTGATGACATAAAGCAGGCGATGGCCATGGCCGTAGGCAACATTGAAATCTTCCACGTGGCGCAAACCTTGCCACCGGTTGATATCGAAACGCAGCCAGGCGTACGCTGCCAGCAGATCACCCGTCCGGTGGCCTCGGTGGGTCTGTATATTCCGGGCGGCACCGCCCCGCTGTTCTCGACCGTATTGATGCTGGCCACCCCGGCCCGCATCGCCGGATGCCAGCGCGTGGTGCTGTGTTCGCCGCCGCCGATTGCCGACGAAATCCTCTATGCCGCCAAACTCTGTGGTGTGAAGGAAGTGTTCCAGGTTGGCGGCGCGCAGGCAATTGCCGCGCTGGCGCTGGGCACGGAATCGGTGCCGAAAGTCGACAAGATTTTTGGACCGGGTAACGCGTATGTGACCGAGGCGAAGCGCCAGGTCAGCCAGCGCCTTGATGGGGCCGCGATTGATATGCCCGCCGGACCTTCTGAAGTGCTGGTCATTGCCGATGCGGAAGCGACGCCGGCGTTTGTCGCTTCCGACCTGCTTTCCCAGGCTGAACACGGTCCGGACTCTCAGGTTATTTTACTGACGCCGTCATTACAGATGGCGCAAGAAGTGGCTGCAGCGATAGAAACTCAGCTGGCCGAATTGCCACGCGCAGAAACTGCACGGAAGGCGCTGGAAAGCAGCCGTCTGATTGTCACCAGGGATCTGCAGCAGTGCATTGAAATCAGCAACCGCTATGGGCCGGAGCACCTGATTATCCAGACGCGTCAGGCGCGTGATTGGGTAGACAGCATCACCAGCGCTGGGTCGGTTTTCCTGGGTGACTGGTCACCGGAATCTGCCGGCGACTATGCGTCCGGCACCAACCACGTGCTGCCGACCTACGGTTATACCGCAACCTGTTCAAGCCTCGGTCTGGCGGATTTCCAGAAGCGTATGACCGTGCAGGAGCTGACGCCGCAAGGCTTTTTGAACCTCGCACCGACCATCGAGATTCTGGCAGCCGCCGAACAGCTCACCGCACACAAAAATGCCGTCACCCTGCGCGTTGCCGCGCTTAAGGAGAAGCCATGAGCACTAAGATTGAAGAGTTGGCGAGGGCTAACGTCCGCGCCCTCACGCCTTATCAGTCTGCCCGCCGTCTGGGTGGCAACGGTGATGTCTGGCTGAACGCCAATGAATATCCGCTGGCCGTGCCCTTTGAGCTGTCGCAGCAAACCCTCAACCGTTACCCGGAATGTCAGCCTGCGCTGGTGATTGAGCGTTATGCCGCTTACGCCGGTCTGACCAAAGAGCAGGTTCTGGTTAGCCGGGGTGCCGATGAGGGTATCGAACTGCTGATCCGCGCATTCTGTGAACCGGGTAAAGATGCGGTGCTGTTCTGCCCACCGACTTACGGCATGTACAGCGTCAGCGCTGAAACCATCGGCGTGGAATATCGCACCGTGGAAGCCGGTGAGGGTTGGCAACTGAACCTTCCAGCCATTGCTGAACAACTGGATGGCGTGAAGCTGGTCTACATTTGCAGCCCGAACAACCCGACCGGTAATCTGGTTAATCCTGACGATATTCGTCAGCTACTGGAAATGACGCGTGGCAAAGCACTGGTGGTTGCGGATGAAGCTTACATCGAATTCTGCCCGCAGGCGTCGTTGACCGGCTGGCTGCAAGCCTATCCCCATCTGGTGATCCTGCGGACGCTGTCGAAAGCCTTTGCGCTGGCGGGATTACGCTGTGGCTTCACCCTGGCGAATGCTGAGGTGATTGCCCTGTTGATGAAGGTTATCGCACCCTATCCTCTCTCCACGCCGGTCGCCGACATTGCAGCCCAGGCGCTGAGCGACCATGGCATTGCAATAATGAAATCCCACGTCAGCGAGTTGGTTGCCACCCGTGAACAGCTGATTGCCGCCTTGCAGCAATGTGACTGCGTGGAGCAGGTGTTCCCAAGCGAGACAAACTACGTTCTGGCGCGCTTTACCGCCTCCAGCCAGGTCTTTAAAACGCTGTGGGATCAAGGCATTATTCTGCGTGACCAGAACAAACAGCCGGGGCTGTCGGGATGCCTGCGCATCTCCGTCGGCACCCGTGAAGAGTGTAACCGCGCCATTTTGGCGTTGAAAACCTTACCCGGCGCGTCCGATACCAGGGAGCAAGCATGAGCCAGAAAGTCCTTTTTATCGATCGTGACGGCACGATCATCTCCGAGCCGCCGACCGACTTCCAGGTGGATCGCATGGACAAGCTGGCCTTTGAGCCAGACGTGATCCCGGTGCTGCTGTCACTGCAGAAAGCCGGCTTTAAACTGGTGATGATCACCAATCAGGATGGCCTGGGCAGCGACAGCTTCCCGCAGGCTGATTTCGATGGCCCGCACAACCTGATGATGCAAATCCTTTCCTCACAGGGTGTGCAGTTTGATGATGTGCTGATTTGCCCGCATCTGCCTGCTGACAACTGCGACTGCCGCAAGCCGAAAACCAAAATGGTTGAAAGCTGGCTGGCCGCTGGCGTGCTGGATACCGCCAACAGCTACGTGATTGGTGACCGCGCGACGGACGTGCAGCTGGCCAGCAACATGGGCATTACCGGCCTGCTCTACTCGCGCAACGACCTTAACTGGCTGGCGATTGAACAGCAGCTGACCAAACGCGATCGTCATGCGCTGGTGAAGCGTAATACTAAAGAAACGCAGATCAGCGTTGAAGTCTGGCTGGATCGTGAAGGCAACAGCAAGTTCAACACCGGCGTCGGCTTCTTTGACCATATGCTCGATCAGATTGCCACCCACGGCGGTTTCCGGATGAACATCGATGTGAAGGGTGACCTGTATATCGACGATCACCACACCGTGGAAGACACCGGCCTGGCGCTGGGCGAAGCCTTACTGAAAGCGCTGGGTGACAAACGTGGCATCGGCCGCTTTGGCTTTGTGCTGCCAATGGACGAATGCCTGGCACGCTGCGCGCTGGATATCTCCGGCCGCCCGCACCTCGAATATAAAGCCGAGTTCAGCTATCAGCGCGTAGGCGACCTGAGCACCGAGATGGTTGAACACTTCTTCAGCTCGCTCTCTTACACCATGGCGAGCACCCTGCACCTGAAAACCAAGGGCAAAAACGACCATCACCGCGTTGAAAGCCTGTTCAAAGCCTTTGGCCGTACGCTGCGTCAGGCCATTCGCGTTGAGGGCAACACGCTGCCCAGCTCGAAAGGAGTGCTGTAATGAACGTGGTGATCCTGGATACAGGCTGCGCCAACCTCTCATCGGTAAAGTGGGCCGTGCAACGTCTGGGCTACGATCCGATCGTGAGCCGTGATGCCGATACGGTGTTACAGGCAGATAAACTGCTGCTGCCAGGCGTGGGTACCGCGCAGGCGGCGATGGATCAGCTGCGCGAGCGTGAGCTTATTCAGCTGATCAAAGCCTGTACTCAACCGGTGTTGGGCATCTGTCTTGGCATGCAGCTATTGGGTTCTGAAAGCGATGAAAGCGGCGGCGTGAAAACCCTCGGCATCATCGAGCAACCGGTTTTGAAGATGGTCGACCTGGGTCTCCCGCTGCCGCATATGGGCTGGAACCAGATCACCTCACAGGCGGGTAATCACCTGTTCCGCGGCATTCCTGATGGATCCTACTTCTACTTCGTGCACAGCTATGCCATGCCGGTAAACGAGTACACCATCGCCCAATGCAGCTACGGTGAAGCCTTTACCGCTGCGGTGCAGAAAGATAACTTCTTCGGCGTGCAGTTCCACCCGGAGCGTTCCGGTGCCGCTGGCGCGCAGCTGCTGAAAAACTTCCTGGAGATGTAACGGGCATGATTATCCCCGCGTTAGATTTAATAGAAGGCAAAGTGGTCCGTCTGCATCAGGGCGACTATGGCCAGCAGCGTGATTACGGCAGCGATCCGCTGCCACGTTTACAGGATTATGAAGCTCAGGGCGCGGAAGTGCTGCACCTGGTGGATTTAACCGGTGCCAAAGATCCGGCGGCGCGCCAGATCCCGCTGCTGACCACGTTGCTCGCAGGCGTTAATGTGCCGGTGCAGGTGGGTGGCGGTATCCGCACCCGTGACGATGTGGAAGCGCTGCTGAACGCCGGTGCCACCCGCGTGGTGGTCGGATCAACGGCGGTAAAAGATCCTGAAGAAGTGAAAAGCTGGTTTAAGCAGTACGGCCCGGATGCCATTGTGCTGGCACTGGACGTGCGTATTGATGCCAACAACCGCAAGGAAGTGGCGATCAGCGGCTGGCAGGAAGCCGCCGGCGTGACGCTGGAAGAAGTGATTGAGCAGTTCCTGCCGGTCGGCCTGAAGCATGTGCTGTGCACCGATATCTCCCGCGATGGCACGCTCAGCGGTTCCAATGTTGAGCTGTATCGCGAAGTGTCCGCCCGCTTCCCAAACATCGCCTTCCAGTCCTCGGGTGGCATTGGTTCGCTGGATGACGTTGCGGCGCTGAACGGCTGCGGTGCAAAAGGCGTGATCGTCGGTCGCGCCCTGTTGGAAGGTAAATTCACCGTTGCGGAGGCAATCTCATGCTGGCAAAAAGGATAATACCCTGTCTGGACGTCCGCGACGGTCAGGTAGTGAAAGGCGTACAGTTCCGTAATCACGAAATTATTGGCGACATCGTGCCACTGGCCCAGCGTTATGCCCAGGAAGGCGCGGATGAACTGGTGTTTTACGACATCACCGCTTCGTCAGATGGCCGCGTCGTCGATAAAAGCTGGGTTTCCCGCGTGGCTGAAGTGATCGATATCCCCTTCTGCGTCGCGGGCGGGATCAAGTCGGCGGAAGATGCCGCCCAGATCCTGTCATTTGGTGCCGATAAGATTTCAATCAACTCGCCGGCGCTGGCCGATCCCGAGCTGATCACCCGCCTTGCCGACCGGTTTGGCGTGCAGTGCATCGTGGTTGGCATTGATACCTGGTACGACAGCGAAACCGGCAAGTATCACGTCAATCAATATACCGGCGATGAAAGCCGTACCAAGGTTACCACCTGGGAAACGCTGGACTGGGTGCAGGAAGTGCAGAAGCGTGGCGCGGGCGAAATCGTGCTGAATATGATGAATCAGGACGGCGTGCGCAACGGCTACGACCTGATCCAACTGCAGAAGATGCGTGAGGTTTGCAAGGTGCCGCTGATTGCCTCTGGCGGCGCGGGCACCATGGAACACTTCCACGAAGCCTTCCGGGATGCCGATGTCGACGGTGCGCTGGCCGCTTCCGTCTTCCATAAGCAGATTATTAATATCGGGGAACTGAAAGCGTTCCTGATTGAAAAAGGTGTGGAGATCCGCGCGTGTTAACAGAACAACAGCTGGCCCAGCTAGATTGGGTAAAAACTGACGGCATGATGCCGGCCATCGTCCAACACGCGGTGTCGGGTGAAGTGCTGATGCATGGCTACATGAATCAGGAAGCGCTGGCTAAGACGCTGGAAATTGGCAAAGTGACCCTGTGGTCGCGCACCAAACAGCGTCTGTGGACCAAAGGCGAGACCTCTGAAAACTTCCTCAACGTGGTCAGCATCACACCGGATTGTGATAACGACACCTTGCTGATTCTGGCGAACCCGATTGGCCCCACCTGCCATCTGGGTACCTCGAGCTGCTTCTCTCCGGCCGCCCCTGACTGGACGTTCCTCTACCAGTTGGAGCAACTGCTGGCTGAACGTAAGCACGCGGATCCAAAAAGCTCTTATACCGCCAGCCTGTACGCCAGCGGCACCAAGCGTATCGCGCAGAAAGTGGGTGAGGAAGGTGTGGAAACCGCACTGGCGGCGACCGTTAACGATCGCCATGAACTGACTAACGAAGCCTCCGATTTAATCTATCACCTGCTGGTCCTTCTGCAGGATCAGGATTTGAATCTGAGCACCATCATCAACAACCTGCGTGAACGTCACAAGTAGTTCTCAGCACTGTTGCTAAGGCCGGGAAACCGGCTTTTTTTTACAATTAAAAATTCACACCACCGGCAGCAGCAGTTACTCTGAATGCTTGTGTAAAGTTATTGAGATGTAATAAATAATGGCTAAAGCTTTGATGTCTTCTGTGCTGCGTAAGGCAGCGATTGCCTCGTTGATGGCAGGCTGCGCTTTTGGCGCTCAGGCCAAAATCGACCGGGTTCGCTTCGCGGTGGACCCAACCTATCCTCCTTTTGAGTCCAAAACCCCGCAGGGCAAACTGGTCGGTTTTGATATCGATTTGGGTAACGCACTCTGTACTCAGATGCAGGCGAAATGCGTATGGGTGGAAAGCCAGTTCGACGGCATGATCCCGGCCCTGAAAGCGCGTAAATTCGATGCCATTCTGTCGGACATGGGCGTTACCGAAGAACGCCTCAAGCAGATCGACTTTACCGAGCCGATGTATGACACCAAAACCCAGCTGATTGCCCGCAAAGGCTCCGGTCTGCTGCCAACCCCGGAATCGCTGAAAGGCAAAACCGTCGGCGTTGAACAGGGTACCGTGCAGGAGCGCTATGCGCTGGCGAAATGGCAGCCGGCTGGGGTGAACGTCGTTCCTTACGGCGATCAGGCTCAGGTTGAGAGCGATCTGGTTTCCGGCCGCCTTGATGCGGTGTTTACCGATGCGGCACAGGCGGCTATCGGCTTCCTGAAGCATCCTCAGGGCAAAGATTTCGAACTGGCCGGCCCGATTGTGCAGGATCCGATTATCGGCCCTGGCACCGCGATTGGCCTGCGTAAAGGCGATGCAGAGCTGAAAACCGCGCTGGACAACGCTTTCGCGGAAATCAAGAAAAACGGCACCTTTGATAAGATTCAGAAGCAGTATTTCGCGACCGATATCTCCATTCAAAAATAGTGTCTGAGTCGCGTCTGCGGGCGCGACACTCTTCCCCCTTTCAAGTGATCTGACCATGCAACAACGCCATCATCCCCTGCTCAGCGCCTCGCTGGGAACGCAACGCGAAATCATCAGCTGTCACTTTGGCGAACCTTCTCCTCGTCAGGTCTATATTCAGGCGGGCTTACACGGCGATGAACTGCCTGGCGTAGCCGTTGCCTGGTATTTGAAGCAAAAGCTGAAGACCTTAGAGTCTGAAGGACGCCTGGCCGCCGCTATCACCCTGGTTCCGGTTGCCAACCCGATTGCGTTGGGTCAGCACTGGCACGGTACGCATTTAGGGCGATTCGAAACTGCCTCCGGGCAGGATTTCAATCGGCAGTTCCCCGCGTTGGGCCCGGCGCTGGCGGAACGGCTGGCTGGCAAATTGACCCAGGATGCTGAGTCTAATCGTGAACTGATTCGCGCAGCGATTAACGACTACTTTGACGGCGCAACGGTGGTGACAGAGCTGACGTCGCAACGCCACACGTTGATGAGAATGGCCTGTCAGGCCGATCTGATGATTGATATTCACTGCGACTGGGAAGCGGTCACGCATCTCTACACAATGCCGCACGCGTGGCAGGCGATTGAGCCGCTGGCGCGATACATTGGCAGCGATGTGCAGCTTATTGCCGACATCTCCGGCGGTGAACCGTTTGATGAAGCCTGCTGTGAACCCTGGCTGTATTTGCAGCGTAAATTTGGCGACAGCTTCCCAATGCCGCAGCCGCTGCTGCCGGTGACGCTTGAGTTGCGTGGCGTAAGAGATGTCAGCCATGCGCAGGCAGAAACAGATGCCGACGCCATTATCAATGCTTTGATTCACGCGGGTTACATCATTGGTGAAGCGCCTCCCCTACCAGAATTGCATAATGAAGCCGTACCGCTGGCGGGTTGTGAATACATCACCACGCCGCATTCAGGGGTGATCCTGCATCGCCGCGAGATTGGTGAGTGGATTGAAGCTGGAGAAGTCGTCGCCGACATTCTGGACCCGTTAACCGACAGGCTGACGCCATTGGTGGCTGAACACGGTGGATTGCTGTATGCGAGGCACTGGGTAAGGTTTGCAACGGCGGGAATGTTGGTGACGAGGCTTGCCGGGAAAGACGCGATTCGTGACGGGGATTTGCTGGTTCCGTGAGTGTGCATGAAACAAAAAAAAGGCTTCCCGAAGGAAGCCTTTTTTAATAGCGGAGGATGTTATTCCATCCACTCGGTGTGGAACACACCTTCTTTATCGGTACGCTTGTAGGTGTGTGCGCCGAAGTAGTCACGCTGCGCCTGAATCAGGTTCGCTGGCAGTACCGCTGAACGGTAGCTGTCGTAGTAAGCGATAGCAGCTGAGAAGGTTGGTGTCGGGATACCGTTCTGTACAGCGTACGCCACAACATCGCGCAGCGCCTGCTGGTATTCATCAGCGATGTTTTTGAAGTACGGCGCCAGCAGCAGGTTAGCAATGTTGGAATCGTCTGCGTAAGCATCGGTAATCTTCTGCAGGAACTGAGCACGGATGATGCAACCAGCGCGGAAGATTTTAGCAATCTCGCCGTAATGCAGATCCCATTTGTTTTCGTCAGAAGCGGCTTTCAGCTGAGAGAAGCCCTGAGCGTAAGAAACGATTTTACCCAGGTACAGAGCGCGGCGAACTTTCTCAACGAACTCGGCTTTATCACCAGAGATAGTCTGCACGGTTGGACCGCTCAGTACTTTGGACGCTGCAACACGCTGCGTTTTCAGCGAGGACAGGTAACGCGCAAACACCGACTCGGTGATCAGTGACAGTGGCTCGCCCAGGTCCAGAGAGCTCTGGCTGGTCCACTTACCGGTACCTTTGTTCGCTGCTTCATCCAGAATCACATCAACCAGGTATTTACCGTCTTCATCTTTTTTGGTGAAGATGTCTTTGGTGATGTCGATCAGGTAGCTGCTCAGCTCGCCTTCATTCCACTCGCTGAAGGTTTTCGCCAGGTCATCATTGCTCAGGTTCAGGGCATTTTTCAGCAGGGAGTAAGCTTCTGCAATCAGCTGCATGTCGCCGTACTCGATACCGTTGTGCACCATTTTGACATAGTGACCCGCGCCATCCGGACCCATGTAGGCTACACAAGCTTCGCCTTCTGCACGCGCAGCAATCTCATTCAGGATTGGGGCAACCAGCTCGTAAGCTTCTTTCTGGCCGCCAGGCATGATGGATGGGCCCTTCAGTGCGCCCTCTTCACCACCGGAAACACCGGTACCGATGAAGTTGAAGCCCTGGTCAGACAGTTCGCGGTTACGGCGAATGGTGTCTTTATAGAAGGTGTTACCACCGTCGATCAGGATATCGCCCTTATCAAGGTGCGGAGTCAGAGAGGCGATAGTCCTGTCAGTCGCTTCGCCTGCCTGAACCATCAGCAGGATACGACGTGGCTTCTCAAGGGAATCAACAAACTCTTCGATGGTGTAGTAAGGCGCCAGTTTTTTGCCTTCGTTCTCTGCGATGACTTCTTCTGTCTTCTCGCGTGAACGGTTAAAGATGGACACGGTATAACCGCGGCTCTCGATGTTGAGAGCCAGGTTGCGGCCCATTACTGCCATACCTACAACGCCGATCTGTTGCTTGGACATTACATACTCCTGTCTTGGGATAACGTAGGCTGTTAGCTTGTATGCGGAACATATTAACTGATGTTAGGTGATTGAGGGTAGCAATAGGTGTTATAGGTTTAAAAAGCTTTAATTATTTTTTTGTATCCCCCCAAAGATAGTGTGTTAAAACAATTTCCAACCGTTTTTATTAAAAAACTTAATCATTGAGCTGGTAAATAATGAGATATGTTTCAAACCTTTTCTTGAAGCATTACCACCATGGTGAACAACTTCAACAGTAGGAACATAGGCTATCTTTGTGAGCTTAGCAGCACGGTAACTAAGATCGGTGTCTTCAAAATAAAGGAAATAACGCGGATCAAAACCCTTCAAATCCAGTAGTACGCTATTACGAAATAACATGAAACAACCACTAACAATGGGAGGTTGCCAAAATACCTTGTCGTCAGAAATTTCGTCCACCATGCTATATTTTCGAAGACGTGATTTTAAGAATTTCCTTACGAAGTTAGGCGCAAAACCCCGTACTAATAATGTGAAAGCATCTGGGTAATTTTTGCACAGGTATTGCTGCTCACCATTTCGCCACCTAGCCAGGGGAGTGACAAGACCACAATCATGATGCAACGACATAAATTCGATGGCATTGACTAAAGAATACTCAGAAAGGATTATATCCGGGTTAAGAATGAGGTGATAATCAGCATTTTCTGTAAGAGTAAGGTTATGCGCTTTTCCATAACCAATATTAGCACCGGTTATAATAACCTGACAAAATGAATATTTTTCTTCGATCTGGATGTGATGAGTATTCTTTGTTTTAAAACCATTCTCGACAATAATCACTTCTAACTTAGTATTTGAGATATTTTTAGCTGATAATACAATGGACTCTAATAAGCGGTCAATATCATCATCAATATAAAAAGTAACTACAGAAATACGAAGGCAAGTCCGTAAATCTTGAAATGAAGAGTCGTCATTCAATGAAGTTTCTTTCATTTTAATACGTACTTTCCCGATTTATTAGAAAAACCATGAAAAATGCCATAAAGAATCGCTTTGAAAACTTTGATGCGTCCCGGTGACAACATTAACAATAATGTTAACTTAGCTGCTAATTTAAATGCATCAACAAGTTTCCAGCTTTTAGAAATATATGGCCGCTTATAAAGTAGAAGTGCATTCCGGACCATGTAATAATACCTTTGAGGAGAATGCACAGCAATTTTACGCCTTAACACATTTAAATGAGCATCACCTAAGGTATGAAACATACGGGCTGAGAAAAGCCCATAGGATCGAAATCCCATAGAGCGTGCACGTAATGCCCATTCGATATCGACATAATCAATAAATAATGATTCATCCATGAAGCCCACTCTGGATAGATGCTGGATGGGAATGAGTGAACCAGATGCAATGAGATGATCGACCTCAACGAGATTTGGGCTATCACTGGATGACATTTTGACAATTTTGAGTCGTTCCAGACGTATGAAACGAGACCGGGTTTTATGTTCATCATCAATAAAGTTAGGACCAATTGCAGCCGCATCAGGAAGTTCATTGAGAGCTTCCAACAATTTATAAACCATATTACTTTCTGGTAAGCTATCCTGGTCCATAAGAAGAACATATTGGAAATTCTGCTGAATGGCGATTTCAATACCCCGATTTTGTGCATAAGCAATACCGAAGTTATTTTCAAGTTTCATCAGCGTAACTCGAGTGCCATACTCACGCAGTCCTATACTTAAATCTTCACTATTTACCGAACCATTATCAATAACTAATACATCTACATTCTCATCCAGAAGTCGATCTACTTGTCGGCAGACCTGGCTTACCAAGGGTTTCCATGTAACGGTTATGGCTAATATTTTCCCATTCACTAAATTCAATCCTTAAAAAAGGGCCAAAGGCCCTTTTATCAGTGAGTTGAAAGATATATATCAGCTAACTCTTCATATTGTTCGTCAAATGAACGAATGTGTGAGTGCGGGAGAAGAACAGATTCGTCTTTAGGCATCAGCTTGAAATGTTCAATAGTTTCAAGAATTGCTTTCTTTAAATTTTCAGCATCGTTATCGAAGGGTATGATCAATCCATTTTGGCCAGGCATGATATCCTCAGGCGCACCGCCAGCATCTGATGTAATAACCCAAACATTCCTGATAAGCGCTTCACGGACCGTTAGGCCAAAGCTCTCTTTAGATTGCGTTGGATAAAGCAGCACGTCTATGCCGTCATAAAAATCGTCCATAGTTTCTTGCGTGAACGCAGGAATGACCTTATGGTTTTTGAAATTAACAAGATCGTGATTATTGAAGGATGCATAACCAAGATTTAAAGTATTATCAACAATAGTTATCTGCGCACTTTCAGCTGGGATTGATTTAAAAGCGGATTTAATCAAATGGAAGCCTTTGATATCAGTGTTTCCCCCTACATATCCAAAGCGGACTATGGACGGGGCCTTCCTTTTTATTTCAGCTTTAGGTAAATTGACACCATTCTTATTCAATATTGCCTTTGCGAAGCCTTCATTTTTATATAACCCTTCGGTGAAAACACTTGGAGTTAATATTTTCGAAGCTAATAATAACGCTTTTCTTTTTTTCATCACATAGTAACTGTTACTATGCTCATCCGGTGAAGAATTTGAAAGAGCATGGTTAAATATCCCACGTGTCTTATGCTTATTGTCATAGCTAAGTATAAATTGGTGATCATACAGCCACCAATAGTCGTGAGCTGTAACGCTAATTTCTATGTTTTGCTGGGCACAAATTTCCAGCATTGAAATACCCAAGCCTTGAATAGAATGGAAATGAACCAAATCTGGTTTAACAATTTTCAAAATCTCAATGAATGCTTCATCAATATTATTGTTAATTACCTGGTTTTGTTCAGGAAGATAATTCGGTAAGCCAATTCCATAACATTCATGACCTAAGACACCATAACGACGCACTTGATAAGGTGTCGCATATTCTTCTGAAAGCGAAGTTAAGACATGGATATTTATTTTTTGATTGTCATCAAAACGTTTATTCATTTCTTCAGCAACAATTGTCGCACCGCCAAAAGACCGTGGATTATAGAAGCAGTTTACTGATAGTACATTTTTAACTGTTGATTCATTATGTAAACGTTCAAAACCACCAACTATCTTCTTAACCTGGTCATTTGCAACACTTTCAGGGGAATAATGATTCATTACAGAAGTTTTGGCGCTTTCGCCTATCAACTTACGTAAGTCAGAATTGTTAATTAATTCTGACAAAGCAGCAAACCATTCATTATCTGATTCGCATAGGAAACCATTCTTTCCATGTTCGATGACACGGCTGAATGTAGGCCTTGGGGAGCATATGCTTGGAATTGCGAGAATGGAAGCTTCTATAAATTTGATATTACTTTTTGAGTAGTTAAATACATAGTCTTCCAGAGGGGCAAGGCTAATATCGCACTCGGCAAGTACTTTAAGGTAATCTTTATAAGCACACAATCCGACACGTTCAATTTGTGAATGAACTTCATCGAAGCTTTCTGGGAGGTCTAACATACCTACCAAACGGAAATGAACGTTTTTATTTTGTTTGAGAATACTCAATATTGCATCAGAGGCTTCAAGAAAATCTATATTATGTGTCGTCGTTCCAGATCCATAAACGATACGAATGATACCATCTTCATCGCTTTTTCGACCCGGTAGGATTTCTTGAGCAGTTATTATTGTTTCAGGATCGAGCGCGTTTTCAACAACATAGGCATGCTTAGCTCCTGCCGCAACCATCGCCTCAGCAAGATCTTGGGTTGAGGCAATAGCCCCAGAACATTTCAACATGGCGCGCTTATAAAGTTCGGCACCTTCTAGTAAGGCTTTATAAGTATGCTCGTCAAGAGCCTGCAAGGTTTTACTTTCGCGTAGAATGTCAGCATCGAAGATAAGATCATCTACCTCCCAAAGAGTAGTGAGATTCAATCGTTCACATTCATCAAATACAGGGTCAACACTATCATAACCTGGCACACGGTAAAAAATCACAAGTGAGTGTGTTTGCAATGCTTCAATACACTCGTTTTGATGTGTCCAGTCCATAACAGTCGCGGATATACCCAGTTTTTTGAATAGCTCAACCTTTTGGTCTACCCTATACTTGCGACATTGCGGTATTGATAACTCGGCAATAATCAGGACCTTTGGTACAAGAATTTTTTCAGCAATAACACTCACTGCCTGAAGATTTTTACGCTCAACGATTATTGAAGCTTGATGCAATTTATTGACATATTTTAGTTTACTAACTATCCCATGAATACCATTACTTTGATAAATCACTTTTGCCCGTTGAAAACTGCGGCTAAAACCATAATTTTTATACACTCGGGTGGCGACTTCGATACCCTTCCTGACATATCTTAACTGGGAGATTAATTTACGTATAGGAGATGTAATTTTCCAACTGGATGAAGTAAGTAACGCATGATTATCATGAGACAAACGATGAATTAGATGGTCATTATCAGCTATTTTTTTATAATTTTGGTCAAGTTCTTTTCTCAAAATATCTTCAATACTTTTGAAGTATAAAACATCACGATTTAGTTTTTCAATTGATGCTTCGAGATTTTTCCTTTCATTAATGTGCAGTATATTACTTTCATTAAGACGTGCCCATTCCATTTCAGGAAAGGTAGGTAAATCACTGTATGGATTATTAATTTGATTTTGTGGGATATTCAGCGTGCCATTAATTTCCTTATGGCCTTGAACAACTAAATCCTCTTCTCCAGACACAACTCTTTTACCAAGAACATTTTCATCCTTAATCATTTTTCGAATTATACATAAAGAATTTACGAACTGAACAGAATGGATTTGGCTATAATCGACTTGATCAAATTCAGAGCAATCATAATGTTCATAAAAAGGCTTTAAATACGTACTTTCTGACTTTTGAATTCCCCAATGTTCATAATTAGGAATGTCTGCGAGTTTTTTCAGGAAAGACATCGAGGAGTATGGGTCGTAAAGACCACCTTCAAAATTTTCCCAATAACTACAGTGCAAATCCTCTATAATATAATAGCCATTCTCTTCTATCATAGGGAAATAAAGTAAAAATGACTTAATGATATCAGAAGAGTTATGTGAACCATCGTCAATGATTACGTTGAAACTCGATGAAATATCAGCTATTTTATTTTTTGCATTTTGAGTAGATGAGTCATCGATAACCACTTTGATTTTATCATTATTATATTCAAGCAATGCGCACTTCTCATTAATATCGCATCCAACGATATTCCTGGCATTAGGAAAATATTTATCCCAGATCTCAAGAGAGCCGCCGTTCTGAACACCAATTTCTAAAAAATTAATAGCCGACGATTGGAGATGTGACAGTGTTTCATGATAGGTTTCAAGATAGATGGACCACTTATCAGAAGATTTCCCTACATGCTCATCATAAAGTTCAAATAAAGTTTTCATTGAATTCCCAACTTTACATCATTAAATTTAATACCAACCAGTCCCCAGCGAACATCACTTGAAGAAACATTTATTATTACTGCATCGTGAAGCCAGTGATGTTGAACATGATTATTTATGTCACCATCTGCTAGTGAGATCATCATGGCGTATTCGCCATTTGGAAGCATCGGCAGCACAAAGTTGTATTCGGCATAAAAATGACTTCCCGCCGCTACCTCAGTTGGATAGTCATTAGTATAAGGCAATGTATTCTCGCCAAATAGCACTTGCCCAAGTCGATCTTTCACCAAAAAGCCTATGATTGGAGACGAAAGCGTTTGGTGAGCAAGGGCGTCAATCCGTAGTTTTACTCTCTCTCCACCTTTAAACACATGGATACTCTCTCCAGACTTTTCGTCTATGAAAGATGTGGCAACAATCTCACCATGTCCAGTTTTCCAGCCATTGGCCATGGACAAATTATTTTCAATTCCATATTGTGAATGATAATTTATGTGGTCACTGTTGTCCTGTATCTCTGCGGCATCTTCACTGTTTTCAGCTTCAATTACTTCATTTCTAACGCTCTCTAACTTGGTATCGTCACCATAGGTTTCCTGCAATGTATACTGCAGATATTTCTCAGCAATATCTTTTGCTTTTCCAGAGGTAACCATTTCACCTTTATGGAGCCAAATAGCTTTATCGCATAGATTTATTACCGAGTTCGCATCATGGCTGACGAAAAGCAGAGTGCCATTTTCTTTGAACTTGCGTATAAAACGCATACATTTCTGTGTGAAAACAGCATCGCCTACGGCTAAAGCTTCATCAACAACAAGAATATCTGCGTCTACATGCGCAATGACAGCAAAGGCAAGACGCACATACATTCCGCTGGAATATGTTTTAACAGGCTGGTCAATGTAATCACCAATATCTGCAAACTCTAAAATACTTTGATAGCGAGATCGAATTTGTTCATTGTTAAGTCCATACAAAGACGCTGCCATAAAGATATTTTCATGGCCCGTAAATTCAGGATTAAAACCCGCGCCCAATTCTAATAAAGCCGCAATTTTACCCTTGACTTTAACTTCACCATCTGTCGGTGTCAGCGTTCCGCAAATCATCTGTAATAAAGTTGATTTACCAGAACCATTTCGTCCAATAATACCTACCGTTTCACCTTTTTTCAGGCTGAAAGAAACTTGTTTTAATGCCCAAAACTCTCGATAGAGTTTTCGCCGGCCACGGTAAAACATTTGAAATAGACGATCTTTTGGCGTGTTGTAAATCTGGTAACATTTACTCAGCCCTGTGATTTCAATGATATTATCAGATGACATCTGCAAACCCCTTGCGAGTTCTCTGGAACCAGTAGAAACCAAACCAGCAAACCACACTACTAAGAACCATTCCTTTGATCCAAGGATAGATTTCCGGGATTCGTCCCCAATACATCACTTCCCTAGTCTGCTCAATAAAATGCGCTAAAGGATTAAGTAAAAGTAACGAGCGTGCTTCAGGAGGCAGAGCAGAGGTAGGGAAAAATATGGGTGAAAGGAACATAAGTACCATGGTGATAATACCTACTAATTGACTAACATCCCTCAAATAGACACCCAATGAAGCAAGTAACCAGCTCATTCCCATTGTCATTAATATCAACGGTAACAGAACAAAAGGCAGAAGAAGCAATGTTACATGGGGCATTCCAACTTCAAAAATATAAAAAACCAACCATACAATGCAACTAATCAAAAAATGAAAAAGTGCAGCCCCCATGTTGACCCATGGTAATATCTCCAATGGAAATATCACTTTTTTTACATAATTTGAATTTGCTATGATTGTAGAAGGTGCTTTGTTTATGCATTCTGAAAACAAGTTGAAGATAATCAAACCCGAGAATAAAACTAAAGCAAAAGCTGACTTAGAAGTGTGACCTTCACTCCATTTGGCCTGAAATACCACACTAAATACAAATGTATAAACAACTAACATTAAGATCGGTGTGAAAAAAGACCATAATAGACCAAATACAGATCCTCTATAACGACTAATGACCTCACGCTTCGTTAACGTATAAATTAAACGCTTGTTTTTATATGCACTCGATAATAAATCAACTGACGTTTTCACTAAAACACTCATTCGAAAACCTCAGCATTTTTAAACTCTGATGCTAGTAGGTCCTTATCGGAAAGCAGCACATCTTCAGTTTTCCAATCGATACCGATTTCAGGATCATTCCAAAGAATAGATCTTTCACTATTCTTAGCATAATAATTTGTTGTTTTATAAACAAACTCTGCTGTATCACTCAACGTCACGAAGCCATGAGCAAAACCTTCAGGAATCCATAACTGCCGCTTATTTTCAGCATTTAAAATCACACCTACCCATTTGCCAAAACTAGATGAGCTTTTGCGTATGTCTACTGCAATATCAAGCACTTCCCCTTGAACACAACGGACCAACTTACCCTGAGCATCTGGGTCTAATTGATAGTGGAGCCCACGGAGTACGCCCTTAGCCGATTTGGAATGGTTATCCTGCACAAAATTGACGTGACGACCAACCGATTCATCAAAAAATCGCTGGCTGAAGCTTTCAAAAAAGAACCCACGCGTATCACCAAATACAGTAGGTTCAAAAATCAGGACATCAGTTAGTGATGTTGTGATAACTTTCATATAATTACCCTTCAAAAAGCAAGCAGGAGTTTATTTTTTAATTAACCCTAAGATATATTTACCATAACCATTTTTTGCATAAGGTTTGGCTAATATTTCCAACTGCTCAGTGCTTATGAATTTTTGCCGCCATGCAATTTCTTCCAGGCACGCAATTTTCAACCCTTGACGATGCTCGATTGTTTGAATGAAATTACCTGCTTCAATCAAGCTTTCATGAGTCCCAGTATCAAGCCACGCAAAGCCTCTACCCATAGTTACTACAGATAGCTTTCCTTTTTCGAGATAGGCCTGATTTACATCTGTAATCTCAAGTTCACCCCGCGGGGAGGGTTTCAAATTTTTTGCGATTTCGACAACGCTATTGTCATAGAAATAAAGCCCAGTAACAGCATAATTACTCTTTGGCTTAGCCGGTTTCTCTTCAAGAGAAATTGCTGTTCCTTCACCATCAAACTCTACTACCCCATAACGCTCAGGGTCCGTTACGTGATATGCAAATACTGTTGCACCATCTGTTTTCTTTTTAGCTGCATCAAGTTGAGGAAAGAGATCGTGACCATAGAAGATATTATCACCAAGTATCAATGCGCAGTTATCTTCTCCAATGAACTCTTCACCCAGAATGAAAGCCTGAGCTAATCCGTCAGGACTTGGCTGTACTTTGTATTCAATGGTTATGCCCCATTGTGATCCGTCACCCAACAGGCTTTCGAAGCGAGGCGTATCCTGTGGTGTGCTGATGATTAGAATATCACGGATCCCCGCAAGCATTAGTGTACTCAGCGGGTAATAAATCATTGGCTTATCATAGATAGGCAGCAATTGCTTACTCACAGCCATAGTTACCGGATAAAGCCTTGTTCCGGAACCGCCCGCTAAGATAATGCCTTTATTCTTCGTCATAATGCTTTGCACCAATTTAACAGCATCTTCTGATGCCGGTTTTTTAGAATTTATCCGATGATTTCCGTGAGCATCCGCTCTACGCCGTCATGCCAGTCAGGAAGCGTTAAGCCAAAACTCTGCTGGAATTTAGCCGTATCCAGTCTGGAATTGGCTGGTCGCTTAGCCGGGGTAGGAAATGCCGAAGTGGCCACTGGATTGATTTTGTTGACCTTCAACCCCAGTCCTTTCTCACGCCCGGTAGTAATAACAAATGAAGCGTAGTCATGCCAGGTGGTCGTGCCGCTGGCAATCAGATGATAAATGCCTGAAAGCTGTGGCTCCCCTTTCGCTTTGCGAATAGCGTGCGCCGTGCAATCTGCAATCAAGTCTGCGCCGGTTGGGGCACCAAACTGATCGTTGATGACCGAAAGCTCTTCTCTGTCCTTAGCCAGCTTAAGCATCGTTTTGGCAAAGTTGTTGCCCTTAGCGGCATACACCCAACTGGTGCGGAATATCAAATAGTTGCTACAAGCCGCTGCAATGGCTTCTTCACCATCACGCTTGGTTTTACCATAAACACTGAGCGGTTCGGTCACGTCGGCTTCTGTCCAGGGTTGCTCACCCTGGCCATTAAAGACATAGTCTGTCGAATAATGTACCAATAACGCCCCAACTTCTTCCGCCGCGGCAGCCATTGCAGCTACGGATGAGGTGTTAAGCACAGCAGCAACTTCAGGTTCAGACTCGGCCTTATCAACCGCGGTGTGTGCGGCTGCGTTGACGATCACGTCCGGTTTAATCGCTAAAATGGTGGCGGCGATGCCTTCGGCATTGGAGAGATCGCCACAATAGGTCGTTGAGTGACGATCCAGAGCGATAAGCGTGCCCAGCGGTGCTAAGGCTCGCTGTAACTCCCAGCCAACCTGACCATTTTTACCGAGTAGAAGAATCTTCATTAATCACGCTTCTCGTAGTTTTGTTCAATCCAACTCTGATAGGCACCGCTTTTGATGTTATCGATCCATTCATTATTGGTCAGATACCACTGGACGGTTTTACGCAGACCACTTTCGAAGGTTTCCTGCGGTTTCCAGCCAAGATCCTTCTGGATTTTGCTGGAGTCGATAGCATAGCGGCGGTCATGACCTGGACGATCGTTCACATAGGTGATCAAATCGGCATAGCGACCTTCAGTTGGCTGAAGCTCGTCCAGCAGCGCGCACACAGTCTGAACCACTTCGAGATTCTGTTTTTCATTATGGCCACCAATATTATAGGTGGTGCCCACTTCGGCTTCAGTGACCACTTTGTACAGCGCGCGCGCATGATCTTCAACATACAGCCAGTCACGGATCTGGTCGCCTTTACCGTAGACAGGCAATGGCTTTTTCTCCAGCGCATTGATGATAATCAGCGGGATTAATTTTTCCGGGAAATGGTAAGGACCGTAGTTGTTAGAGCAGTTGGTGATGATCACCGGCAGCTTATAAGTGCGTCCCCAGGCTCTGACCAGATGATCGCTGGCCGCTTTGGTTGAGGAGTACGGGCTGCTTGGTGCATAAGGCGTGGTTTCCGTAAACAACGGCAGCTCACCGCTCATCTCATCGGGATGAGGTAAATCGCCATACACTTCATCGGTGGAAATATGGTGGAAACGGAAAGCCTGTTTTTTCTCATCGCTAAGCGTGTTCCAGTACTGACGGGTTGCTTCCAGCAAGGTATAGGTGCCTACCACGTTGGTCTGAACAAAGTCAGCAGGTCCGGTGATGGAGCGGTCAACATGGCTTTCCGCAGCCAGATGCATAATGGCATCCGGCTGGGTTTCGTTCATCACTTTGCTCAATCCGGCGCCGTCACAGATATCCAACTGGAAGAACTGGTAACGCTCACTGTCGCTGACATCTTTAATGGATTCAAGATTGCCCGCATAGGTCAACTTATCCACGTTGATTACGGAATCCTGCGTATCTTGAATGATATGCCTTACAACTGCTGAACCAATAAAGCCAGCGCCACCAGTGATCAAAATCTTCATAGCAAGTCTCTAAACGGAAGTGATATGGAACAATAACCGTAGATTATTGAGTTTATCTGTACATGTAAGCTGGAAGAAATTTGGGCACGCTACCGCCCCTGGGTAAGCAGCCCCAGTGTGCAATCGGCATTTTCTAGTGCATTCCATGCTGGTTTGATCGTAAACCGTGCAAGCGATGAGGAAACTCACCACCTAAATCGCTGAAAAAACGTCCTTTTTTTAAGCAATCCAGCTCTGACATGACACAGAGATACAACCCGTAATTGTATCATTCAGTAATTATGAAAACTAACTAAAATGAGAACAATCCGTACAGCTTACAGGCGATTAATCAATCGCCAGCGCGATTTGAACCTATCAAAAGTTCTAAGATTAATAAGTCACCTAAATGGCGGATATCCGTTCATATCTCTACCGTCCGCCTTATCTCCAGGGTTGAATTGTAGACAACACATCGACTGAACTGCTGCATTTCTCTGCCGATATTTTCTCAGGGACCAGACAGACAAAAGCCCAGCATTAGCTGGGCTTATCATCAACGCGTCAGAGGCGCTTATTTATAACCGTTCGGATTCTGGCTCTGCCAGTTCCAGGTATCGCGCATCATCGCATCGATACCGCGGGAGACACGCCAGTCCAGCTCTTTATCTGCCAGTGAGGCGTCAGCCCAGAACGCGGCGAGGTCGCCGGCACGGCGTGGTGAGATCTGGTATGGGATCTCGCGGTCGGCCGCTTTCTCAAACGCCTTCACCATTTCCAGCACCGAGTACCCTACTCCGGCACCCAAATTGTAGGCTTTATAACCTTCAACCTGGCCGATATGATCCAGCGCTTTCAGGTGACCTTCGGCCAAATCCATCACGTGGATGTAGTCGCGTTCACCGGTGCCGTCTTTGGTTGGGTAATCACCGCCAAAGATGCCGAGCTTCTCCAGACGGCCAATAGCCACCTGCGCGATGTAAGGCAGCAGGTTGTTAGGAATGCCGTTTGGATCTTCGCCAATCTGGCCAGATTCATGTGCACCGACCGGGTTAAAGTAACGCAGTGCGATGGTTTTGAAATCCGGGTTAGCTTTCGCGTAGTCACGCAGAATGAACTCAACCATCAGCTTCGACGTGCCATAAGGGCTGGTCGTGCCGCCGATTGGCGTGGTTTCGACGTAAGGTACGGGGGCATCGGCGCCGTAAACGGTGGCGGAAGAGCTGAAGATAAACTGGTTTACGCCAGCAGCACGCATCTCTTCCAACAGGACCAGGGTCCCGGTGACGTTATTCTGGTAATACTCCAGCGGCATACGCGTGGATTCACCTACCGCTTTCAGGCCGGCAAAGTGAATGACTGCGGTGATGTCATGCTGGGCGAACAGGTCGCGCAGGCAGGCACGATCCAGAATGTCGCCTTCACAAAATGTTGCCGTCTTCCCTGCCAGTTTTTCAACCCGGTTGACAGATTCACGTGAAGCATTGCTCAGGTTATCCAGTACTACAACGTCGTCGCCACGCTGCAGCAGCGTAAGCACCGTGTGGGAACCGATGTAACCAGCGCCGCCCGTTACTAAAATAGCCATGTTGACTCCTTGCAACCACGCCAGAGCGTGGCCACGTTCAGATTGCGGATTACTTCGCCAGGATTGCTTTGATTGATTCGCGGAACTCACGTCCCTGCGCATTGTTTCTCAGACCCCAGGATACGAAGGCTTTCATATATCCCAGTTTACGGCCGCAGTCAAAGCTGGTGCCGGAAAGCTGATGCGCATCAACAGGCTGCTTTTTAGCGAGGTTAGCGATGGCGTCGGTCAGCTGGTAACGTCCCCATGCACCTGGCTCCAGGTTTTCCAGCTCGGTCCAGATATCCGCGGACAGCACGTAACGGCCTACCGCGGCCAGATCGGAATCCAGCGCCTGTGGATGTTCTGGTTTTTCAACGAAGTCGACAATCTGGCTGACCTGTCCTGGGTGATCCAGCGTCTCTTTGGTTTTAATAACCGAGTACTCAGACAGATCGGCTGCTGGCATATGGTGAACCAGAACCTGGCTGCGTTTGGTCTCTTCAAACTGCGCAACCATTGCGGCCAAGTTGTAACGCAGGGGATCGGCTGTTGAGTCATCCAACAGGATGTCTGGCAGCACAACCACGAAAGCTTCATCGTGCAGCATCGGACGCGCGCACAGGATGGAGTTAGCCAGGCCCAGCGGCTGTGGCTGGCGCACGTTCATAATCGTTACGCCCGGAGGACAGATCGATTTTACTTCGCTCAGAAGCGAACGCTTAACGCGGGCTTCCAGCAGCGCTTCCAGTTCGTAGGAAGTGTCAAAATGGTTTTCAACCGCATTCTTGGACGCGTGGGTGACCAGTACAATTTCCTTGATCCCTGCTGCAACGCACTCATCGATGATGTACTGAATCATCGGCTTGTCGACGATTGGCAACATTTCTTTAGGAATGGCTTTTGTAGCAGGGAGCATGTGCATACCCAGACCCGCAACGGGGATAACTGCTTTAAGCTTGGTCATATTTTTTCCATATAAATGAAGTAAAAAACGTATAACGATTATGCATTAAAGAGATGATTCACAAGTATAATCTTAATCTGAAAATTAAGCAGCGGCTGCTTCACAAATCTGCCAGCCATTTTTAGAGCGCATCCGGCTGTTCCTGCTGAGCTTTTAAAATAAAAAAGGCGACTGCCGAAGCGGTCGCCTTGATATCTACTGCGTCTTTTCAGATTAAAGCCAGCCAACAAACCATTCGGGTTGTACAAATAGATTGAAATAGCTGACCAGCGCCATAATGCCGACAAACACCACCGCTACCGACATCCACTGCCGGGCATACGGCATAAACGGAATGCCAATCACCGGCTTGATGAAGAACGGATGCGCAAAGGCAGAAATCAACACCTGCGAGATCGACAGCGTCAGCGCTACGTACCAGACATTTGGATAGATCCACGTCGTTGCCAGTACCGCGACCACAATGATACTGGCCACAATGTTCCAGTAAAACTCGACGTTAGTCCGGCCATTGGCCTGCGATATCGCGCCGGTCAGGCCGCCCATCGGACGCAGCATGCCAAACAGCAGCATCAGTGGGATCAGATGTCCGACCGCTTCATGCGCCGGGCCGTAAAGCAGGCGCACAATCACCGGTGACAGGATACCAATCGCCAGGTACATCAGGCTGCTGAACAGCATGATCATGAAGGTGCCCTTCAGGAACAGCTTCTGCAACTGCGCGGGCTCATGCTGCGTTTCCGCAAAACGCGGCAGCGCCAGACGGTTGATCACCGGCGTCACCAGCTTCAGCGGTTGCAACACCAGCTCTTTCGCCAGCGAGTAAATCCCCAGCATGTCCGCACCCATCACTTTACCGACAATCAGTGAGTCAGCCTGGGTACGTAACTGGTTAATGGTCTGCGAGCCGAGCTGATAAACGCCGTACTTCATTGAGCTGAAGAAGGTGGCTTTATCGAACTCAAACGTTGGCCGCCAGGATTTTTCACCAAACCAGATCATGCACGCAATGCGCATGGCGGCATTAGCGAATAAGCCGAGAATAACCGCAGCCACATTTAACGAGCTGTAATACAACATCGCTACGGTCAGCGCAAAAGCAAGAAACTTAGTGACCATTTCTATTTTAGCCAGCAACACCATCTTCTTGGCTTTAATAAAATGCGCCTGATATTGCGACAGCGAACCTAACACCAGGAAGTTTAAGCTGGTCAGCATAATCAGCCCGGTCAGTTGCGGTAAGTGATAGAAATACGCAATCGGCCAGGCGATGGCGATCAGCAACAGTCCGGTCAACAGGCTGAGCAACACGTTTACCCAGTAAATGGTGCTTTGCTCTTTGCGGGTAATGTTCTGGCGATGCACGATATAGCTGCTCATCCCCATATCCTGCAGCACCATCGCCACCGCGAGGATGGCATTGATAATCGCCAGAATCCCCAACTCATGCGTTTCAAGCTTTCGGGCCAGTACGCCTAACTGGACGACTTGTAGCACCGCAGCAAAACAGGTGCCTCCAAACAGCCATGCGGCCTGGTTTTTTAAACTACTCACGCAAGTTGCTCCAACAATTGTGCCAGCTCACGATAGGCAATGTGTTGGTTGAATTCCGTTTCGACTTTCTCCCTGGCCGCCGCAATCACCGGCGCTACGTCCACATCACCTTTCGCCAGCTTCAATAAAATCTCACTCAAGGCTTTCGCGTCGCCTTCTGGTGCCAGCCAGCCAGAAACGTTATTTTCAATCAGCTCCGGGATGCCGCTGTGGTCAGTCGACACCACCGGCAGGCCAACCGCCATCGCTTCCATCAGCGCGACGGGAATCCCTTCCATATCGCCATCGGCAGCGGTCAGCGAAGGCAGCAGGAAAATATCGGCTTCATCGAGGTAACGCTTAATCTCTTCCTGTGGCTTGAAGCCCACCATCTTCACGCAATCTTCCAGACTGGCGCTGCGAATGGTGTTGCGTAACTCATCTTCCATATCACCGTTGCCGATGATGGTGTATTCAAAGTTCGCGCCTTGCGCCTTCAGGTATTTGCAGGCTTCAACCGCCACGCCCAACCCTTTCTTCTCGGTCAGGCGGGCAACAGAAACGATGCGTAATGGCGTGTGCAGCGCCTCACGGACTTTCATATTGAATTTTTCAGGTTCAATGCCCATGCGGGTCACATGAATCTTCTCCGGCGGACAGCCCATGGAGATCAGCTTGTTCTCCCACAAATGGCTGATTGGCAGCAGCAGTTCTGTCTGACGGAAAAGATTGGTGTAGTCCAGCTTATGCTCTTCCAGAATATGGCGGCGGGAGATATCCGCGCCATGGAACACCGTCGCCTGTTTGCCTTTCAACACGTTCAGCTCACGCAGTTTGTTGGCCAGCGCACCGGCATAGCCAAAGTGCACCAGGAAAACATCCGCGGTGAAGGTCTGCTTAGCATGGGCAACAATCGCCGGCAGCAGCAGCTTGCTGGACTGGGCGCCGTAGCGCCCAACGTTGAAGGATTTGAGCGTGGTCAGGCTGAGGATTTTTGGCAGCACAATCTGCAAACGCTGCTTCAGCTTTTCCGCGTTAGTTACCTTCTCTTCCGGCAGAAGATAATGGGTTTTCTCCGCCAGATTGTAGCGATCGAACGCACCGTGCCGGTTTACCAGGTCGCCAGGAAACACCGAGATGATCTCAACGTCATAGCCACTGTCGATAAAGTGGGTGACCTGGTTCAGCACGAATGTTTCCGACGAGACCGGAAAACGCATTGTGAAAAAAGTTAGTTTCATCGGTTCACCCTAAAATCTTGACGACGTCTTCGGTGATTTTATTCCCCAAAACCCTCTCCTGCTCTACCGCGCTATCAACCTGCTGTTTGACCACATCATAGTTATCGAGAATGCCGTTAACTTTCGTGATGATGCTGCCATCCATCAGACTCTTCACATCGGTAGCCATTTCTGGCAGGCCGAGCTGGTTCATCACGCCGAGCGATTTGTGTTCATAGTTAATCGCCACGGCTGGGGTGCCGAAGTTCATGGAAATGATTGCAGAGTGCAGACGAGTGCCGATTGTTAAGTGGCTACGTCCTAAAAGGATACCCAATTCAAGGTCATTAAATTCGTCCATGATGACATGGTACTTATCTTTCTGAACGACGTGGTCGCGCAAGGTCATCGCCACCATACGGTCGTCTTTATTGTAACTGTCGATACCGGTACAGGTAGACAATGCCACTACCTGATAACCTTTGTCGATCATTGCATTGATCACCTTACCAAACGCCATCTCATACTCCTGCTGGGTGACGCCAAGACGTTTGTCAAATGGCGCCAGCTCACGCACGGTAATCGCGATGGTTTTTGTTGAGGAGATCAGCTGCTGCCAGTGCAGCAGGTTATGGCTTGGTTCTTCAACTTCACGGGCACGCACCAGGAAGGCGGTATCGGCACCTTTGACCACTTTTTCGGTGGTGATGCTACCCTGCTTCATCATGTCCAGGCTGACGCTTTCACGCAGCACAAGGCTGTTGACGCGCGAGAAGACAAAGTTAGCAATCTCGTTGAATCTTTCTTTCTGGAAAGGCCCAACGCTGTGGCCGATCATATAGATAGGCTTTTTAGCCAGTAATGCACACAGCGAATGCTCAAACTGCAGCGGACCATACAGGTCAACGAAGAACGAGCCGCCGACCTGAATAATGGCATCGTACTGCTTCAGCTTGTTGGTAAAGTCCTGCAGGTACTTGGGTACCGCCATTGACTTAAACAGTCCACTTCCGCTGATGTGCGCCATCATGATTTTTGGCATCAGACGACGTTTAACTTTGTCCATAAACTTGTTTTTCCCTTTCTTGGTTTCAAGAAAGAGTTCATCCGGCATGATCTCCTGCTGCAGCAGATAGCCTGAGCTGGTTGGATAGCGACTGATTACATCAATTTCCAGATCGGTCCTTGCGAGGTTAAGCGAATCAATGAGCCCGCGTAAAATAGCGCCATCACCACGATTACCACACGTATGATTGCCAACTAATAAGATCTTCATAAAAACTCCAGAAATAAAATTTTTGTAATTTTACAGGCTATCACTAACCATAAGTGGTTAATTAATAAGTATTATTGTTCGAAACCCCGAACGCTCATCAATACAGCTGTACCACCTAATGCCCGCTGAGCCCCTCCCTGTCAGAAAGGCGGACAACGGGCAGTGACGGCAGATTGTTTTCCGCCGTATCCTTGATTATTTAAGGGCAAAGTAAGGCATGGCGACTTGCTTACCGTTAATCACCATTGAGACATAACCTTCCGGTTGTGCCGTGTTCACCTCATCTGCTTTCAGCAGACGAGATTCCAGTAAAACATCGCCTTGTTCATTGGCACCGATACCCGCTTTGCCGTTGTGAAGCGTAAAACGCTGCACCGCATGGTGAGCATCAGCACCGGTCGGCGCTTTGGCAAACTGCATCTCGCTATCGAAGCGGGCGCATTTGCCGGTCATAAAGCGGTCTTTGGCAGTGGACTTCATCAGCACGCCGGCTGACGCCAGCCAACCCGCTAACTTCACGAAAACGCGCGTGTCGGTGTCATACGGCGTAACGTACATCACGTCGACGATCGGGCTGGCCCCTTCGGCATGCCAGCTGGCCTCAAATTTATGCGTCTTACGCTGCAAACTGATGATCGCTTTGCCGCCGGTGCTTTTGCCGTCCACCACCTGGGTGAGCACGCTTTTATCGGTGCCGTTGCTGAACGACGCCTGACCAAAGATTTCGATTTCCCAGTTATCACCGACATCAGGCGAATAGATATTGCCCAACTCATACCATTTTTCCTGATTGGTATTGTTGATGATGCGGAAGCGCGAGGTCAGGTAGTTGTATTTCATGCTGCCGTCGACGGCGACGCCGTAAGACTCAACGCGCGTCGAACCCCGCTCCCAGGCACCGAGCAACTCTTTACCCTGCTGCGAGTTATCAATCCAGCTGCCGGACTGCAGGCTGGTCTGACGCATGTTCAGACGGGCAAAGTGGGCAATCAGCGGGTTTTTACAGGCTTCCAGACTCAGCGCATCGATAATCCACTGGCCGTTAGAGATGTTGCCTGGGTTCTCGGTATGTTCGATCCAGCCGTTATGGATGATCGACTGACCGCAACGCTCCAGATTCAGCACCATCCCTTCGGTGCAATACTGCGCATTGAAGTTAGACAGCTCGATGGCCGTGCTGTGGTCCCACTTGCCCTGCGGCAGATTTGACCAGATGGATTTGATCACATCGCCGGTACAGTGGGTGGCATACCACTGATCGATTTTACAATCGAGGGTATCCATCAGGCTAAGTGAGGTGCCGCCCATGCGCACAAAGCGTAAGGAGGCGCCACGGAAGAACTGGCCACCCTTACATTCGTTGAGGAAGAAGCCCTGCTTGTTAGGCTGCGTGTCGGTGCGACCATTGACGTTCAGGTTGCTGATTTCCACCCAACGGGTGTTCACTTTGAAAATAAAGTCCGATTTCCCGTCGGAAACGATATTGGTCGCCGGGAAGTAACCGAAATTGACCATTGCCCCGGACACGCGGAAGAAGCGGGTCTGTTCGCCGGAGAAGTCACAGCCACTGACAAAGAAGGTTCCGGCCGGGAACTGTACGCAAATCTGCTGGTTCGCCTGTTGCGACCAGTTGTACATCGCTTTGATCGCCGGTGCCGCATCGGTTTTGCCATCATCGATAGCGCCGAAATCAAACAGCGTCAGACGGTTAAAATCTTCAACAACACGACGCCAGTGATAACCCGGACCGGAGAAAATCACCCCGCCATCGTCACGGCCCGCTTCGAAGGTGCCGACGAACTCACCGCCGCCCTCTTCCAGACCGTCGTGCCAGCTGCTGAGTTTGACTTTCGCCCCTTCAAACAGCGGACGCGTTTTACGCAGCTCATCAACCGACGGGATTTCGCCAATCAACTGATAGCCCGCAGGCTGTGCCAGACGCTGGCTGAAATTGTTGGCACCCGGACGGGAAACATCGGGAATGTTAAACAGCGATTTACCGCTGTCATCAACCACCGCCATCGAGTGCGCCGGATCGGCGATCAGCGCGGCATTGTCATCAATAAACTGCTGGAAGTTACCCTTATTGAGCGCAATCGGCTGCTCAATTTTAGACAACTTGCCGTTGGCATTTTTCAGAAAAACATCAATCAGATTACCTGCCTGAGTCGGGTCCGTACCGGCTTTACCGATATAGAGCTTACCGCTGAAGGTTTTCCAGAAGCGGTCAGGCATGGTGTAAATATTTTCAGGCGTCAGGACCGGCACATCCTGCTTCGGCACATCTCCCGGGGAGACATCTTTCAGCGAAACAGAGGCCTTTTTATCAGCGGCCTGACTGGAAAACGAGCTCACAGAGAGGGCTGCAAGAATCGATGAGAAGCCGGTAATTAATTCTCTTCTTTTCATTCAAGTAATCCCATAGTCAACAGACATTATTGAGGTGTGGCGTGAATTTGATTTCCAGAGGCAGTTCTTCACAGGCCGGCCTCAGGCTAGCCTGTGAAGGTGCTTAACAGTTAAACCAGAGAGAGCCAGCTTTCTTTAATCACCTTGCCATCAAACTTCAGCGAGGTGGTTTTGGTCTTCTCACTCATGGCGTAGAACAGCTCGTCGTTGTGTGCAAGCTGGTTCATTTTTGCAATAAAGGTTGCACGGTCGTTCATTGGCACCAGGAAGCCATCGACGTTGTCGTTGATGATTTCCTGCGGCCCGGTTGGGCAGTCATAGGCGACTACCGGCATTGACCAGGATTTCGCTTCCAGCAGGACCAGCGGCAGGCCTTCGTAACGTGAGGTCATCAGCGCCATATCACTGTCGCGGTAGTAATCGTTGATATTGGAAACGCGGCCAACAAACGACACGCTGTTGCTGATATTCAGGCTTTTCGCTTGCGCGATCAGCGCATCTTTCAGCTCGCCGTCACCGGCAATCACCAGTGTCCAGTCCGGGTTGGTCGCCACAAAACCCTGCCAGACGTCCAGCAGCAGATCGAAGCCTTTCTGGTGGTCCAGACGGCCGACTGCCAGCGCCTGACGGTTGCGCGTGGTTCTTTCGAAGTTTTTGAATACCACCGGATTGGGAATGGTCTTGCTGGGGATCCCCCACTGCGTAAAGACGCTATCGTCTTTATCGGTCAGTACGATGACGCGATCGTAATAACGCAGCATGAGATATTTGAGGAATTTAATCGGCTTGCTGAAGGAATTAATCGCAATGTGTTCGCAGGCGTAGGTTTTGGCTGTTTTCTTTTTCAGTGAAAGCATGTTCCAGAAAGCAAACATCACGCTGAGGCGACCCATGCTGATCAGGAATACGGTGTCGAATCCCTGCTCGTTGATGCGTTTTACCGCACTGCGGATCGGGTTTTTCTCACCTTCAAAACTGACAATCTGCTTCACTTTCTCGAAGGGATAGAAGGTCTTACCTGAGCCTTCGAGGGAGTAAATCACCACTTCATGTTCATCGCCTAAGCATTCAGACATAAAGTTGCATATGTTCTCGGTTCCGGCGTAGGAATAGGCGTCTTTAATCACCAGCACTATTTTTTTCATCGCGGACTAACCACCTCTGTCACATCAATGTTAAAAACCCGGCCCGCAGCGCCAGTCAGTGGCGAAGTGCGGGCCGGGTTACGGTGTTCGTCTTTCTCAGACTGAAACGTTTCAAGCCACAGCAATCATCTGTGCTTAAGCGTGAACAAAACGCCGTTAACCATGTACCAGACGTAATAGTAATACACTTTTAGTGGATTGTTTTTATAGATAAATCTTAATAACTCAAGGTGCCACTTCGCCGCTTTGTTTTTATTCCGCGAAAGGGAGTCACCCAGCTCGTAGTAAACGACCAGATTTTTCTCAATCACTCGCGCCTGCTTGTACTGTTCAAACAATTCGTAGAGGAATAAAAAGTCCTCGTGCCCCTTTTTCTGGAACATAATATTGCGCGCCGGGCGACGGAAACAGACCGATGAGAAGCAGATACGGAACTGCTTTTTCACAAAATTATCTTTCATCAGGTAGGGCTTGCTGTAGGTCACGTCGTAAGACTTGGTGCGGGATTTATAACCGTAATGGGAAATGACCAGATCGTCGCCGGCGGCCATCGCCTGAGTTTGCAACATCAGCTTATCTTTTTCCCACTCATCATCACTGTCGAGGAAAGCGATAATCTCTTCGTTCGCTGCCAACAAACCGACATTGCGGGTTTCCGCCGCACCGAGGTTCACCTCGTTACTGAGGATAGTGATACGGGCGTCGCGGCAGTGCTCCTGCACAAAGGCCAGCGAGTCATCGGTGGATTTATCGTTAATCAGATAGATTCGCCAGTCTGTCCAGGTTTGATCAAGTACCGATTGTACTGCCCGCAGAACCGTGTCCCGCGCATTGTACATGGGGATGATAATGCCCACTGTGCCGATTTGATTTGTCATCTGATTTCCTGAATCTGCATCGCTGAAGCGTAAAAATGGAAAGAAAAAAGGCCATAACATTCATGGCCTGTGAAGAATTCGGTGCGCGTCTGAACTACATCCCTGCCGCAGGCGGTGGCGTAAACGGCAGCGACGGTTTCCTGAACTTGAATTTCATAAACGGCTTCTCGATATACAGGTAGGTCAGCTTCGACAGGCTGAACGACACCACAAAGAACACCGTACAAAACAGCAGGCAAGAGAGCCACGACTCTTTAAGATAGAAGACCGGGATCTTCTTCATGAAATACAGCACGATGCCATGCATCAGATACAGGCTGTAACTCACTTCCCCTATCGACATCAGGATTCTGTTTTCCAGTATGCCGAAAATCGAATTACCGCTGCACGCCACGGCGAAAATAATCGACAACGAGGCAAAGAAGAACAGGTAGAACAGCGCATTACTGGTGAACAATAATGAGAATGCCGCGAGAAATACGCACAGCGCAGCCGCCGGTTTTGACTCTTTCAGCGGCGCCAGCAATGAAGCGTAGCGGTAGCAGAAGAAGCCGGTGGCAAAACCCAGTACCGGACGCGGATCGCAATACGACTGGCTGTTGAGGCGAATGCCGTAACCCACCGCAAAAATGGCGGCAATGCTGCCTAAAACCAGGGTGGTGGTGTGCTTTCTTTTGGTCAGAATATTCAGGTAATACACCAGCGGAATCGAAGCGTATAGCAACCATTCAATGCGTAATGTCCACTCGACGCCCGCGTTTACAGCGGAAGTGTTAAAGTCACCAATATGGTAGTTGCCAACAAACAGCATCCACATAACGAAGTCTTTCAGGGTGGTCAGTTGGTCCGGCAGCTCGCCGTTGAACGCCCCGATCGTAAACACCACAAATCCGGTAAACCAGAACATCGGCACGATACGCTTTACCCTGGAGGTGAACAGGCCGGAGGTGCTGTATTTCTCGGAATAGATCAGTCGGTAAAACAAAAAGGCTGAAATCATAAAGAAGATCAGCACACCGAACTTGCCGGCGTTAACAAAGAAATTCCCTTCTGAGAACCAGGAGAAGTAATCCTTGTTATAAATCCAGTCATGATCGATGGAATATAAGTAGTGCGCTACGTGTGAAAAAGCGACAATGGCGGCCAAAAGACATCTCAACCCAGAGAGACTCTTCACCCCCTTATCGTTATAAATCCCTTTATCAAACGACAACCCTTTGAGGATTAAAACAGACAACGACAGTGAAATTACCATCATTAAAATGTACATGTTCTTATTTTTGCTCTGTGTAAATAACAGTTATAAAGAACTACCTGTATTGGGCCAGTTGGTGTCCAAACCCTTTATCAAGCAGTTGGAAGGTTTGCTCAGCCTTGTTTTTGTAGAGACTCTCGGACGGATGAATACAGTCTGCTGACATTAATGATTGCCAGTTATCCAGCGTCTTAATCCGGTTGTACTGCGTAACTAAAGGAACAGAGAGTTCGCTCGCAACTTCAGCCAGTTTTATCGCATACGGACCTACATTCCATTTCTCCGCTTTTCCACACAGTGGGTTGGGTTCCTGTAATACCACCTGTTTGCCATTGTTCCTGGCAATAGTGACCAGTTTAATCATGATGGCTTTATAGTCGTCCGGACTTTCAACATACCCGTCCATATCATTGAAGCGATAATGACGGGCATCATTGATGGCGTAATTCAGCAGCACCAGTTTTGCCGGCGACTGCTTCATCTGCTGGTCCCACGGCATTTTACTGCCATGCGTGCCGCGCAGCAGTTCCAGTGCTTCGGCAGAAGGAATGCCGCGGTTGACCACCTCGACCCGCGAGCCATATTTTTCCTGAAGCGCCGCGTTGAGGAAGCTGATTTCATTATTTTTCAGGATGGTTTGCCGGCCACCTTTCGGCGTGGTCACGCCCTGGGTGGTGGAGTCGCCGTAGGCTTCAATCACAAAGCGATCGCCAGCACTGGCCGAGAAAGCCGTTGCCGGCAATAAAGCCAGCGACGTTAATACGATAAGTTTCTTCATTCCCAGCCCTGATTAGTTGGTCAGACGGAAAGTATCAGAAACGGTGTAACCCACGACGGCCTGTTTCACCTGGATGGTGTTGTAATAGAGGTAATACGCGACGATCAATAACACCATCATATAAACCGGCAGCTTCAGCACCCTTTTGGCGTAGAACACCAGCGTGGCCAGCACAATCGGTTCAACCTGCAACAGGTAGTTCGACAAACGCGCGCCTGACGGATAGTCATAGAAGAAGATCCTGACCGCACCACCGATTGAGAAAATCAGGATGATCAGGTAGTTAAAGCTGTATGCCTGCCAGTCGGTCTCTTTCAGCTTTCTTGACAACATAAAGTAGCAGAAGACAAAGACCAGAATGATGTTCTTAAAGTTAGCGATCGAGAATACCGACGTCGGCTCGGTCGAATCCCCGTTACTGTAGTCCGCCGCACGTTGTCCCAGCCCCCCGAGATGCGAGGAGATCAGCTGAACAAAGTTATTCCCGCCGACTTTGGATAACGGCACGCTGACCAGAATAATCATGATCGGAATAAACGGCGACTTTCTGATAAACAGGAACGGAATAATGGTGACGGCAATGACCGCGGTGTTATGGCTGAAGAACGACAGCAGGAAGAAGGCAAACGCCCACATCTTCTCGCCGGTAAACAGGAAATAGACAAAGCCGAGGAAAAAGGCCGAGCTAAGTCCGAAGCGGATCTGGTTCATATCTTTGTTGATAAAGATATGCGCTGAGTACAACGCCAGCGTCAGGATCGGGTACGGAGAAAGCCTTTTAAAGAATGCGGCGTTGATCGAGACCGAGATTGCGCAGTAGATGAAAATCAGAATATCGGCGTTTTTCGACACCACACTGGCAATAAAGGCGATAACAAAGGTCAACGGCTCATAACGGAAGAAGGCAATGGTCTGCCAGACGCCGTTCACTTCAATACGTTGCAGGAAGTCATGATAGAAACTGCGGTACTGATAGTCATCCATTCCCGTTCCGAGTCCGCGGATACCGCCAAAGACAATCAGAACCAGAACGCAAATCAGAAACAGGTACGTGGAGATTTTTTGACTATTGTTATTCCCCTTCGTAATAACTTCCAGTATTGAAAGTAATGCGATGAACCCTGAAATATACCAGTATGGAGACATTTAAGCTTTCCTTATATTTTCCAGCTTAATATACAAATTTTCTTAGATTTTATGGGTAAAACTTGCAGTGTGTAGTTGCTCATCCCAACAGGGTAAAATTGCCCACAACGAGACGTTTCCGTGTTCTGTTGCCGGTTTACTTGTTTCCCAGTCGCTCTTTGAATTTGTCTTTCAGGCGATTGATGAAATAGGTGCGGTTATCTTTATTGGTCAGGAAAAAGTAACGCATAAAGCTGACGCTGGCATGCAGCGACTTGCCATCCATCTTGTAGCGAAGCGGCAGCTTGTAGGCGCGGTAAGTATTGATATCGCGCTGCGTCAGGTAAGGCTTCATGTTATCCAGCCAGAATTCGGAATACTTGACCGACTCACCTTTGTGCTTGGAACCAAATTTGGTCACCAAATGGTAGTTAGCCAGCGGCTGGGCAATCATCACAAATTCATAGCCCTTTTTATCGGCACGAATGCAGAAATCGTAATCCTGATGACGGATGTACTTCGGGTCAAATTTAATGTCTTCAGCATACTCACGCTTCAGCACAATGGTGCTGGTCTGAATAAAGCCGTAGCAACCGAACAGATATTCAGCAACGGTTTCGGTCCGTGCTACCGGCTGCATTGGCATCACCTTCAGGAAACTTCCGTCCTGAACGATGTTCACCTGGCTGAAAATAATAAACTTCTGTTTGCCCTGCGCTTCCAGCTTTTGAATTTCTTTCAGCGACTCAAGCAGCTTGTCTTTATGCCACTCATCATCCGCATCGAGGAAGCTGATGTAATCGCCGGTCGCCAGTTCGATACCTTTATTACGGGCACCGGATCCGTTCAGCTTCTCCTGCGACAGCACCAGATTAATCTTCAGCTGGCTGTATTTCTCTGCCTTCACCACTTCCGCCAGTTGCTCAGCATCGGCGGATTTATCATCAATGATGATCACTTCAAAGTTTTGGTAGGTTTGCGCGGCTACGCAGTCAAGCGTGGTGACAATTGATTCGGATGCATTGTATGCAGGAATGACAATCGAAAAGAAAATATCCTTCATTATCAGGCACCTTTTAAACGTCCAGATGAAACGGCCTAACGAATAACTCCCCTGCCCTGCGGCTCAAGGGGAGCAAATTAAAAGAACCTTTCCCGGTCAAAGCGAAAAGGTTCTTCTTTATTACTTAGCTTTTCGCATCCTGCTTGTACTGGTAATCGTAATAGTCATAACCGTAGCCATAGGCATTGGAGGCTTTACGTACCACGGCGTTAAGGATCACGCCCTTAATTTCAATACCATTCTGTGCAAAGCGCTTGTAACTGATATCCACTTCTTTCAGCGTGTTGGTCTCGAAGCGAGCCACCATCAGTGAAGTGCCTGCCAGCTTGCCGATAATAGAGGCATCGGTAACGGCCAGGATTGGTGGGGTATCAATCAGCACCAAATCGTAGTTCTTGCTTGCCCACTCCAGCAGGTCGTTCATGCGGCTGTGCATCAACAGTTCTGAAGGGTTTGGCGGAACCTGACCACGTGGAATGAAATCAAAGCCGAAGTCGCCGCGCTGTACCAGGTCAGTGGTGAATGGCGTTTTGCCAGACAGCACGTTAGACAGACCGACTTTACCGCTGGCGCCTAACAGTTCGTGGGTATAACCACGACGCATGTCACCATCGATGAACAGCACTTTCTGACCGGCTTTCGCCACCAGGGTTGCCAGGTTGGCACAGATAAAGGTTTTACCAATACCCGGGCTGGCACCGGTGATCATCAGGATGTTGTTTTTGGCTTCCATCATCGCGAAGTGCAGGCTGGTACGCAGGCTACGAATCGCTTCAATGGACAGGTCAGTTGGATTGCCCAGCGCCAGCAGCGTGTTGTGTGGGTCAGTTTTGCCCTGCACATTACGTTTGGTGAGCGCTTCAGCATCCTTCTTACGCTGCCATTCGGACAGTGGGACGCTGGCGTAAACGCTCATGCCCAACTCTTCCAGCTG
Organism: Erwinia billingiae Eb661; assembly: GCF_000196615.1. Lineage (NCBI taxonomy): Bacteria > Pseudomonadati > Pseudomonadota > Gammaproteobacteria > Enterobacterales > Erwiniaceae > Erwinia > Erwinia billingiae. The sequence goes on from NC_014306.1 coordinate 3,276,181, forward strand.
ATCCGGACGGTCGATACCGTGGTGGAACATCGCTTTCAGCACGATATAGCCAACGGAGAACATCAGGCCCAGAATCATGCTGGCTAAAATCAGCAGCATTTTCTTAGGTGCAACCGGGCTACCGGCGGTTTCGGCGGTGTCTACAATGCGAACGTCACCCACGGTACTGGCTTTGCTGATGTTCAGTTCCTGTTGGCGGTTCAACAGCTGCATGTAGATTTCCTGACCGGCCTGCACATCACGCGTCAGACGCACGATATCCTGCTGGGTCTGCGGCATCTGGCCGATTTTGGTGTTCAGCTTTTTCTGCTCATCCAACAGCGTCTGGCGTTTTTCTAACAGCGCGCGGTAAGTCGGGTGATCTTTCTTGAACAGCTGAGACACTTCGGCTTCACGGAAGGTCAGTTCGTTCAGCTGAGTCTGGATGCTGACAGAAGAGTCCAGCGCAGACTTCGCTTCCAACGACATATCCACCGAGTCATTCGCACGACGGTAGGTATTCAGCTTGTCTTCTGCTGCGTCCAGCTTGCCACGCACATCCGGCAGCTGCTTCTTCAGGAAGATCAGGCTTTTCTCAGCTTCTTCAGATTTACGCTCAACGTTCTGGCCAACATAGTTGGTGATAATCTGGTTCAGCACCTTGCTGATCTGTACCGGATCCTCACCGTTGTAAACCAGACCCAGCACGCCGGTGTCTTTGCCTTTATCCGCAACGTTCAGGTTATCGTTAACCATCTTGATAGCCTGCAGCTCAGAAAGCTTGGTCGCGGTGAACGTGGTGCCGGCATCAATACCCTGAATGGCTTTAACCATAATGGTTACGCCTTTCTGGTTTTCTACCTCACCCACTTTGCCTTTAAACAGCTCGTCACCATCTTTGCTGACGGTGTAGCTGTCCGGGCCGTTGACTTCGATTTCAACGTTACGTTTTTCCCAGTCCATCGGTACGGTCAGCAACGGCACGTCCAGCGTACCCGGCTTGTTACCCGCCATACGTGACAGGCCCTGGCCAATCACCGGCAGGTAGTTCTGCTGTACCAGCACGTCCAGACCCAGGTCATGAACCGTTTTGCCGATAACCATACGTGAAGTCACAATCTGCACTTCCGTGTCAGACGTTGGCTGCGCGTTTGGCATCATTTGGGTCAGGTCGTTCAGCACGGTGTTCGGGTTTTTATTCTCTACCTGCACCATCGCATCCGCACTATAGATAGGCGTGGCGAACAGGCTATAAAGGGTCCCTAACAACATAAAAAGCGCTGTGACAGCCACAATTACCCAACGATGGTCTACCAGTTGTCCCACAAGATGCGCCAGATCCCATCCATTGGAATCGTCTTTTTGCGCGGACGGTGCCTTACTTTTTATATTCATGGATATTCTCAACTATCGGCTTAATGCGTTGACCCATTTCTGGGCAGCGTTTTCGAGTATTCCGTACACGGCTTCAAAGGCTTCGCGGCTTTTCTTATAGGGATCCGCTATTTCCTGTTGGTTAAGCCAGTGGCCAAATAACATGGTCTTGCCACGTACGGAAGGGTTGATGCGGTTGACCAAATCGACATGTTTCTTTTCCATCACCAGGATCAGATCGTAATCCCGGCACATGCCTGAGGTCAGCTGTTGGGCGACGTGCCCATCCAGTGAGACCCCATGTTGATCGGCCACGCTGCTTGCTGTCCCATCGGCTGCCTCGCCCACCATGGCACCGAGCCCGGCTGAAGCGATTTTTTTATCTGGCAATGCCGATTTGAGTAACCGCTCCCCGGTGGGAGAGCGGCAGATGTTTCCGACACAGACCACTAAGATTGAATTAATCATAATGTTCCCCGGTCATTACCAGTTGTGAATCGTCTGGACGTTACGTGTTGCGTCGTAGAGGCCACTGATGGTTGGGACCAGCTGCGAAATCACGCGGTTCCAACGTGCCAGAGGCGTTGCCGTAACGTAAACGATGTCGTAAGGCTGCAGTTGGAACTCAGAGCCCATGACCATCGCCGAAGCGTCTTTGGTATTCAGCTGATAGATATTCGCAATCTTCTTACGATTGTTGCCTTTGATAGGGCGGATTACGAATACGCCGGTGGCATCGGCCACGGTCTGATCCATCCCCTGAGCAGTGCCCAGCGCTTCCGCCAGCGTCATGCCGCTGCGGTCCATTTTCAGGGTGGCAGGCTGTTTCACTTCGCCCATTACAAAGACTTTCAGATCGTCGTTGCGTGGAACGTAGAGAATGTCGCCCGGATAGAGCAGATGGTTCTGGGACAGGTCGCCATTTTGCATCAGCGCCTGCAGTGAGATAGGCATCTCTCGACCGTTGTGCGTCAGCACAACGTTACGCCAGTCGGCCGTAGCAGTCAGACCGCCTGCGGCGTTAATGGCATCAAGGATAGTTAACGGTACGTTAGTGATTGGCTGCTGACCGGAGGTGGTCACTTCGCCCGTCACGTAGGCTTTTTGCGATTTAAATGACGCTACGCTGACATCGACCTGCGGGCTTTCGATGTACTGCGCCAGACGACGAGAAATCTCATCACGCACTTCCTGCACCGTGCGGGTGGCAACGCGAACGCGGCCAATGTACGGATAGAAGATGGTGCCGTCTGAATGTACCCAGTTACCGGTATCGCTCGCGCTGCGGTACTGGCCAGCTGGCGTAGTCAGTTCAGGGTGGTCCCACACGGTGACGGTCAATACATCGCCCACACCAATGCGGTATTCATAGTTCTGCAATTCGTTCTGCAGGCTTGGGTTAGGCTGCGCAACGACAGGCGTTGGTCGCATTTGCTCAACCAGACCTGGGGTCATAGGAAAGACGTTGACGTATTTATCAATATCGAAGTCACTATCCTGCTGCTTAATGACATCTTTTCCGCTGGTGGAAAGGTTACTACCCGGAGCGATGGTACATCCGGAAAGGAGTGCTGCCGATACCATCAGGGGTATCAATTTCGTTTTGATTGTGATCATCTGGTTCTTCGCTATCAGTAAATTGATTGATAGTGGCGAGTCCGCCGCTGTGTAGCGTCATGCAAAATGAATAAGGTGAAGCAACTGTTCAAGCACTGTAACTGTCAGTCATTATCTTTAACTCCCTATCCTTTTTTATGTCTTGCCGGATTGATTAAAGCCGACGCTTAACATTCATCAAAAAAAAGTTTGTTTAGCTCGCAAGTCAATGACAGTTAGCAGTCAAAAGACACTCTTTAATACCGGGACGAGCCGACAACGCCCGCCCCGTTTTGACGGGACAACGCCCCTGTCAATAAGCCCCATCACGTTTCAAAACCACACCAACCGTTTTGAAAAGAATGGCGATATCGTTCCACAGTGACCAGTTTTTTACGTACCAGGAGTCAAAGTAAACACGAGTTTCGTAATCAACATCATTACGGCCACTCACCTGCCACAAGCCGGTCATGCCAGGTTTCGCCATAAAGTAGTAATCCACATCACCCGCGTAACGCTCCAGCTCATCTTCAATGACCGGACGCGGACCCACCAGACTCATTTCACCGCGAACCACATTCCACAACTGCGGCAGTTCATCCAGGCTGGTTTTACGAATAAAGTGACCAATACGCGTAATACGCGGGTCGTTTTTCAGTTTGAAGTCTTTATCCCACTCGGCCCGGGCAATCGGGTCGGTGCGCAGCACTTCCTCCAGCACTTCTTTGGAGTTAACGCACATTGAGCGGAACTTAAGGCATTTGAATTTACGGCCGTTCATACCTACACGTTCGTGACCATAAATCGGGTTGCCGCCATCGCGCGCTACCATAAAGATCAGTACCGCCAGCGCAGGCATTAACATGGTGATGATGCCCAGCGCACCGATAATGTCGAACGCGCGTTTCACGATGCGTGAGGTGCGCTTAGCCAGGTTATTACTGACGCGCAGGATCATCACTTCGTGGCTGAAGATATATGCCATATCCGTGCCATATAGCGGAACGCCGCGTAATGAAGGTATCACGGATACGGAACGGCAGTTATGTTTCGCCAGATTTTTCAGCCACAAATCGCGGAACTGACTCTGCTCATATTCAACGGCCACGATAAACTGCGTGTCGCCGTTCACCAGCTGCCACAGCGCATTCTCTTCGCGGACGACAGGAATACCAAATAAGGCTGGGGCTGGCGTACCGCCATCTACATCGTAGAAGGCCACAACATCGAAACCCATCACCTCTTCGCTTTGCAGAGCCAGGTAGGCTTCTTCGGCGTTTTTGCCGCTACCGATAATAATCGTTTGTCTTTTCCACAGACCGTAGTGGTTAAGAATACGCTTCACGATGGCGCGGCCAATTGGAATTAAGATTAACGCCAGAATCCAGGTTGTGACCCAAATCCAACGGGACATTTCCCATTTGGATAATGCGGTAATCGACAGGTCGATCACCGAGAAAATCAGAATAGTTCTGAATATTTCTTTTAACTCAAACCAGAATGGCTTGCGATAAGTATAGTGGCGCTGGCGAACCCAGAACCAAAAGATACAGACCACAGAGAGAATAATGTGTGTCGCTATTTTTAACTGCAGCGCTTGTAGAGAAATATCGCTCAGAAGATTTCCGGGCAATGCATTAATCAACAAGATTGCAATAAACAAAGAGGCATTAAAAAAGACTAAATCTGAAAGTGCCAGTGATAGTTTAATTAACAACCCTTTAAAGGTGAACTCTATATCGCGCATAGTTAACTCTTAATTTTTTCTTCGGAAGCCTGTGATTTATTAATTTCCACCACTGAAAATAATTGCGTGTTTTTTACTCACGTCATTTATTACACAGGAAACGTATTTGGGAGTCGTGTTAAAGGTCATCGTAACTGGCAGAGCGACAAGAGAATTGACATGTAAAATCAACAACAACGGTAGTGACACCCCAGCTTGCCCGCCCATTCCTGGTCTGGCACGCTACCGCCCCTGGCTTGTAGCTGCCAATGCGCTGTAACGCTGCTTTACCTTGTTGTTTTTATCCTGTCCTCTCCGGGCTCAGGCTAACGTGTTTGCCGTCTTAACGTGTTGCTGTTCACATAAAAAGAGATTAAGACGCCGTTACTGCGCAAATTGCGTCATTAACGCAGACATTTACTAACACGTTGCTATACTAGTTATTACTGGCCTGTTTACAAGAGGCTGTCCCTGCCCGCACTGTCTTTTAGGATTAAGACTACCTTTCGTTCCAGTCTATACCTTGCATACACTCTCCCCCTTCTGGATAAAATTCAGATTAATTCGATCTCTTAAGATTAATCCTGAACGGATTGCGTCAGCCGAGAAGTATCACCGAATTTCCGCTCACAACCTATGCGAATAGTCTTGAAAACTCCGGCAGCAAAATACTCCGGATTTATCTTAGTAAATTCATTTGATGATTATCCCGCCAGTGACGATAAACTGAGCTTTCACTTCAGCTGACTCTTCCGATTATTTGTTGAATCGCTGCCGATTCACTATCATCATCTCAACTGTTTCAATCTTTGCAGGTGTGTGCGTAATGTTCGAATGGATCGCCGATCCCTCTATCTGGGCTGGCCTGGTCACCCTTATCGTTTTAGAACTGGTCCTGGGGATTGATAATCTTGTCTTTATCGCCATCCTGGCGGAAAAACTCCCCCCTGCCCTGCGCGACAGAGCCCGTGTAACCGGCCTGCTGCTGGCATTAGTGATGCGGTTGCTGCTGCTGGCATCTATCTCCTGGATCTCCTCCCTTATTACGCCGCTTTTCACACTGATCGGGCACCCTTTCAGTGCACGTGACCTGATCATGCTGATTGGCGGGATCTTCTTACTGTTCAAAGCCACCATGGAATTGAACGAGCGGCTGGAAGGCAAGGATGAGGATGAAAACCCACAAAAGCGTGGTGCTAAATTTTGGCCGGTTGTCGCGCAAATAGTGGTCCTGGATGCGGTGTTTTCACTGGACTCGGTGATCACCGCCGTTGGCATGGTTGATCACCTCGCGGTGATGATGGCCGCGGTGATTGTAGCCATCTTCCTGATGCTTCTGGCCAGCAAACCATTAACAAGATTTGTTAATGGACACCCGACGATCGTCATCCTCTGTCTTAGCTTCCTGCTAATGATTGGTTTCAGCCTGGTCGCCGACGGTTTTGGCTATGAAATTCCAAAAGGCTACCTTTATGCCGCGATTGGCTTCTCAATCATCATCGAAGCGCTGAATCAGCTGGCGCAATTTAACCGTCGCCGCTTCCTTTCATCGACCTCGCCATTAAGGAAGAGAACCGCAGAAGCGGTGCTGCGTTTATTACGCGGTAATCATGAACCGGCCGAACTGGACTCGCAGACCTCGGCACTGGTGGCCGACAATATTGAAAGCCAGGCGATTTTCAATAAGCAGGAGCGGATGATGATTGCGCGGGTGCTCGGCATGGGCCAGCGCACGGTCAGCAGCATTATGACCTCGCGCCATGATGTTGAGCATGTGGACCTCAGCGAGTCGCCTGAGAAAATCATGTCACTGCTCGACCTGAATCAACATACGCGCATCGTGGTGACCGATAACAGTGACGATCCGCTTGGCGTGGTGCACGTTATCGACCTGCTGAAACAATCCCTGCACGGGGACAGTCTGGATATCAGGGCGTTGATCCGCCAGCCCCTGGTGTTCCCCGAACAGCTCACCTTACTGCCCGCGCTGGAGCAATTTCGCTCCGCACGGACGCATTTCGCCTTTGTGGTGGATGAGTTTGGCTCGGTGGAAGGGGTCGTGACATTAAGTGACGTGATGGAAACCATCGCCGGCAACCTGCCTAATGAAGGTGAAGCGATCGATCCGCGCTACGACATTCAGCAAAATACCGACGGCAGCTGGACGGCTAATGGCCATATGCCGCTGGACGACCTGGTGATGTATCTGGAGTTACCGCTGAATGAGAAGCGGGAATATCACACGCTGGCAGGGTTACTGATGGAGCATATGCAGCGGGTGCCGCAGCAAGGGGAAGAGATTCAGGTGGGGGATTTCCTGTTCCGTACGTTGCAGGTAGACAGCCACCGCGTCCAGAAAGTGCAAATCATTCCGTTGGCGGTGACTGAAGAGCCGGATTACGAAGTCTGAGCAACTTCCCGGCTCCTGCTACATGTCTTTAAGCAGTTTCTCTACTGAGCTGTTTTTATCGCTGCTCTTGTTACGGTCCGACCACTGCTGTAGCCGTTTTTTGGCTTCATCCTGCAACTGCTGACGCAGCACCTGGTCGACCTGTAATGAGTAGTTCAGCCCAGACCACGGCCCGTAGATGCGCAATGGCACCGGCGTCGACTGCAGACGTTTCACCAGCTCATCGTCGCCCTGCCAGCCATTCGTCACCGTTACACCAAAGGTCATGTCCGCCTGCTGGCTCGCCAGGTTGACCTGCCCTTTGCCGCTGTAATCCAGCATCGAGGAGTGTCCCTGCAATCCAGGGAAGGTCAGTAAGCCGTTATTGAGCGAGGCGTTACCTTTAATCTGCTGCAGATTGTTTTCCTTCGCCGCATCGGCCGGCCCACGAACCCGATTACTGTTTCTTTCTACCGCGCGCTGGATCATCTGCTGGAAGTTAAGCCCGGCCATCTGGGCATTATCCAGCGTCAGCTCAGCGTTACCCTGCCAGGCCTGCTTAAAGGAAGGCACCGTCAGGCCAGAGCCGCTGAAGTTTCCGGCCAGCGACAGATCGCCGCTAAGGGAAGCTGGCAAAGCAAAGGCTTTCAGCAACGGTGCCACGGCAATGTTTTTTAACGTCGGCTGCAACTTAACCATCGTCTCAGCCGTGCGCACATCAATACTGCCTGGCAGAGAGAAGTCCCCGCTGCCGGCTTTACCGCTTAAGGTCGCCAGATTCAGCAAGCCACCTTTACTCGACGCACGCAGCTTAACCTGGTCGAAATCCATGCCCCGCCAGCGCATTTTATCGACCGTCAGCGCAACGTTGCCGTCCATCGCATTGAGCGGCGAATTAGCATTATCATGCTCAACCGGGCGGGAAATGACCGGGCCAGGGCCCGAACGTTGCGCCTGGACCGTCTGACCACCGTCGGCACTGTCCGGCTCCAGACCCAATAAGGAGTCCATATTGAGCAACGGTGAATGCAGGTCGACATTCAGCTGCGGACGGGCGCCGAGCATGCCGCTGGCGCTGCCATCAAGCTGGCTGTCATTGGCGGTCAGTGAGAGATTTTTCAGGCTAAAGGCCTGATTGTCTCCTGCCCACTCGGCCTGCATTTTCATCTGCCCTTTCAGCCCGTCTTTCGGCAGGTCGGCACCGGTCATCTGGTAATCCAGCTGATTGATGGCGGCGGTGAGATGCTGAGGATAGCGGCTGACGTCCAGATCGCTGTTGAGGTTGAGCAGCAGTTCGCGCTGATCGCGATTGATACGGCTGCTCAGCTCAATGTGCGCCTGACGCTTACTGTCCTGGGATAGCTGAAGGTTGAGATCACGAAGATTGAGCTGCTCGCCGTTATCCTGTTGCCAGATCAGCAAACTGTCGGCAATGCGCAGTTCGGCAATATCAAACTTCCAGCCATGGGTCACACCTTCGTCCGGGTTGTTCCCCGCCGGGCCGACGGGCGCATTAGCCGGACGTTGCGCTTCGCTGTCCGGGGTGAGATTGAATACCGCCCCTTTCAGCATCACCTGCTTCACCGACAGCTGGTGAGAAATAAGCGGAAGAAGACTGACATCAAGACGCATATTGCTGGCGCTGACCACCGGCTGTTTGGCACCCGGCGCGGTCAGCGTCATCTGACCGGAAAGAATGCTCAGCTGCGGCCAGACATGCCAGCGCAGATCGCCATTGAGCGCTAAACGGTAGCCGCTGCGCTGCTCAACCTGCTGAGCCATGTAACCGCGAAAATCGTTGGGATTAACCAATAACACCAGCGCAGTCATTCCGGCCACAATTACCACCAGCAAAATAGCCAGCGTGGTAATAAATCGTCTCATGCCTTCCCCTTATTCCCGTCACGGTTACCCAGTGGCAAGACGCTGACGGGCCAGATTGTTCTAATCTTTGTCGATCCTGCTGGCATCCGCGCCCTGCTGCCCTTTGTATTTGGCATCGGTGCGGCGGTTATACGGCCGCGCAGCCGGGCCGGACAGCGGTTCAAAACTCAGTGCGCCGATCAGCATACCCGGACGCAGTGCCAGAGGCAGCTTACCTGAATTATAGAACTCCAGCACAATTCGGCCCTGCCAGCCGGGATCGATGCGGTGAGCCGTGACGTGAACCATCAGCCCAAGACGCGCCAGAGAAGAGCGTCCGTCCAGCCAGCCTACCAGATTATCTGGCAGCGTGACCGACTCCAGCGTCACGGCCAGCGCCAGTTCGCCCGGATGCAGGAAGAACGCCTCGCCTTCCGGCAGGACAATCTCGTCACTCATCACCCGATCCAGCGCCGCACTGACTTCATCCTTTGGACCACTGAGATCGATAAAGGCCGCGGTGTGCCCGCGGAAGGTTCTGAACTGATTCCCCAGACGCACATCAACGGTCGCACCGTTAATGCGTTTGACCGGTGGACGTGGGGTGATCTCCAGCTGGCCATTGTCCAGCCAGGCTTCAATATCGCGGTCGCATAATCTCATGGATAAAATTCCCTGTCGGCTATTCGAAGAATTGATTGATCTTGGCCTTCAGAATATCGATGGCGATGCGGTTTTTTCCGCCGCGAGGCACGATAATGTCAGCATACTGTTTGGAAGGTTCGATGAACTGCAGGAACATCGGACGAACGGTTTTCTGATATTGCGCCATGACCGAATCCATCGAGCGGCCACGTTCATTCACATCGCGCTTCATACGCCGCATCAGGCAGATATCCAGCGGCGTATCGACGAAGATAGAGAAGTTCATCTCCTGGCGCAGACGGGCGTCGGTCAGCAGCAGGATCCCTTCCAGGATGATGACTTTTTTTGGCTTCAGCTGAACAGTCTGTGCAGTACGGGTATGATCAACATAGCTGTATACTGGCAGGTCTATCGCTTCACCGGCTTTCAGCTTCTGCAGATGTTGCAGCAGCAGACTATGATCCATCGCGCTGGGGTGATCGTAGTTGGTTTTGACCCGCTCATCCATGGTCAGATGGCTTTGGTCTTTGTAATACGCATCCTCGGGGATAACGCCAATATTTTCATCACCCACACGTTCGCGCACTTCGCGATACAGTGTGCTGGCGATAAGACTTTTTCCCGAGGCAGATGCGCCGGCGATACCTACGATGACGCACTGGTGCGACTTGTCAGTCATAAAATTAAAGACCTGATTACTGGTTGTCTGAGACAAAGGAGAGGACGATTTCGCGCGTAATTATAAGGATTTCGGGGGTTTGATGCCAGAGAAAAGCGCGGAAATGCTTTTAGGACTTTCCCGTTAGCCGTGCCTGGCAATGCCCGTTAAACTGGTAACAATGAGACCAAGCTCACATTTTAAGCCGGGCAGCTTTCGCCAGGCGTGAAATGCATAATCAATAAGTTATCTGTATACCGTCCCTGCTCACGCTGGCCCGGCTCGGTAACACAGTAAGAAGGAAACACGGTGTCCTGGCATATTTTGCATATTTTGACTTATTTCGGCGACAGCATGCTGTTGATCCCCACGGCGGTCATTATGGCCATTCTTATTACCTGGAAAAACAGCGACCGTCGCGCCGTCTGGTATTGGGCGCTGGCTTTTTGCGCCGCGGGTGCCATCGTCAGCCTGTCTAAAATCGCCTTCCTCGGATACGGCATTGGCAGCGCACGCTTTAATTTCACCGGCTTCAGCGGCCACAGCGCCATGTCCGCCACCCTGTGGCCGGTCATGCTGTGGTTACTCAGCGGCCGTCTTAAGCCGGCCTGGCGCACCTGCGCGGTGATGGTGGGTTACCTGATCCCGCTGATGGTCGGCGCCTCCCGTCTGGTGCTGAACTATCATTCCACCAGCGAAGTGGTTGCCGGTCTGATCCTCGGCTTTACCTTGAGCACCGCGTTCCTGGTCAGCCAGCGTCGTTCGGAGCTGCAGGGATTTTCCGCCACCCAGCTGTGCATCGCGCTGTTGTTGCCACTGCTGCTGATGAGTCACGGCCGCCTGGCGACCACCCAGCAATTCCTGCAGCGCTTTTCGGTGCAGCTTTCCGGTATCGACCATGCCTGGACCCGCGCTGAGTTGCTCAAACTCCGTCAGTAATCCCACCATTAAGCGGAATCGGGCGAAAAAATGCAGGTCAATCGCCCGAATACCGCTATCTTTTGAATTACCGCAAGCATTCATAAACGGTTATGTTAGCATCGCTGATGTAACGTAGATTGCGCCTTCGGTTGATCTAAACCTCCGGCGCCACGCTGGATTTTTGAATGACGACTGACACCCTTTTTTCCGTAAAGCGCATCACCCTCCGCTGGCCTCAGACCTTCATGCTGGGCGGGCTGAGTTTTGCGTTAACGCTGTTCTGCTTAGAGCTGATTAAAGTCAGTGGCCAGATTTCCCCGCTGTGGTTCTCCACGGCCCTGATGACCATGGTGATCTTTCGCCTGCCTCTTACCTCCCTGCCGCTGGCCTTACTGAGCTGTTTTATCGGCGTTGCCCTTGCCAACTCGCTGGTGATCGGTCCTGGGATCGCCAACGTCAAGTATCCGCTGATCAACCTGACCCAGGCGATAATTGGCGGATCGTTACTGCGGGTGATGCTCGATCGCCAGTCGCCGCTTGGCTCACTGATGAGCTGGAGCAAAATGATGGTGACGGTGGGTATGTTTACCCCGCTGGTGGGCGGCCTGTTGGCGGCCTGGGTGCTCAGCAGCTCCGGGCACAGCAGCTTCCGCTTCTTCTCGACCTGGGTGGTGTCGGAAATGATTGGCATGCTGGCACTGGGCCCGGTTTGCCTGCTGTGGAATAACGATTATTTCCAACGCGCCCGTCATCAGAATGTGCTGTTTGAAACGCTGCTGACCCTTCTGGTAACGCTGGTGCTCTGTTACTGCTCGCTGCGCTATCTGCCGTGGCCGTTCACCTTTGTGATTGTGGTGCTGTTCTACAGCGCCGTGCGCCTGCCCCGCTTCGAGGCCTTTGTGGTGTTCCTGGCCACGCTGTCGATGATGACGGTCATGCTGGCGTTGGGGTTACTGGATATTCAGCTCAACAGCCGCTGGCCGCTGGCCAGTTCCGTCTGGCTGCCGTTCTTAATGGCGTTGATCCCAAGCCATATGATGGCGCTGGTCATGCACTCCTTCCGTGAAGAAAAAAAGCATATCTCGGAGAGCGAAACGCGTTTTCGCCATGCGATGGAATTCTCTGCCATTGGTATGGCGCTGGTCTCGCCGGAAGGTAAATGGCTGAAGGTCAATAAATCCCTTTGCAAGCTGCTGGATTACCAGGAAAAAGAGCTGAAGAAGATGGATTTCCAGCAGATCACCCACCCGGAAGATCTTGACGCGGACCTGCTTCAGCTTAACGCGCTGCTGCTGGGCGACATTGAAACCTACAGTATGGAAAAGCGCTATCTGCGTAAGGATCAGCAGATTCTGTGGGCGCGGCTCACCGTGTCGCTGGTGCGGGACAGCGAGCAGCTGCCGCTCTATTTTATCTCGCAGATTGAAGACATCACCGACCTGAAAACCACCGAAGAGGTCAACCGCCGCCTGATGCAGCGCATTACGCTGGCGAATGAAGCGGGCGGCATTGGCGTGTGGGAATGGAGCCTGGTGACCGGCAAAATGAGCTGGGACAAACGTATGTTCCGCATTTATGACCTGCCGGAAAATGGCCAGGCGACCTATCTCACCTGGGCTAACAGCCTGCTGCCCGCCGATCGGCAGCCGGCGATTGATGCCTTCGATACGGCGGTAAAAACCTCCTCACCGATTGATATTGAATTCCGTATTGAAACCGATAACGGCCTTCGTTACATCCGCAGCCAGGCCAATATGGTGCTGGATGAGAAAGGCGATGTGGAACGTATGCTGGGAATTAACCAGGATATCACCGCTATCCGCCAGCTGACCGATGCGCTCTACCAGGAAAAAGAGCGCATGCACATTACGCTGGATGCGATCGGTGAAGGGGTGATCAGTACCGATGAAGAGATGCGGGTCATCTTTATGAACCCGGTCGCTGAAAGCATGACCGGCTGGGCGCAGGAACATGCCGTCGGCAAGCCGCTCAACGATATTCTGCGCATCACCCAGGGCCACAAAGGCCCACAGCTGGAAAGTCTGCTGCTGTGTGAACTGCCGCAAACCAAATCTACGCCGGATTTAGATCAGGAACTGGTGCTGCATAACAGCGCGGGCCGTCAGTACGATATCCACTACAGCATCATGCCGTTGAAAACGCTGGAAGGTGACAACATCGGCAGCGTGATGGTGATACGCGATGTCAGCACCTCGCGCGAAATGATGCGTCGTCTGACCTACAGCGCTTCCCACGATGTGCTGACCAGCCTGCCCAACCGCGTCAGCTTTGAGCAGAGGCTCGACAGCCTGTTGCTCTCACCAAGCCTGTTGCAAAAAGATCATGCGCTGGTGTTTGTCGACCTGGACCGCTTCAAAGCGGTCAATGATACCTCCGGTCATGCCGCCGGCGATGCCTTGCTGCGTGAAATTTCTGGCGTGATGCAGCGCCATCTGCGCAGCAATGATTTCCTCGCCCGCCTGGGCGGTGATGAGTTTGGCATTCTGTTGCTGGATTGCCCGCAGGATAAGGCGCAGGAAGTGATTGCCCGCATCGTCAACGCGGTGAACGACTATCACTTCTTGTGGGAAGGCCGTCTGCACCGCGTCGGTGCCAGCGCCGGGATCACCTTACTCAATAAGGAAAACCATACGGTCAGCGACGTATTGGCTCAGGCCGATCTGGCCTGCTACAGCGCCAAGCACAACGGGCGTGGCCAGCTGGCGGTGTACGATCCGGAACGCCTGCGCACCCTCAATCCCTGGCAGCTCAATCACCACGAAGATCAGGCCTAGTGCCGCCACTTTGCGATAAATTGCGCATGGGTTCTTGCTCTCCATGCGGGCCTGGGCTAAAGTCGCCCCCTTTTTTCCAGCTGAGGGGGATAAATGTTTATTGGCTTTGATTACGGGACAGCAAATTGCTCGGTCGCCATTATGAAAGACGGCGTGCCTGCACTGCTGCCGCTGGAGCAAGGTTCTACCTTATTGCCCTCCATGCTTTGTGCTCCGACCCGCGATGCGGTCAGTGAGTGGTTATTCCGCCATCATCAGGTGCCGACACCTGAAGCCGATAACCAGGCCATTTTACGCCGTGCGCTGGCCTTTAACCGCGAAGAAGATATTGAGGTCACCCCCAACAGCGTCCAGTTTGGACTGGCGTCGCTGGCGCAATATATGGCCGATCCGGAAGATGTCTGGTTCGTTAAGTCGCCGAAATCCTTCCTCGGTGCCAACGGGCTAAAGCCGCAGCAGGTGGCGTTCTTCGAGGATTTGGTGTGCGCCATGATGCTGCACATCCGTCAGAAGGCGGAACAGAATCTGAATCAAAGCATCACCCAGGCAGTGATTGGTCGTCCGATCAACTTCCAGGGCCTGGGCGGGGATGAAGCCAACCGTCAGGCGCAGGGTATTCTGGCGCGTGCCGCCAGCCGTGCCGGTTTTAAAGACGTTGAATTCCAGTTTGAGCCGGTTGCCGCAGGCCTGGAGTTTGAAGCGACGCTGAAACAGGAAACGCGGGTGCTGGTGGTCGATATCGGCGGCGGGACCACTGACTGCTCGATGCTGCTGATGGGCCCGGAATGGCATGACAAATCCGATCGCAGTGCCAGCCTGTTAGGGCACAGCGGTTGCCGCGTAGGCGGGAACGATCTGGATATCATGCTGGCCTTTAAGGAGCTGATGCCCCTGCTGGGATTAGGCGGCGCGACGGAAAAAGGCACTGCCCTTCCTGCTCTGCCGTGGTGGAACGCCGTGGCGATCAATGATGTTCCTGCCCAAAGCGATTTCTACGCCACCGCCAGCAAAAAGCTGCTGCTGGATTTGATCCGCGATACGCGTGAGCCAGAGAAAGTGAAGCGTCTGCTTAAAGTCTGGCAGCAGCGTCTGGGCTATCGCCTGGTGCGCGCGGCTGAGGAGAGCAAAATTGCGCTGTCTGAGCAAGCCAACGTCACCACGCAACTGGCCTTTATTGAGCAGTCGCTGGAGACGGCGATAAGTGTTCAGGGGCT
This sequence comes from Erwinia billingiae Eb661, assembly GCF_000196615.1. Lineage (NCBI taxonomy): Bacteria > Pseudomonadati > Pseudomonadota > Gammaproteobacteria > Enterobacterales > Erwiniaceae > Erwinia > Erwinia billingiae. The sequence goes on from NC_014306.1 coordinate 3,291,341, forward strand.
GGAAGCGGCGATTGCGCAGCCGCTGGAGCGGATTCAGGAACAGGTGAAAATGGCGCTGGATGCCAGCGGCACCCGTCCTGATGTGATCTATCTGACCGGCGGTAGCGCCCGTTCACCGGTGCTGCGTCAGGCACTGCAACAGCAGCTGCCGGACATTCCGCTGGCGAGCGGCGATGACTTTGGTTCCGTCACCGCCGGTCTGGCCCGTTGGGCACAGGTGATGTTCCGCTAAGCTCAGTAGCTGCTGGCTTCTGACAGTTCACGGATGTCGTCGTCGCTCAGTTTGAGCGCGGCGGCTTTCGTTAACTCATCAAGCTGAGTCAGTGAAGTGACGCTGACGATTGGGGCGGTGATACTCGGGCGGGCAATCTGCCAGGCAAGAGCCACCTGCGTCGGGGTTGAACCGGTGGATTCCGCCACCTGATCCAGCGCCTTAATAATGCGTAAGCCGCGCTCGTTCAGATATTTCTCGACCACACCTGCACCACGCTGACTTTTACTGGCATCTTCCGGCTTACGGTATTTCCCGCTGAGGAAACCACTGGCCAGCGAATAATAATTGATCACCGCCAGGCCATTATCTTTGGCAACCTGCTCAAGACCACTTTCATAGCCTTCACGGTCATAAAGATTGTATTCAGGCTGCAAGGTTTCATAGCGCGCGAAGCCATTATCCTCACTGACCTTCAGCGCTTCGCTCAGGCGTTCTGCCGAATAGTTGGAGGCACCAATCGCCCGCACTTTGCCTTCTTTAATTAAGGCATCAAAGGTCGCCAGCGTTTCCTGCAGCGGCGTATCGCTGTCGTCGCTGTGTGCCTGATACAGGTCGATGCTGTCGGTTTGCAAGCGACGCAACGAGTCTTCAATCGCCTGGCGAATGTATTTCGGTGACAGCCCGGTTTTCCCAGGCCCCATCTCAATCCCAACTTTGGTCGCCAGCACAATTTTGTCGCGTTTGCCGCTCTGCTTCAGCCAGTTACCAATAATGGTTTCAGATTCGCCGCCTTCATTACCCGGCGCCCAACGGGAATACACATCAGCGGTGTCAATGAAATACAGCCCTTTTTCTACCAGCGCATCCAGCAGGGAGAAAGACGTTTTTTGATCGACAGTCCAGCCAAATACGTTGCCACCAAAGGTTAAGGTAGGAACCTGAATGCCGGTGCGGCCCAGTGAACGGTGCTCTGATTGACTCATCATTACTCTCCTGAATATGAATTGTTTCTCACGTGACTTAGAGCGTAGCAAACATCCCCGGCGTCGCTTCGACGATTTGTGGCAAAAGATGTGCGCGACAGGAATACTTACACCAGCTGAACGGTTATCCTTAATTCCTTCACTTTTGCGGTTGATAAACCCGCTAAAATAGAAAAATTCTGGGCCCCGTTTTTGGCCCTCGTGGACACAATTTTTGCACCGGAGAGCTGACACCAAGATGACTGCACAACGCCGTTCCCTCAAAATCTTGCCGATCCTGATTATCGCAGCGGTTGCCGCTGGCGGTTGGTACTGGTGGCACAGCAGCCACAGCAGCGCTGCCCCGGAAAAAACCGCTGACGCTCAGCAGCATAAGGGCGGTGAAGGTAAAAGCGGGGGCCGTCATGGTGGCACTGCCGCATTATCCCCGGTGCAGGCAGCCGAAGCGGTGCGCCAGAGCGTGCCGCAGTATCTTTCCGGACTGGGCACCGTCACCGCCGCCAACACCGTCACGCTGCGCAGCCGGGTCGATGGCGACCTGATGGCGCTGCATTTTACCGAAGGTCAGGAAGTGAAGGCCGGTCAGCTGATTGCCGAAATCGATCCGCGTCCTTATCAGGTCGCCCTCACTCAGGCGCAGGGACAGCTGGCAAAAGACCAGGCCACGCTGGCAAATGCCCGCCGCGATCTGGCCCGCTACGAGAAGCTGGCAAAAACCAATCTGGTCTCGCAGCAGGAAATGGATACCCAGCGCTCGCTGGTCAGCGAAACCCTCGGCACGATTAAAGCCGATGAAGGCAGCGTTGCCAGCGCCCAGTTAAATCTGACCTACAGCCGCGTCACCTCCCCTATCTCTGGCCGCGTCGGACTCAAGCAGGTCGACGTCGGCAACTACATCACCAGCGGCGATACCACCGGCATCGTGGTCATTACCCAAACGCATCCGATCGATCTGGTGTTCAGCCTGCCGGAAAATGACATCAGCACCATCCTGATGGCGCAAAAAGGCGGCCAGCCAATCCCGGTAGAAGCCTGGGACCGCAGCAATAAAAAACTGCTGACCAGCGGCACGTTACTCAGCATGGATAACCAGATTGATGCCACCACCGGCACGGTTAAGCTGAAGGCGCGCTTCGGTAACAACGACGATATGTTGTTCCCTAATCAGTTCGTGAACGCCCGCCTGAAGGTCAACACCCTGCAGGATGCGATTGTGATCCCGGCTGCGGCGCTGCAAATGGGCAATGAAGGAAACTTTGTCTGGGTGGTCAACGCAGAGGATAAAGTCAGTAAAAAACTGATCACTACCGGCTTACAGGATAGCCAGAAAGTGGTGGTCACCGCCGGACTGGATGCGGGCGAGCGTGTCGTCACCGACGGCATCGACCGCCTGACCGAAGGCACCAAAGTGGAAGTGGTGGCACCGCAGGCCACGCCGCTGACCTCAGGAAAAAGCGCTCTGCCGTCTAAAGGAGCCAGTTCCTGATGCAGGTTATGCCACCGAGCTCCACCGGCGGCCCGTCCCGCCAGTTTATTCTCCGCCCGGTTGCCACCACGCTATTGATGGTGGCGATCCTGCTGGCCGGTATTTTGGGCTACCGTGCCCTGCCCGTTTCAGCCCTGCCGGAAGTCGACTATCCCACCATTCAGGTCGTGACGCTGTATCCGGGTGCCAGCCCGGATGTGGTCACCTCGTCGATTACCGCCCCGCTTGAACGCCAGTTCGGCCAGATGTCCGGGCTGAAGCAGATGTCTTCGCAGAGTTCCGGCGGCGCATCGGTGGTCACTTTGCAGTTCCAGCTGACGCTGCCGCTGGATGTGGCCGAGCAAGAAGTGCAGGCCGCCATTAACGCCGCCACCAATTTGCTGCCGTCCGATCTGCCCAATCCGCCGGTTTACAGCAAGGTTAACCCGGCCGATCCGCCGATCATGACCCTTGCCGTTACCACTACCAGCATGCCGATGACCCAGGTTGAGGATATGGTGGAAACGCGGGTCGCGCAGAAAATCTCTCAGGTCTCGGGTGTCGGTCTGGTGACGCTGGCCGGCGGTCAACGCCCTGCGGTGCGGGTCAAGCTCAACGCGCAGGCGCTGGCAGCCCTGAATCTGGACAGTGAAACGGTGCGCACGGCGATCGCGAATGCCAACGTTAACTCCGCCAAAGGTAGCCTTGACGGCCCCGAGCGTTCAATCACGCTGTCGGCCAACGATCAGATGAAATCCGCTGAGGATTACCGTCAGCTGATCGTCGCCTATCAGAACGGCTCAGCCGTGCGGCTGCGCGATGTGGCGACTGTTGAGCAGGGTGCGGAGAACAGCTGGCTCGGCGCATGGGCCAATCGTCAGCCGGCCATTGTGCTGAATATCCAGCGTCAGCCTGGCGCCAACATCATTACCACCGCCGACAGTATTCGCCAGATGCTGCCGTCGCTGACCGCCTCACTGCCAAAATCGGTTGAGGTCAAAGTCCTGACCGATCGCACCACCAATATCCGCGCTTCCGTGCATGACGTGCAGTTTGAGCTGATGCTGGCGATTGCGCTGGTGGTGATGATCATCTATCTGTTCCTGCGTAACGTGCCGGCGACCATCATTCCGGCCGTTGCCGTTCCGCTGTCGCTGGTCGGCACCTTCGCAGTGATTTATTTCCTGGGTTTCTCGATCAACAACCTGACGCTGATGGCGCTGACCATCGCCACCGGCTTTGTGGTGGATGATGCGATCGTGGTGATCGAGAACATCTCCCGTTATATTGAGAAAGGCGAAAAGCCGATGGCCGCGGCGCTAAAAGGCGCGGGCGAAATTGGCTTTACCATCATTTCCCTGACCTTCTCGCTGATTGCAGTGTTAATCCCGCTGCTGTTTATGGGCGATATCGTCGGTCGGCTGTTCCGTGAATTTGCCGTGACGCTGGCGATCTCCATTCTGATTTCCGCCGTGGTGTCGCTGACCCTGACCCCAATGATGTGCGCGCGCATGCTGAGCGTGGAGTCGTTACGCAAACAGAACCGCTTCTCGCGCGCCAGTGAAGCGATGTTTGACCGCATTATTGCCGGTTATGGGCATTTTCTGCGCCGGGTGCTGAATCATCCGTGGATAACGCTAGGCGTGGCGCTGGGCACGCTGGCGATCACCGTGCTGCTGTGGATCACCATTCCGAAAGGCTTCTTCCCGGTGCAGGATAACGGCATCATCCAGGGCACGCTGCAGGCTCCACAATCGGTTTCCTACGCCAATATGGCGCAGCGCCAGCAGCAGGTTGCCTCAATCATCATGAAGGATCCGGCGGTGCAAAGCCTGACCTCTTTCGTCGGCGTCGACGGCACCAACCCGGCGCTGAACAGCGGGCGACTGCAGATCAACCTGAAACCGCTGGATCAGCGTGATGACCGCATTCCGGTGGTGATCGACCGACTTCAGACGGAAATAGCCAAATTGCCCGGCGTGAATCTCTACCTGCAGCCGGTGCAGGATCTCACCATTGATACCACGGTCAGCCGCACGCAATATCAGTTTACCTTGCAGGCCGGTTCGCTCGAATCCCTCAGCCTGTGGGTGCCGAAACTGATTACTGCGCTGTCGACCTTGCCGGAGCTGAAAGATGTCAGCAGCGACTGGCAGGATCAGGGGCTGGAAGCCTATATCAAAGTGGATCGCGATAACGCCAGCCGTCTGGGTATCACCATGGCCGACGTGGATAACGCGCTGTATAACGCCTTTGGCCAGCGTCTGATCTCCACCATTTACACCCAGGCCAATCAGTATCGCGTGGTGCTGGAGCATGACACCTCAGCCACGCCAGGCCTTGCCGCGCTGGATGGCATTCGCCTGAACAGCACCTCTGGCGGCATGGTGCCGTTGAGCGCGATCGCCACCGTTGAGCAGCGTCATGGGGCGTTGAGCATTAACCATCTCGATCAGTTCCCTTCAACCACCTTCTCGTTCAACGTGCGCGACGGTTACTCGCTGGAACAGGCGGTCAATGCCATCAGCAAAACCGAGCAGGATCTGGCAATGCCGTCGGAGATCATGACCGAGTTCCAGGGCAGCACGCTGGCTTTCCAGGCGGCGCTGTCCAGCACCATCTGGCTGATCGTGGCGGCAATCGTGGCGATGTATATCGTCCTTGGCGTGCTGTATGAAAGCTTTATCCACCCGATTACCATTCTGTCTACGCTGCCAACCGCGGGCGTGGGCGCGCTGCTGGCACTGATGCTGAGCGGTCACGAACTGGACGTGATCGCCATTATCGGCATCATTCTGCTGATTGGTATCGTGAAGAAAAACGCCATCATGATGATCGACTTTGCGCTGGCCGCCGAGCGGGAACAAGGTATGGCGCCGTATGACGCGATTTATCAGGCCTGCCTGCTGCGTTTCCGCCCGATCCTGATGACCACGCTGGCGGCATTGCTGGGTGCCTTGCCGCTGATGCTGAGTACCGGCGTCGGTGCAGAGCTGCGCCGTCCGCTGGGCGTGGCGATGGTCGGCGGTCTGGTGGTCAGCCAGGTACTGACGCTGTTCACCACGCCGGTGATTTATCTGCTGTTTGACCGACTGGCCCACGCTACCCGTCGTCGCTTCAGGCAGGAGGAAGCGCAGTGAGGTTTTTCGCGCTGTTTATCCATCGCCCCGTGGCGACGATTCTACTGACCATCGCCATCCTGCTGGCGGGCGTATTGGGATTCAGGCTGCTGCCTGTCGCCCCACTGCCGCAGGTGGATTTCCCGGTGATCGTCATCAGTGCGTCGCTGCCCGGCGCCTCACCGGAAACCATGGCGTCGTCAGTGGCCACCCCGCTGGAACGCTCGCTGGGACGTATCGCGGGCGTCAGTGAAATGACCTCCACCAGCTCATTGGGCAGCACCCGCATCATCCTGGTATTCGACTACGATCGCGATATCAACGGTGCCGCGCGGGATGTTCAGGGCGCGATTAACGGCGCGCAAAGCCTGTTGCCTACCGGGATGCCCAGCCGCCCTACCTACCGCAAGGCCAACCCTTCCGACGCCCCGATTATGATTATGGCGCTGACCTCGGACACCTATTCCCAGGGTCAGCTGTATGACTATGCCTCTACGCAGCTGGCGCAAAAGCTGTCGCAAATCGACGGTGTGGGTGACGTCACCGTGGGCGGCAGTTCACTGCCTGCGGTGCGTGTCGACCTCAATCCGCAGGCGCTGTTTAATCAGGGCGTCTCGCTGGATGCGATTCGAGAAACCATCGCCAATGCCAACCAGCGCAGACCGCAGGGCGCGATTGAAGATCATCAGCAGCGCTGGCAACTGAAAACCAACGACGAGCTGCAAAAGGCGGCGGATTATCAGCCGCTGGTGGTGCATTACAATGCCGGCGCAGCAGTACGTTTGCAGGATGTGGCTAACGTCACCGACTCGGTTCAGGACGTCCGCAACGCCGGGATGTCGAACGCCAAACCGGCAATCCTGTTGCTGATCCGCAAGCTGCCCGAAGCCAATATCATCGATACGGTTGACCGTATCCGCGCCGAAGTGCCTGAACTCAGCAATATCATTCCGGCCTCAATCCATCTGGAAATCGCCCAGGATCGCTCGCCCACAATCCGCGCCTCGCTGGCAGAGGTGGAACAGTCGCTGGCAATCTCGGTCGGGCTGGTGATCCTGGTGGTGTTTGCGTTTTTACGCTCGGGTCGCGCCACGCTTATCCCGGCGGTGGCCGTGCCGGTGTCGCTGATTGGCACCTTTGCCGCCATGTACCTGTGCGGCTTTAGCCTGAATAACCTGTCATTGATGGCATTGACCGTTGCCACCGGGTTTGTGGTGGATGATGCCATCGTGGTGCTGGAGAACATTTCCCGCCATGTGGAAGCGGGTATGAAGCCGCTGCAGGCCTCGTTACAGGGCGTGCGGGAAGTGGGTTTTACCGTGCTGTCGATGAGCCTGTCGCTGATTGCCGTTTTCCTGCCGTTGCTGATGCTTGGCGGTCTGATTGGCCGCTTCTTTAAGGAATTTGCCGTCACGCTGTCGGTATCAATAGCGATATCGCTGGTGATTTCCCTTACCCTGACGCCGATGATGTGCGCCAGGCTGCTGCGCGCGCATCCGCAACGCGAGCAAGGCCGGGTGCGGGGCTTTGGCCGCGTGCTCAACGCCATTCAGCAAGGCTACGGCCGCTCGCTGAACTGGGTGCTCAATCACTCCCGCTGGACGCTGCTGGTGTTTCTCGCCACCATCGGCCTGACGGTTTATCTGTATATCTCCATCCCGAAAACCTTTATGCCCGAGCAGGATACCGGCCGGGTGATGGGCTTTATTCAGGCCGATCAGAGCATTTCGTTCCAGGCGATGCGCGGCAAGCTGGAAGGCTTTATGAAGATTGTCCGCGACGATCCGGCGGTGGAAAGCGTGGTCGGCTTTACCGGCGGCTCGCGCACCAACAGCGGATCGATGTTTATCTCCCTTAAGCCGTTAAGCGAGCGCAGTGAAAATGCGCAGGAAGTGATTGCCCGGCTGCGCATCAAGCTGGCCAAAGAACCTGGCGCGAGTCTGTATCTGATGGCGGTACAGGATCTGCGGGTGGGCGGACGGGAATCGAACGCCGGGTATCAGTACACGCTGCTGTCAGACAATCTCGACGACCTGCGGATCTGGGAGCCGAAAATTCGCGAGGCTTTTGCGGCGCTGCCGGAGCTGGCGGATGTGAACTCCGATCAGCAGGATAAAGGCTCGGAAATGGCGTTGACCTACGATCGTGAAACCATGACCCGACTGGGCATTGACGTGACGGATGCCAATAACCTGCTGAACAATGCCTTCGGCCAGCGGCAGATTTCCACCATTTATCAGCCGCTCAATCAGTACAAAGTGGTAATGGAAGTGGATCCGCGCTACACCCAGGACATCAGCTCGCTGGATTTGATGTACCTGATTAACAACGATGGCAAAGCCATTCCGCTCTCTTACTTTGCCAAATGGCTCCCGGCCAACGCGCCGTTGTCGGTAAATCATCAGGGACTGTCGGCTGCCTCGACCATCTCCTTTAACCTGCCAGAAGGAGTGTCGCTTTCTCAGGCTTCCGATGCCATTGACCGCAGCATGACCACGCTGGGCGTGCCGACCTCGGTGCGGGGCAGCTTTGCCGGTACTGCGCAAGCCTTCGAGCAAAGCCAGAACAGCCAGGTGTGGCTGATTATCGCCGCCATCGCCACGGTGTATATCGTGTTAGGCATCCTGTATGAAAGCTACGTGCATCCGCTGACCATCCTCTCCACGCTGCCCTCCGCAGGTGTGGGCGCGCTGCTGGCGCTGGAACTGTTTAGCGCGCCGTTCAGTCTGATTGCACTGATCGGCATTCTGCTGCTGATAGGTATCGTCAAAAAGAACGCCATCATGATGGTCGATTTTGCGCTGGAGGCGCAGCGTAACGGCAACCTGACCGCCCGCGAGGCGATTTTCCAGGCGAGCCTGCTGCGCTTCAGGCCAATCATGATGACCACGCTGGCGGCGCTGTTAGGTGCCTTGCCGCTGGTGCTGACGTCCGGTGATGGGGCAGAACTGCGCCAGCCGCTGGGGATTACCATTGTCGGCGGGCTG